>CAZECO010000179.1:0-6311 GCA_964510455.1 uncultured Actinomycetes bacterium
CCGTCAGACGGCGTCGAGACCGGATCAGCCTCCTCCTACGCCTGCGGCTGCGTCACATCCGCCACCCGGGCATCCAGGGCGAGGATGAGGTCCGCCGAGTCCACCGTGAACGCGGTGCCGTGCGCGCCGCCGCCGATCGACACCGGTCCTGCCGGGATCGCCGCGTCGGCGATCACCGGCCACGCGTGCAGCGATCCGAACGGTGTGATGGTGCCCCTGGCGTACCCGGTGACCGCGAGGGCCACGTCGGCGCTCGGCATCGACAGCCGGGTCACCGCGAGCAGCGTCCGCAGCTTCGGCCAACTGATCGCGCGCCCTCCGGGGACCAGCACGAACAGGAAGTCGTCGTCGGTGCGCCGCACGACGATTGTCTTGATCACCTGGTGCTCGGCCAGACCCCTGGCTGCCGCGGCCTCCGCCAGGTTCGAGACGGGGCCGTGCACCGTCGCTTCATACGGGATGCCGCTGGCGTCGATCGCGGCACGCGCCCGCCGAGGTGCCTCATCGGCCATCGCAACCCTTCCTCGTCCCTACCGCATCCCCCGGTCCTGCCATCGTCGCACTCCCTTCGGCGCGAGCAGGCCACGGTCGCCCTGATGGGGGTCGGTTGGGCGATGCTGCCGTGTCTGTCGTGGACGCTTGCCGCGCCAGTTCGGGGCGACCAACCCCGTCCTCGACATCGCTGCAGCCCGGTCGGCCGTTGCCGCGGACACGCACCGCCTCTTCGGGCGGCCAGCGCCTGCGCGTCGTACGCTCGCCTTGTGCATACATCCGAAGACGAGAAGTCCGGGTCGGCGGTGATCGCCAGCTGGCGTGACGTGCCCCCCTTGTCCCTTCGCACCCTGGTCCTGCGGTTCGACCCGGCGGTCTTCGACGCCCCCCGCGGCTCGGCAGTGATCCGGCTGTCCGTCCGCGGCGATCGCGAGTGGGACGCGGCGATCTCCCACGAGGGGATCGACCTGCACCCCGCCGACGGCCCGCACTACGACGCGCGGCTCAGCGCCGACGCCCAGACCTGGCAGCGGATCGCCGACGACATCTCCGGCGGCATGGCGGCATTCCGCACGGGCAAGCTCACCGTACGGCGCAACCTCCATCTCGGTGTCGGGTTCCTGGCAGCCACCAGCGGCATCGCCGAGCGGGGCCGGCTGAGCTTCTCGACGGTGGATACGCGGTTGGGCGGCATCTCGACGCTGTCGTCCGGCGAAGGGGATCCCGTTGTCTGCATCCACGGACTGGGGGCAACCAAGATCTCGTTCCTGCCGACAGTGGCGGCGCTGTCCGACGACTGGCAGATGATCGCGTTCGATATGCCCGGCTTCGGGGAATCCGTCAAGCCCCTCACCGCTTCATACGACGCCGCGTACTTCGCCAAGGCCGTGATCGAGCTGCTCGACTGGTTGGGCATCGAGCGCGCCCATCTGATCGGCAACAGCCTGGGCGGACGCGTCGCCATCGAAACCGGCCTGCTCTACCCGGAACGAGTCCGGCGGATCGCCCTGTTGGCCCCGGCGCTGGCCTGGCTGCGCGACCGGCGCTGGCAGTGGCTGCTGCGGGCCCCGCTGCCCAAGCTCGGCCTGCTCCAGCCCGCCCCCCGGGTGATCACCGACCAGATCGTGCGCAGCCTGGTGCCCGGCGGCCGTGACGGCTGGTCGGCCGCGGGGGTCGATGAGTTCCTCCGCTCCTATCTGACGCCGCGCGGCCGGGTCGCCTTCTACGAAGCCGCCCGCAACATCTACCTCGACGAGCCCCACGGCGATCAGGGGCTGTGGCCGAGGCTCGCCGGCCTGGAACCGCCGGCGCTCTTCGTGTGGGGCCACCACGACCAGCTGGTCCCCATCGGCTTCCGAAAGCATGTGGCCAAGGCCCTGCCGTCGGCGCGCCACCTGGAGCTGGGCTGCGGCCACGTCCCCCAGCTCGAGGCGCCCGATCAGACGCACCAGGCCATCCGCGAGTTCTTCGCCGAGGAGCAGTAGCCCTGGGCTCGATGCGGCCCGTCTCCGACCGGAGCCGCGACGCGCGGCAACACCAGCGGCGCGCGTGCCAGGATTGTCGCTAGGAGGCGAGAAGGCCCGCCATCGAGCCGCTTTCACCTGACCGGGCGCCTCGCAGATGTCTCCTATGGGTGAGGGGCGCCTCGAAGGAGGGTCACCCATGGCTGACACAACTGCGCACGGTTTCGCGGCCGACGAACTCCGCACCCACGTGGCGGGGACAGTCTTCTCCCCCGGCGACGCGTTGTACGACGAGGCACGAGCCGTGTGGAATGCGATGATCGACCGGCGACCGGCGGCAGTGGTGCGTGCGGCCAGCGTGGCCGATATCGCCCCCACCATCGCATACTGCAGGGATCGCGGGCTCGACCTGGCGATCAGAGGCGGCGGGCACAACGTCGCGGGGAACAGCACGGTCGAAGGCGGGGTGGTCCTCGATCTGGGCGGTCTGGCAGCTGTCACGGTTGATCCGGACGCGCGCACGGTCAGCGTCGAGGCGGGTGCCACCCTGCGCCACATCGATGAGGCGACGCTGCCGCACGGACTGGCCGTCCCGATCGGGGTGGTGTCGGGCACCGGCATCGCCGGGCTGACCCTCGGCGGAGGCGTCGGCTGGCTGACGAGGCCTTACGGGCTCGCGGCGGACAACCTGCTGTCGGTCGATCTGGTGACGGCCGATGGCGAGGCGATCACGGCGAGCGAGCATGAGAACCGGGAGCTGTTCTGGGCGCTGCACGGCGGAGGCGGCAACTTCGGCGTGGTCACTGCATTCGTGTTCCGCGCCCGCCCCCACGGTCCTGAGGTGTTCGGCGGCAACTTCGTCTACGGACTGGACCGGATGCGGCCGGCGTGGGCGGCGTTCGAGGAGTGGACGAGGGACCTGCCCGACGAGATGACGGCGATCACGACCACCCTGACCCCGCCACCCATGTTCGAGATGGGCGACCAGCCGCTGCTGCTCATCGGCTTCGCCTGGGCTTCCCCGGACCGCGCCGCCGGTGAGGCGCTCGTGGCGCGGTTGCGCGGCCTTGCCCCGCCGGACGACGAGGAGGTCGGGGACGTCAGCTGGCTGGACTGGCAGTCGGCCTTCGATCCCGCGTTCGCCAAGGGCGTGCGGGCGTATTGGCGCAACACCTCGTTCGAGCAGCTCGACGATGAGGTCATCGACGTGCTGGCGCGGCGCGGCGCCGAGCAGGCGTGGATCGGCACCGCCTTCGACGTCCACCATCTCGGTGGCGCCTTCAGCCGCGTGCCGGAGGATGCGACACCGTTTCCCAACCGGTCGGCCCGCTTCTGGCTCAACATCTACGGCTTCTGGAACGACTCGGCCGACGACGCCGCCCGCACGGCATTCGTACGAGGCATGTCGGCAGAAATGGCGCCCTTCTCCACCGGCGGCCATTACACCAATTTCCAGGGGCGGGAGGGCGACGGGCATCGTGCCATCCACCCCAGGGACATCTTCGGCCCCGCCAAATTCGACCGTCTCGTCGCCGTGAAGAAGCAGTTCGACCCCGACAACTTCTTCCATATCAACACCAACATCCCGCCGCGACCTTGACGCTGGTCGCCAGCAGCGGCACGACGGGCGGACCTGGCCGGAGATCGACGCAGAGTTGCAGTACTGGACGGCCGCCGGGCAATCTTCCCAGGCTGAGGACATCCCAGCGCCGATGCCCGATCGACGGCACGATGCACGGGGCTCGCCAGCCCGACCCGTACGCCGCGTCCCTGCTGGGCCGCTGGTGCGGCGGAGGTGTCGGACGGCGCGAAGCTTGAGCCCGTAGGCCGGTTCGCGGCTCGGACGCGCTGCCGGGGTTCACGCCTTCGATCACGCCGCCGATGCACAGGCCGCTCCCTGCCAGTTCACAGGGACCGCACAGGTTCGCCAGGAACTCTGGTCATGCAGCCCACCCGAGGAGTCCCTCATGAACCTGATCTTCCTGGCCGATCTCGTCGCCATCACCGTGCTGGTGTTCGCGGTGTTCTACCCCCGCCACCGCCGCCGCGACCTGGTCGCCGCGTATCTCGGCGTCAACATCGGGGTGCTCGCGGTGGCGCACACGCTGGCGTCGGTGGAGGTCGGCGTCGGACTGGGCCTGGGCCTGTTCGGCGTGCTGTCGATCATCCGGCTGCGCTCCGACGAGCTCGGCCAGCAGGAGGTCGCCTATTACTTCGCCGCTCTCGCCCTCGGCCTGATCGGCGGCCTCGGCCTCACCGATCCGCAGACCTCAGTGGGACTGATGGCGCTGATCGTGGCCGTCATGGTCGTCGGCGATCATCCGCGGCTGCTTGGGCGCAGCCGCAGCCAGCTGGTCCACCTGGACCGGGCGATCACCGACGAGACCGCGCTTGTGGCCCACCTCGAACAGTTGCTCGGCGCCGGTGTCCGCAAGGTCGTGGTCCGCAAGCTCGACCTGGTCAACGACACCACCACGGTGGACGTCCACTTCGATGCGCGGACCGCGGCAGCCCCGCTCCCCCAGCCGGCCGCGATGGAGGTCTGACGGATGAGCATCGAACTGGACCTGCCCATGACTGGCACCTCGCGGCTGGCGGACCTCCCCGCGATCGATCTGGCCACCCTGATCGCTCGGGGGAACCTGCAGGACCGCGTCGACCGCAAGTACCTCCTGCCGGCCGGCGAGCTGCCTGCGATCGTTGCCGGTATCGGTCCGCAGGCCCTGGTGCTGCAGATCGGATCCCGCCGGAACTTCGGCTACCGGTCGATGTACTTCGACACCCCGGGCCTGACCTGCTACCTGATGGCCGCCCGCCGCCGCCCGCGCCGGTTCAAGGTGCGCACCCGGACCTACCTCGACACCGGCGAATGCTGGCTGGAGGCCAAGATCCGGGACGGCAGGGGCCGCAGCGTCAAGCACCGCACACCCCACGACAGCGCCGACTCACTGGACGAGCAGGCGCGGCAGTTCCTCCACGCGCTGCCGCGCCTGCCAGGCGACCTGGTCGCCGAGCTCGCCCCGCAACTGACGACGTTCTACCAGCGCACGACCCTCTTCCTGCCCGCCGAGCGTGTCCGGGTGACCATCGACACCGACCTGGTGGCCATGGACTGCGCCGGCAATGCGATGCGCCTGCCGCGGCAGATGATCATCGAGACGAAGTCCCCCGGCTCCGCCTGCGCCATGGACCGCCTGCTGTGGGGCATGGGCCGGCGGCCGATCACGATCTCCAAGTACGCGACATCCCTGGCCGCGCTGAATCCGCGGCTCCCGGCCAACAAGTGGACCCCCGCGCTGCGCCGCCTCGACGCAGTGCCCCTCTGATGCACGAAGGACGACCATGAAACCCCGCACCGCCCTCATCCCCTCCCTGCTGCTCGCCGTCCTGCTCGCCGGCTGCGCAGCGGACGACCCGGGCACGGCATCCGGAACCGAAGCGACCGCCGACACCACAGCCGCCGTCGCGCCCTCCGCAGGCAGCACAGCTCAGGAGATCCTCGCGGGCAACGTCGAGGTCACCGCCTCGTTGCTGGAGTACGACGAGGCGGACGTCGTCGAGGTTGAGGCCACCGGCGACGGTGCATCCGCCACCGGCGACGGGGTGAGTGTCGATGGCAGCACCATCACCATCACCGCGCCGGGCACCTACCGGCTGTCCGGGGAGCTGTCCGACGGCCAGGTCGTGGTGGACAGCGCGTCCGGCGGCCTGGTGCAGCTGGTCCTGGACGGGGTCGATCTCGTCAGCAGCACCAGCTCGCCCCTGGTCATCGCCGACGCCGATGGGGTCGCGATCATCCTGGCCGAGGGGACGCAGAACACCCTCACCGATGCGAGTCGGTACGTGTACCCGGACGCCGAGACCGATGAGCCGAACGCCGCCCTGTTCAGCACCGCGGACCTCACGATCGGCGGCGACGGATCGTTGACGGTGACCGGCAACGCCAACGACGGGATCGCGAGCAAGGACGGCCTGGTCATCGCCTCCGGCACGATCACCGTGACCGCGGTCGACGACGGCATCCGCGGCAAGGACTATCTGGTCATGGAGGGGGGCGACGTCACCGTGACGGCTTCCGGCGATGGCCTGAAGTCCGACAACGAGGAGGACGAGGGCACCGGCTTCATCGCGGTCGCCGGCGGCACGCTGGACGTCACCGCGGGCGACGACGGGCTGGCGGCAGCCACCGACGCCGTCGTCACTGGGGGAAACACGAGCATCAGGACCGGCTCCGACGGCGACGCCGAAGCCTCCGCCAAGGGCATCGTCGCCGAGGCCGCCCTGGCCGTGGCGGGCGGCAACGTCACGATCGAGGCCGCCGACGACGCGCTGCACTCCAACGGCATCATCACCATC
>CAZECO010000180.1:0-6271 GCA_964510455.1 uncultured Actinomycetes bacterium
CATTTTCGGCTTCAGGTGTTGCGCTGATCAATTGAGTCCGAGGGGTGTTTCCGGCGGTCCGTGGCCGGTAGATGCACCCGACCGGGTGCAGACTCAGGGCCGCGCAGCGGGTGCACAGAGGCAGCCGGGCCTCCTCGCGCCCGCCGGGGAGGTACAGCGGCCGGCCACGCACCCGTAGGGCCGCAGCCCCGCCTTTGCGCAGCGGCCGATGCCCCGACGCCGACCAGCGGGAGCGGCACCCCGGCCCCGCGCACCCCTCCCACGGATTCCCCGCCAGATTCCGAAGGGCCGTCAAACTAGGTCCTTCTCTCCCTGCTCATCGACCCCCTGCTCATCGAACCCCTGGTCATCGACGGCAACCGTCTGCGGCCCGGCCTCCGCTTCGCCCACCGGCACCACGCGGACGACCTCCGGTTCGGCGGGCTCAGGCTCGCCGTCGGCGTCCGGCCGCAGGGGCTCCTCGAGCTCGAACTCCATGTCGTCGCCGATGTAGGGGTCGCGCTCGGGGACCTCTTCGAGGTTGTCCGAGGTATCCGCGAGGTCGTCGGAGAGCGAGTCCTCGGCGGTTTCGGCGAGGTCGTCGGCGGCATCCGCGAGGTCGTCGGCGACCGGGCTGCCGGCGGCGTCGGCCGCAGCCGTGTCCCCGCCGGACTCCGCATCGGGCTCGGCGTCGGCGTCGGCGCGCATCATCGTCTCGATCGGATCGTGCGCGCCCATCGGCTTCACCGGCTTGCGCCGACCGGTGCCCGGCGTGCCATGGGCATCGAAGTGGATCCGCACTCCCCTGCCGCCGCATGCCTCGCATGCTTCGCTGAAGGTCTCCAGCAGCCCCCCGCCGATCCGCTTGCGGGTCATTTGTGCCAGGCCCAGCGAGGTGATCTCGGTCACCTGGTGCTTGGTGCGGTCCCGCCCGAGGCACTCCACGAGGCGGCGCAGCACGAGGTCCCGGTTGTTCTCCAGCACCATGTCGATGAAGTCGATGACGATGATGCCGCCGATGTCACGCAGCCGGATCTGCCGCACGATCTCCTCGGCGGCCTCCAGGTTGTTCTGGGTCACCGTCTCTTCCAGATCGCCGCCCTGGCCGGTGAACCTGCCGGTGTTCACGTCGATGACGGTCATCGCCTCGGTGTGCTCGATGATCAGCGACCCGCCCGACGGCAGCCAGACCTTGCGGTCCAGCGCCTTGGCGAGCTGCTCATCGATGCGGTAGTGCGCGAAGGCGTCGTCCTTGCCGGTCCACTTGCTGACCCGCTCGGACAGGTCCGGCGCCACCGAATCGACATAGCTCTTGATCTGGCGCCAAACCTTGTCGCCCGCGACCTGCAGCGACTTGATGTCCTCGTTGAAGATGTCGCGCACCACCCGGATGGCCAGGTCCGGCTCGGCGTGCAGCAGTTGCGGCGGCGAGGCGGACTTCGCCTTGCGCTGGATCTCCGACCAGGTGTTCGTCAGCCGGGCGACGTCCCGGGTCAACTCTTCCTCGCTGACCCCCTCCGCGGCCGTCCGCACGATGATGCCGACGTCCTCGGCGACGGTGCGCTTCAAAATGCCGCGCAGCCTGGTCCGCTCGGTATCGGGGAGCTTGCGGCTGATGCCGGTCATGGAGCCGTCCGGGACGAACACCAGGTACCGTCCGGGCAGGGACACCTGGCTGGTCAGCCGCGCACCCTTGTGGGCGATCGGATCCTTGGTCACCTGCACCAGGACCGGGTCGCCGGATTTCAGCGCGAACTCGATCCGCTTAGGCTGGCCGTCGAGCCCGGCCGCGTCCCAGTTGACCTCGCCCGCGTACAGCACGGCGTTGCGGCCGCGGCCGATGTCCACGAAGGCTGCCTCCATGCTGGGCAGCACGTTCTGGACGCGGCCCAGGTGGACGTTGCCGACCATGGTCGCCGCCGACCCCGCGTCGCGGGCGACGTAATGCTCAACCAGGATGCCGTCCTCCAGCACCGCGATCTGGGTCACGTCCTGCGACTGCCGGACCACCATCGTCCGGTCGACCGATTCCCGGCGCGCCAGGAACTCGGCCTCGGTGAGGATCGGGGCCCGCCTTCTACCGGCCTCCCGACCCTCCCTGCGGCGCTGCTTCTTCGCCTCGAGCCGGGTCGAGCCCTTGACTCCGGTCACCCGGTCTGCCGGCTCGGCCTCCTTCGGCGCGCGGACCTTGGTAACGGTGTTCGGCTCCTCCGTGTCGCCATCGGCGTCACCCGCGGCACCGCGCCTGCGCCGCCTGCGACGCCGGGTGCTCGGCGCACCCTCGCCGTCAGCCTCGGCGTCGGCCTCGGCGTCGGGTTCGCTCCCGGCATCGGGCTCCTGCTCTGCAGTGGTCGGCTCGGCGGCGGGCTCTGCGGCATCTTCTGTCTCGCGCGGCTCATCGGTCGGCGCGGCGCTCTTGGCTCGGCGGCCGCGTCCCCGTCTGCGCGACGCCCCCGGCTCCGTGTCGCTCGCTTCACCCGCTTCGTCGTCGGCGGCCCCCGCACGGATCGGCGCGGCGCGCAGTTCCGGCACCTGGAAGAGGGCTGCCACCAGCGGCGCGGGGGATGTCGGGGCTTCCGGCGGGGGGGCCGTCGGCGCGGGCGCTCCGGCTGCCGGGTCCGTCACGATGAAGGGGTTGGCGACGACCGGCGGCGGCCCTGCGGCGCGGCTGGCGGTTCGGCGCACCCTCGGACGGCGCTGCTCGTCGGACTCACCCACGGGCTCGCCGTCGGTGGATTCGGTTGTCTCGTTCTCCTCGAGCATGCGCTCGACTCCTTATGCGCCTCGGGTGCATGCACCGCACGAAGCTTGTCCCGGGCCGATCGGTGCAGACCGATCGGCGAAGCCTGTTGTCCGCCTGTTCGAAGCGTCAGCGCTGTTCTTGCGCCGCCCGTTCAGGCGCGGGATGCGGCCCGCCGATCCGGTTCCATCGGGTCGCTGATCGTGCGACCGTCAGCGCTGAGCGGGCCCTGCGCACGTCTGCAGATCCTCGGTGCCTGCGACGGTGGCAGTTCGGCCGCTCGCTGGAGCGCGGCGAGAACATCCACTGGTCGTACCGACGGTGTGACGTGTCGAACAACCACCTGCAGTATGGCACAGGGTTCGGCCCCTACCACGGCAAGTCCATCGTCGGCGACGTCTGCGTACGTGATCGCCGACCGGACATCGACGCTCGCCCGCCCGCGCTTGGTCAGCCTCTCCACCGGCGCGTGCGCCAGTGCCATGAAGCGCTGCACGGCCGCGCGGGCCGTGTCGGGGGCGACTGAGGGCAGCGCGATCTCCCATGCGCTGGCCTGCAATCGATCGGCGAAGTCCCCGGTCGCCGCGGGCACGACGTCGACCACCTCGAAGCCGGACGGCAATCCGGAAGCCAGCACCTGTGCGAGCCGCTCGACGGACACCTCTTGTGTCAGCGCCAGCTCCAGGTACTCCGCATCGCTGGCCACCCCCGTGGCCACCGGGTTGGTGTAGGAGATCCTCGGGTGCGGGCTGAATCCCGCCGAGAACGCGACGGGCACTCCGCCGCGCCGGATCGCGCGCTCCAGCGCCCGCTGGAAGTCCCGTGCGCTGGCATAGCGCATCCGGCCGGTCTTCCGGTAGCAGACGCGGTACCGGGCCGCGATCGGGGCGAAGTCCCGCGGCGGCGGCTGGCGCTTGGTCACAGCGGCCCGAACGCGGGTATCGGGGGCACCGGCAGCCAGGTCTTGCCGGTCGGTCCGATCTGGATCGAGGTGTCCATCACGTCGCAGACGCCGCACGCCGAGCACGGCGTCCAGCGGCAGTCCTCCACCTCGGTCTGCGACAGCGCCGCCACCCAGTCCGCCCAGAGCCACTCGCGGTCCAGCCCCGAGTCGAGATGGTCCCATGGGAGCACTTCGAATTCGCCGCGCTCGCGGGTGGTGAACCAATCCACGCTGATCGGCTGGTCGGACCAGACGCGTTCCGCAGCATCCAGCCAGCGCTGGTAGGAGAAGTGCTCGCTCCAGCCGTCGAACCGCCCTCCGCTGCGCCATACCTGCTCGATGACGGCACCGACCCTGCGATCGCCGCGGGCAAGCAGGCCCTCGATCGCGCCGGGCTGGCCGTCGTGGTACCGGATGCCGATGCTGCGGCCGTACTCGCGGTTGGCCCGGATCGCCTCCCGCAGCTTCCGCAGCCGCTCGTCGGTGGCCTGCGGATCGAGCTGCGCCGCCCATTGGAAGGGGGTGTGCGGCTTGGGGACGAAGCCGCCGATCGAGACGGTGCAGCGGATGTCGGACCTGCCCGACGCCTGCCTGCCCGCCTGGATGACCCGTGCCGCCATCTGCGCGATCTGCAGCACGTCCTCGTCGGTCTCGGTGGGCAGGCCGCACATGAAGTACAGCTTCACGTGGCGCCACCCGGAGGAGTACGCCGCCGCAACCGTGCGGATCAGGTCCTCCTCGGTGACCATCTTGTTGATCAGCTTGCGCATCCGTTCGCTGCCGCCCTCCGGCGCGAACGTCAAGCCCGAGCGCCGGCCATTGCGGGTCAGCTCCCCGGCCAGCTCGATGTTGAACGCGTCCACCCGGGTGCTCGGCAGGCTGAGGGAGACTCCGCTGCCCTCATAGCGGTCCGCGAGCCCTTTGGCGAGCTCCGCGATCTCGGAATGGTCCGCGCTGCTCAGGGACAGCAGGCCGACCTCCTCGAACCCGGTGGCGCGCAGGCTGGTGTCCACCATCTGGGCCAGCACCGCCGCCGAGCGCTCCCGCACCGGACGGGTGATCATGCCCGCCTGACAGAACCGGCAGCCCCGGGTGCAGCCGCGGAAGATCTCCACCGACGCCCGCTCGTGCACCGTCTCGGCCAGCGGCACCAGCGGCGCCTTGGGGTAGGGCCATTCGTCGAGGTCCATCAGGGTGTGCTTCTGCACCCGGAACGGGACGCCGGGCCGGTTGGGCCGCACCGAGGCGATCTGACCGTCGGCCTGGTAGGCGACGTCGTAGAACCCGGGGACGTACACCCCCGCTGTGGCCGCGAGTCTGTGCAGCGTCTGCCGGCGGTCCAGCCCCGCCGCCTTGGCCGCCTCGACCACGTCGCTGATCGCCTGCACGGCCTGCTCGCCATCGCCGAGCACCGCCCCGTCGATGAAGTCCGCGATGGGTTCGGGGTTGAACGCGGCGTGGCCGCCGACGATCACCAGCGGATCGGCCGCCGTGCGCTGCGCTGCGTGCAGCGGGATGCCCGCAAGGTCCAGCAGCGTCAGCAGGTTGGTGTACCCCAGCTCGGTAGCCAGGGACGCGCCCAGCACGTCGAAGGCGCGCAGGGGCCGGTGCGCGTCCACGGTGAACGCCGGGACGTCCTTGGCCCGCATCAGCGACTCCAGGTCCGGCCACACCGCATAGGCGCGCTCGGCCAGCGTGCCCGGCCGCTCGTTGAGCACCTCGTAGAGGATCTGCATCCCCTGGTTCGGCGATCCGACCTCATAGGCGTCCGGGTAGCACAGCGCCCAGCGGACGGGATTGGCCTCCCAGTCCTTGACGACCGAGTTGATCTCGCCCCCGAGGTACTGGATCGGCTTGGCGACGTGCTGCAGGAGCGGCTCGAGCTGCTCGAACAGGCTGGCAACCGGCACAACGACCTCCGAGCGTGATCCTCCCCGCGCTGCGGGCGTCACCTCGAGGGTAGGGCCACCGGCAGACGTGGTGGTAGGAGGTGCTGTTCTGCGGCGGGGATCTTCGACAAAATGAGGGCGGGGTGTCCCGGATTGTGGCGCGCTAGGGCTGGCGTGCCGCTGCCGCTGGCGTGCGCCGGGGCATCGGTCGCTCTGTCGGGCTTCTTGGCACGTCGCAGCGGTGGAGGTCCAGCGGCGGCCGTGGCGTGGCTCGGCTGCGGGCGGGCGCGAGGATGCACCCGCTTGAGGGGCTTTGCACCCGTCGCGTGGGCGGATTGCGCCCGAGTGGCCGCCGGGAGCCCACCCTCAGGACACGCCAAAGCGGTGCTTCGGAATCCGGCGGGGAGTGGGTGGCGGTGCCGGTGCGGTGGGCGGCGGATTCGCCGCCGTGCCCGAGCCTTGCCCAGCAGGCCGCCTCCGCGGCGGTTGGGTCTCTTGCGGCCCCACTCCCAGGCAGGGGTGCGCGGGAGCGGGCCGGCGTGCGTCGGGCAACGGCGGGGCTGCCGCTCGGGGGCGCCTCGCCGGCGACTGTTCCTCCCCGGCTGGGCGTGTGAAGGCACCGGCTGGCTGTCTGGACCCGGTGCGTGGGCGGATCGCCCCTGTGTTTGACCTGAGTTGGGTCACTTTGATCGCCTGATCGCGTTTCCCCGCGGGGATGTG
>CAZECO010000181.1:0-6154 GCA_964510455.1 uncultured Actinomycetes bacterium
ACGGCGACGATGAGGACGAACGTCAGGAGCGCGCCGACCACGGCGCGGAGGTCGCAGATGCCGCCGAGCCCGTCGAAGTCGGGGAAGACACCCATCGCCGTTCACCCTGCCGGCGTCAGCAATTATTCGAAGCGTACGAAATGTCCATGCTGGCGAGGTACGCAGCTTCATCCAGCGATACTGATGGCGTGTGTCGGGTCGAGGTCTCGGATGGTGCTGGCACACAGGTGGATCAAGCACCGCGTTCTCGTGGCTCGCTGATCGTGTCAGTCTTGGCCCTAGAGCACTGCGATGGACAGGACTCGATTGGCCGCGCGCATGTTGATTGTTGTCACCGGATCGTGAGGGATGACAGTGACAGGCCCCGGGTCGTGTTCGCTGCGTGGCTAGTGTTCAGGCAGTTCGACTAGGATAGTGAGGCGCACGTGAGTCTCGCGTGTCGGTCGGGACGGCCCGGCTGCCTTTTTCTCATCCGGGGACGACTCCGGCTCGGAGAAAGACGCCCATGTCACAAGCTGTCCAACTTCGCTTCGTCTCTCCCACTGATATCGCCCGTATCGTGCTTGGTTGGGGTGCGTTCGGTGTGCTGCTGTTTGCTGGCCCGCTGCTCGAACCGCCAGTGCCCTCGCCGGTGCTAGTCATCGCCCTCGCCGCGATTATCGCCGTCATCACCGTGTGCGCATTTGGTGTGGTGAAGCAGGCCGAAGCGCTCGCGCACCGTCTGGGCGACCCTTACGGGTCGCTGGTGCTGACACTGTCGATCGTGCTGATCGAGGTCATCCTGATCGCTGCCGTGATGCTCGGACCCGGCGAACACACCACCATCGCCCGCGATTCGGTGATGGCGGTCGCGATGATCATCATGAACCTCGTCATCGGCCTCTCACTGCTACTCGGTGGACTTCGCCATGGCGGGATGCGCCACAACCGCACCGGCACCTCGGCATACCTGTCAATGCTGATTGTGCTCGCGGCACTCGCTTTCGCACTGCCCGCACTGATCGGCGAAGCCGGCTCGTACACAGTCGGCCAAGAGGTGCCGATCATCGTGTTGACGCTCGTGATCTATGCGTTCTTCCTGTTCCGTCAGATGGGGTCACAGGCCAACGATTTCCGCGAGGTCGATGAACGCCTCACTCGCCATCCCCACCCGCAGCATTGCGACGGCGAATCAGCGCAGATCAGGCAGGTTCTCCGCAAGCACCGCCGAGAGGTCGTCACCCGCCTTGTGCTCCTGGTGGTTACCGTGCTGCCGATCGTGCTGCTCTCGCACGACATGGCCGCGTTGCTTGATGACGGACTGGGCCGTCTTGGTGCACCGGTCGCTCTGGCGGGCGTGCTGATTGCCATGATCGTGTTCTTGCCTGAATCGCTTACCTCGGTTCGGGCCGCGCTCGCCGGCGAAGTGCAGCGGGTGAGCAATCTCTGTCACGGTGCGCTCGTGTCCACGGTTGGCCTGACGATTCCCGTTGTGCTCATCATCGGCATGTTGACCGGACAGCCTGTCATCCTGGCCGAGTCGCCCGCGAACCTACTGATGCTCGGCGTCACGGTGCTGCTGTCGGTTGCGACATTCAGCGCTCCCAGGGTGACGGCCATGCACGGCGCGGCTCACCTGGTGGTGTTCGCTGCCTACGGCATCATCTTGTTCAGCTGAACGTTACATCGAGAGTTCGGGCACGCCTATGCGCCATTCGCGCATAGGCTAGAAACCGGCGTCAGCAATGATTCGAAGCGTTCGAAATCGTCATGCTGGTGAGGTGCGCTGACCGGGCCGTGTCGGGAGGTTTGGAGGGTCGAGCGGCGGTGGGAACGCTGGAACTGGCGGCGGGAGCGGTGAGTGCGCCGGGAAGCTAGTTAGCGTAGGTGCTCGATGATCTTCTCGGCGATGAGGACGGCGCCGAGGACGATCATCACCACGCCCGAGATGATGCCCACGATCCTGGCCGCTCGGTCGTCGTCCCCCTCGGTTGACAGCATGCGCGGTATTCTGACGTTGTGTCAGGGCAGGACCGTAGGGGTCGACCGGCGCGGTCGTTCATCGAGGAGGCCCGCCGGGGGCAGATCGTGGCCTGCGCGATCGAGGTGATCGCCGAGCACGGCTACACCGCGGCGACAATGGACCGGATCGCTCGACAGGCAGGGATCAGCCGCAGCCTGATCAACTACCACTTCGCCGGCCGGGACGACCTGATCGGCCAGCTCGTCCGCGATGTGGTCGGCAGGGGAGCGGAGTTCATGGTGCCGCGTGTCGAGGCGGCTCGGTCCCCGCGGGACAAGCTGACGGCCTACATCGCGGGCAACCTCGAGTTCATCGCCGGCCACCGGCGCGACATCATCGCGCTGGTGCGCGTCGCGGCGGCCGTGGACACTGCCGGAGGGCCGCCGGGGTTCGACGCGGATGCCGCGGACCAGGGGCTGGAGTACCTGCGCCGGATCCTGCGCGACGGCCAGGACGCCGGTGAATTCGCCGATTTCGACGTGCACCAGATGGCGGTGGCGGTCCGCAACGTCATCGACGGCGTGTCCACCCAACTGGCGACCAACCCCGACCTCGACCTGACCACGGCGACCCGCGAGATCACCACCTTGTTCCACCGCGCCACCCGAGCCACCGGAGAGCAACCATGAACCACCCAGCTCAGCCCGCCCTCTCGATCCGCGGCCTGCACAAGACATTCGGAGCAAAGGTGTCGGTCAACCGGGTGGATCTGGACGTCCCGCGCGGTTCGTTCTTCGGGCTGGTCGGCCCGAACGGGGCGGGCAAGACCACGCTGCTGTCGATGGCCGTGGGGCTCCTGCGCCCCGACGCCGGCACGTCGGCGGTGCTGGGCGCCGACGTGTGGAGGGACGGCCTGCGGGCCAAGGCGCTGCTGGGAGTCCTCCCCGACGGCCTGGCGATGCCGGAGTTCCTCACCGGCCGCGAGGTGCTCACCTTCCTGGGCCGGCTGCGCGGCCTGGATCCGGATCTGGTGGACGCCCGCGCCCATGAGCTGTTGGAGGTGATGGACCTGCTGGGCGCCGAGCAGACGCTGGTCGTGGACTACTCCACTGGGATGCGCAAGAAGATCGGGCTGGCCACCACGCTGCTGCACAACCCCAGCGTGCTCGTGCTGGACGAGCCGTTCGAGGCCGTCGATCCGGTGTCGGCGCTGACCCTCAAGCGGATTCTGACCAGGTTCGTCGCCCAGGGCGGTTCGGTCGTGCTGTCCAGCCACGTGATGGCCCTGGTGGAGCAGCTCTGCGACACCGTGGCGGTGATGTCCGACGGGGTGGTGGTCGCCACCGGCCCGCTGGACCAGGTCCGCGGCGAGACCAGCCTGGAGGAGACATTCGTCGCGCTGGTCGGCGCGGAGACCGGCGCTGTGGATGGGCTGTCGTGGTTGGGGACCTGATCGGCATGAAGCTGGCGCTCACGCGCCACTCGGTCACCGGCAGCCGGGCAGTGTGGGCCTGGAGCGGGGCGGCAGTCGGGGCGGTGCTCGCCGTGGGCGTCGTGGTGCTGGCGGCATGGCCGTTGCAGCCGGCCTCGCTGGTGCCGGACCTGCTCGCCATCGCCTATCTCACCTGGCTCATCGGCTGGGTCGTCGGGCCGGTGATGTCGCCGGCGCCGCCGCTGCGCCCGGCGTACCTGGCGATGCTCCCGATCCCGCGGCACCGGCTGGCCGTGGGGCTGTTGGCGGCAGGGTTCGTGGGACTCACCACCGCCGTCACCGTGCTGCTGTTCACCAGCCTGGTCGTCTACGCGGCGCGCCTGGGTGCGGTGCCCGCGCTGCTCGCGGTGCCGCTGGCCGCGCTGCAGGTGTCCCTCCTGGTGCTGTTGTCCCGGGTGGCGCACGTGGCCTTCGGACGGCTCGCCCGAGCCCGCGCCGGTGCCGCGCTGAACGGCGTCCTGCTCGCGATCGTGCTCGTGCTCAGCCAGTCCGGCTGGATGGTGCTGGTCGGTCTGCAGTCCTCGGGCGTTCTGGAGCAGGGCTTCCCCGACGGGTTCTCCTCCGCGCTGCGGTGGGCGCCGTCCGGGTGGGCGCTGGCCGCGGTGGAGGCGGCAGCGTCCGGCGCCTGGTGGCGGGTGGGGCTCGTCGTCGCGGCGATGCTCGCGCTGGCCGCGGTCCTGCTCGCTGTGTGGGCCACCAGCCTGGGCGAGGCGCGCGGCGCCCGCGCCGTTGTCCGCGGCTCGATCGGGCGCGCCACCCCCCGGAGATTCCCGTTCGACCGGCCCGTGGGCCTGATCGTGCTCAAGGAGCTGCGCAGCTGGTGGCGCGACCCCGCCCGGACCGCCGCGCTGTCGGCTCCGCTGGCCTGGGGCGTGGGGACCGCCGTCCTGCCGCTGACGTTCGGCGCGGTCGAGCTGTTGCCGTGGGCGGGGACGCTCATCGCGATCATGGCCGCGACCTGGATGGCCAACATGTACGCCTTCGACGGCACCGGCATCTGGCTCACCCTGCAGACCAGCACCGAGCGGATCGATGTGCGCGCCCGCCAGTGGGCCTACCTGATCGTCTACGGCTCCATCGCGATCCTGGTGACGATCGCTTTCACGGCCGCCAGCGGCTTGGACTGGGCCTGGCCCTGGGCGCTGGCCGCCGTCACCGCAGCCGTCGGCGGCGGCGCCGGCCTGGTCGCCTGCTCGTCGGTCTTCATGCCCGAACCCGGCCCGGACGCCCGCCAACGGGCCGAGAGCCCGGCCGAGGGCACCGAGGAGATCGGGTCGGCCTTCCTGGTGTTCTTCGCCGCCCTGGTCCCCCCGCTGCCTGCGCTCGGGGTG
Source organism: uncultured Actinomycetes bacterium (assembly GCA_964510455.1). Lineage (GTDB taxonomy): Bacteria > Actinomycetota > Actinomycetes > S36-B12 > CAVXYG01. Next base: position 4,766 of record CAZECO010000181.1, read on the forward strand.
GTCTACCTCGGCACCCTCCACGACAACGCCGCGCTGCAGTGGGCCGGGGTCGGGGTCGGCGTCGCAGTCGGCGCGCTGCTGGCTTGGGGCCTCGGCCGCCTGGCCATGGCCAGGCTGGAGCGAACCGGCCCGGAGATGCTGCTGCTGATGCGCTCCGGGCGTCCCGCAGCGAGCACCGACGCCAGCGAGGACGAGCCGGTGATGACCGCGCGGGAGACCGCACTGATGACGGTCTGCTGGACCCTGGGCATCATCGCCCTCATCCCCCAGGGACTGATCCCCATGCTGTTCATGCTCACCGGCAACGACGACGTGCGGGTGTGGTTCCTCGCCATGCACCTGCCCGAGCCCTGGAGCTGGCTCGCCAGCATCGGCATGGTGCTGCTGGGCGGCTGTCTGATCTGGTCCGCCTTCCAGGTGCACAAGCGCGCCGCGGGCAGGACGGCGCCGGAGGTCCCGGCACCCGAGATGGAGGACAGCACCAGGTCGTGACCGGTGACCACGGCGGTTTGCCGACAGGTTGGGGATCGAGCCCGGCGCCCGGCACTCGCCCGTCTCCTCGCGGCTCGGCGAGCATCCGAGTCAGCGACTCATACTGTGGGTGGTCGACGGAGCCGCCGGCGACGTGCCTGGAGGACATGACGTGACCGGCGAGACCGGCTACAAGCGCTTCTTCGGCCCCGAACTGGCGGAGCTGCTGGCCGACAAGATCGGGGCCGTGCACCCGAGCTTCCCCGCACAAGCCTTCGTGCACGACGCCGAGGCTTCCGACCTCGCCGAGCGCGAGCTGCTGGGGCGCGTCGACCTGCTGGCCGCCATCCTGCGCCGAGACCTGCCCGCCGCCTATCCGGACGCCCTGGACGTCCTGGTGCGCAGCTACGGTCCCGAGAACCCCGACGAGACCGGCATGTTCACCTTCGGCTACTGGCTGTGGCCGTTCGGTTCCTTCATCGCAACCTACGGCCTGCACGACTACGAGGCGTCGATCGCCGCCATCGAGGAGCTCACGAAACGCCACACCGGCGAGTACGCGATCCGTCCGTACATCGCCGCACGGCCCGAGGACACGTGCCGGGTGATGCGCAGCTGGGCCGACTCATCCAGCGTCCACGTGCGGCGCCTGGCTTCCGAGGGGCTGCGACCACGGCTTCCCTGGGCAAAGAAGCTGACCCTGTTCATCGACCGCCCCGAGCCGGTGTTCGAGGTGCTCGAGGTGCTCAAGGACGACCCCTCCCGGTTCGTCCAGAAGTCGGTGGCCAACCATCTCAACGACTACCTCAAAGACAATCGGCCCGCGGCTATGGACCTGCTGCGGTCATGGTCCTACGACGCCGCACCCCAGCGGCGATGGATCATCCGCCACGCCCTGCGCAACGAGACCAAGCGCGG
>CAZECO010000182.1:0-5987 GCA_964510455.1 uncultured Actinomycetes bacterium
GGGGCGACCTGAAGAACGGCCCGAGCCATAACGCGTCCACGCCGAGGTCGGCCAGATAGCCCATCCGCTGCGTGATGCCCTTGAGGTCGCCGGTGCCGTCGCCGTCGCCGTCGGCGAAGGATCGCGGGTAGATCTGGTACACGACGGCGTTGCGCCACCAATGTGGTTCGGTCATGGCGGCAAGGCTAGCGGCGGGCATCGGTGCTTGGCCCTACGCGCGGCCCCGCCCGCTTCCATCGCGGCGACGGATCACGTCGGGACCGAGCGGGAGCGCCGCCGGTCAGCCGTGTGTGAGCCGCCCTTAGAGTCGGAGTTCCGGAACGCTGGAGCTCGGGAGGGGACATGTGGCCCGTTATGGGGGGCGGATCCACGATCGCGCCGGACCCCGCGGTCTTGGGCTCCTGGCGTGCGGACACCAGCCCGTTCCACGCCGTCGTCCTGGCTATCGACGACGTCAGGGTCGAGGAGCGCAGGGCGCGGATCGCCCGGGCACTGCACCCCTGGCTGCAGGCGACTTGTCCGGGCCAGGCCCACGTGACAGTGGCCGCGGTCGGTCGCGCGCGCCCCGACCTGCCGCTGGCGGACCCGATCGAACTGGTTGTGCTGGGCGCCGACTCGTTCAGCTCGGCGGCCTTCCTCCATGCCGAGGGCCCGGGCCTGGATCGGGTGCGCGATCAGTTCGAGGCACAGGACCTGGCCGGGCCCGCGAAGTTCGTGGCCCACGTGACGGTGGGCACCTACCGCTGGCCGCTGGCCGCCGGCATCGTGGCCGAGCGGCTGGCACCGTGGCGCGACAGCGTGCCGCTGACGGTCCGTGGCGACCTCAGGCTGGTCCGGGTGGACCGTGCCAGCCGCTCCGGCCGTCTCCTGGCGGTGGCTGCCGGGTAGCGTGAGTGCTCTTCCACCGCAGTAGCCGCGCAGGCCAGACATATCCCGGGCAATTATTATGGGAGCCAGGTCATTGGCGACAGCCGGGTGGTTCCCGTCGCAGAACCGGACGCGGTCATCGCGCCACCGGCAGGGCCGGGCCCAGTCATCGCGCCGCTCACGACCACCGTTTGCGGCGTTCGCGCTGGAGCCACCTGGTTTGACTTATCGCGGGCCGTAGACGTCGGCGCGATGGTCGAGTGAATGATGTACACGCGCTCGCCTTCGTCGTCGATGCGGTAGAGCAGCCGGTAGGGACCGCGGCGAGCACCGAACAGGCCGGAGAGTTCGCGTTCGAGGGGGTTGCCGACCCGGTGCGGCTCCCGTGCCAGGTCGCCGCAGGCAAATTCGACGATGGCCGGGACAACCCGTGGCGGGATGCTCTGCAGCGCGCGCCGACCTGGCCGGTGAACTGGACTGTCATACGCCACGTTCTAGACTCAGCTGTCGCGCTTGGGCACGCCGAACTCGGCCCGGATTTCGTCTTCGCCGTACATGCGGCCGACCGCGATGTCGCCTTCAGCCTCGGCGATGGTCTCGCGGATGCCGGGCTGCGAGAGCCAAAACAGCGTCTCCTGGATCGACTCCCACCTGTCGGCACCGATCAGCACGTGGGCAAACAGCCTCAGAATATGGCGGGCACGGGGTGGTAGGCGTCCTGAGGTGGTACCGCAGCCGAGACTTTCCGGTTCGGGAGCTGCACGTGGCGCGGCGCGGGCTGCTCGTAGGGGATCCGGCCGAGAAGGTGCGTGATCACGTTGAGCCGGCCGCGCTTCTTGTCGTCGGTGCCCGCGACGAACCACGGCGCCCACGCTGTGCTGGTCGCCGTGAGCATCGCGTCGCGGGCTTGCGTGTAGTCGTCCCACTTCGCGTAGGACTTCATGTCCATGTCGGTGAGCTTCCACACCTTGCGGGGATCGTCGATGCGACCTGTGAGGCGGCGGGTCTGCTCCTCCGGGCTGACCTCCAGCCAGTACTTGATCAGGATGATGCCCGACTCGACCATGGCCTTCTCGAAGTCGGGTGTCAGGTTCAGGAACCGCTTGACCTGCTCCGGTGGCGTGAAGCCCATGACCGCCTCTACCCCGGCGCGGTTGTACCAGCTGCGGTCGAAGATCACGATCTCTCCGGCAGCCGGGAAGTGCGCCACGTACCGCTGCACATACATCTGCGACTTCTCCCGGTCGCTCGGGGCGGGCAGGGCCACGACCCGGAACACCCGCGGACTCACCCGTTCGGTGATGGCCTTGATAACCCCGCCCTTGCCTGCGGTATCCCGGCCCTCGAGCACGATGCACACCTTGGCGCCGGTCGCCTTCACCCATTCCTGCAGGGCGACGAGCTCGGCGTGCAGGAGGCGCAGCTCCTTCTGGTACTCCTTCTCCGGCATCCGCGGCTTCCGCTCGGCGACCCGGGCCGTTGTCCCGCCGCCCTTCCCGCCGCCCTTCCCCTTCTTCGCGTTCTTCTTGCTCGACTTGGCTTGCGTGGCCATCTCAGGTCCTCTCCTTGGCGAGGCAGGTCCTCGACCGCGCTGGGGCGCGAGCGCCTGGACCGGGTCGATCGCCAGCGGCGCGGCGGACACGTGCCGTCGGCGGGGATCTTGCTCAGCTCGATGGTAGTCGTGACGGGCAGCGCAAACCCGGTGAAAGCCGCCCCTCTTGCACGCGGGTCGGGGAGGGCTTCGCCGCACATGGCAAACGGGGTGCCGGTGCTGTCAGGCCTTCGCGCCTCGCCGAGGCGAGAAGCGAGCTGCGCCGCGATCCGCGGCGGATATGCAGAGACCTTGCAGGACCGCACGGCACCAGTTGCGTTGCGAGCTCCAGATGCGGGGCAAGCGCGGGCCAGCTGGGGTCGAGCAGCGGTGCGACGTCGTTCCCGGCGCCCCTGCAAAGGGCGGTCGGCGGTAGAGGTGATGAGGTCGGACAGCTCGAACTTGATCATGTCGCAGAGCGGCCAGCACCGTCAGCGACATCTGCTCCGTTCACTGCCCGGTAGCAGGTAGCATGCGGGCGAACCGGACGCGATGGGGGGAGCGGTGGCACGACGGGGATTCTTCGCGGAGATCAACCACCAAGCTCAGCAGGCTGAGAAGCGGCGTCGCCAGCAAGCCGCGGCAGCTTATAGGGCGCAAGCCAGCGCCGAGCGTGCAGCCGAGCGCGCCTACAAGGCGGCCGAGCGCGCCCAGTCGGCCGCGAACCGAGCCAGCGTCGCGGAGCAGAAGGCCGCGCAGAAGCTCGCGGCGGATCTGCACCTCCAGTCGCGCATGGCTGAGGTTGTATCGATGAACGCAGACCTGGTCAACACTTACGCGGAGATCGACGGCCTGCTCGCCTGGACCCTTGAGGTGGACGACTTCGTGGACCTGCAGGCCCTCAAGATCGACACGGTCAATCATCCACCGTTCGACCCCGGTGAGCTCGCGCTCCCAGTGCCCGCCCTGCCGGAATTGGTGTACCCCGAGCAGCCGGTCTACCGGGGGCCTCCCGCTCCGAAGGGGCTATCCGCCCTGGGCGGCAAGAAGCGGCATGAGGAGGCTGTGGCCATCGCGAAGACCGAATACGACACGGCGTACGCCGCCTGGCATGCGCAAGCCAAGACGATGCACGCCGACTACGTCGCTGAGCAGTCTCGGCGAGCGCAGGCTGAGCAGGAACGCTTGGTCAAGCTCGCTGCGGCGGAGGCGCGCTACGAGGAGGATTGTCGTCAGCGTGAGGCTGACGCCGAGGCGAGCAACCAGCAGCTCACGGAATTCATCAACGGGCTGGCCTTCGACGTGGAGTCCGCAATCCAGGACTACGTGGGGGTTGTGCTGTCGAACTCGGTGTACCCGGACTCATTCCCGGTGTCCCACGACTACCAGTTCGACCTGGCCACACGCGAACTCGCGCTGAGTGTGACGATCCCAGACCCTTCCCAGATCCCGACGGTCAAGGAGTACAAGTACGTCAAGGCTAAGGATGAGATCACCGCGACAGCGCTCACCTTGAAGGACCAGAAGTCGCGCTACGCCGGGGCCGTGTGGCAGGTCGCAGTCCGGACTCTGCACGAGGTCTTCGAAGCGGATCGCGCGGCCAAGATCCGATCCATATCTCTAACAGTGGGGACGGGTCGCATCTCACCGGCGACAGGCCATCCCGAGACGGTGCCGCTGGTCGTGGTCGCCGCGGCACGGGAGGCGTTCATTTCCTTCGATCTGTCCAACGTCCAGCCGCAGGCCACTCTCACCCATCTGGGTGCCGCACTTTCAAAGTCCCCGTTCGACCTGACTCCGGCTGATACCAGCCGGGGCGTCCGGGTTCAGGGTAAGTCGCGATGAGGTATAACCCTCCTCCAGGCTGGCCAATGCCACCGTCCGGATGGACTCCGCCGCCCGGGTGGAGGCCGGATCCCTCCTGGCCCGAGCCGCCCGACGGCTGGCAGCTGTGGCTGGACGACGCGACGCCGGAGACCGCGACCGGCTCTCCCGCTGAACACCCCGCGTCGGTGACCGCGACTGTCGAACCGAGCACACCAGCGCCCGCGCCCGGATCCGCCGCGGACACCGCCGCCCTGCGAGTGCGAATCGCGGACCTTGAGACGGCACTCGCCGGAATGCGGGCCGGCGGTGAGGCCCTGATCGAGCTCAGCGACCAGGCGGTGCTCCAGGACGTCGGCATCTACCGCTACCACCACCCGCTAGAGGACGCCGCCGGATACAGGGACCGCCTCAGAGCACTGGAGAGCGATATCGATGAGCTAATCAAGTCCGGTCGCGCGGTCCTGGCCGCCGACATGTTCACGTTCAACGGTTCCTTGGCCAAGGGCCGGAAGATGGTCGGTGACCTCTCCAGGCTAATGCTGCGTGCCTACAACGCTGAGGCGGACAACTGTGTCCGTTCCCTGCGCTCAGGCAACGTGACAACCGCGAAGAGGCGTCTCGATTCAGCGGTCAAGGCAATCGAGAAACTGGGCACCATCATGGAGATGAGAGTCAACCCTGGGTACCACGCCCTGCGGGTTCAGGAACTGGAACTCACCGCGGACTTTCAGATGAAGATCCAAGAGGAGCGCGAACAAGCCCGTGAGGAGCGTGAACTCATCCGCGAGCAGCGCCGCGCCGAGCAGGAGTTGGCCGCGGAGCGGGAGCGACTGGAGAAGGAGAGGGCGCACTACGTCAGCGCCCTGGCATCCCTGCGCGCCAGAGGCGACGACTTGGCCGCCGACGACCTCGCGGCCCGCCTGGCGCAGATCGACGAGGCGATCGAGGCCAACGACTACCGGATCGCCAACATCCGCGCAGGTTACGTGTACGTGATCTCGAACGTCGGCGCGTTCGGTCCGAACATCGTCAAGATCGGGATGACCCGTCGGTTGGAGCCTCTTGACCGCATCCGCGAGCTGGGTGACGCGTCCGTGCCGTTCCCCTACGACGTGCACGCGTTGTACTTCTCCGACGACGCCATCACGTTGGAGAACGAGCTGCATAAGGCGTTCGCGGGCAGGAGGGTCAATTCCGTCAACGAACGCCGCGAGTTCTTCTTCGCGACCCCCGCTCAGGTCCGTGAAATCCTGGAGCAGAAGACCGGTGGTCTGCTGGAGTTCACTGAAGCGCCCGCGGCCGCCGAGTTTTTCCAGAGCAAGGGCCGGTGGCCGACTCTCACTAGCTGATCGCAGCGCTCGGGCTATGCGTCGCTGGCTGACAGCAGAGGCCGGTCAGCCAGTGCTGGTTGGCCCGGCACCCACCGCTTCTATACGGCCCCATGAGCCAACCGCGCCTCAGGCCACCCTCCCATAGTCGGCATTATGGGAGCGGGGGGTCCATCTCACTCCAGCCTTTCGACAGGCGAACTCGAAACCCAATGACTTCCAGGAACCCTGGCTGAACCCTTCTCGGCCGAGGAATACAACGAAATCGAATACGAGCACTTACCGGTAAACCTGTTCGGACATACGAACCCCTCGTGGGATTCGATCAGATGAGCCAGATACCTGAGACAGAAGATCGGTGGCGCGAACTGTCTCAGGAATGTGACCCGCGAGCGTCGAAGTGAGCCACATCAGTTGAGACAGGACACTGGCTG
>CAZECO010000183.1:0-5947 GCA_964510455.1 uncultured Actinomycetes bacterium
CTGCAGGAGGAGATCGACCACAAGGACGCCTGGGACCTGGACTCCCAGCTCGAGCAGGCGATGGATGCGCTGCGCTGCCCGCCGCCCGAGGCCGACGTCACCGTCCTCTCCGGCGGCGAGCGTCGGCGGGTGGCCCTGTGCAAGCTGCTGCTGCAGCAGCCGGACCTGCTGCTGCTCGACGAGCCGACCAACCACCTCGACGCCGAGAGCGTGCTGTGGCTGGAGCAGCACCTGGAGAAGTACCCCGGCACGGTGGTCGCGATCACCCACGACCGCTACTTCCTGAACAACGTCGCCGAGTGGATCCTCGAGCTCGACCGCGGCCGCGCCTACCCGTATGAGGGCAACTACTCGACATACCTGGAGAAGAAGGCGGCCCGCCTGAAGGTCGAGGGCGCCAAGGACGCGAAGCTGAAGCGGCGGCTGTCCGATGAGCTGGAGTGGGTGCGCTCCAACGCCAAGGCCCGCCAGACCAAGAGCCGGGCGCGGCTGGACCGCTACGAGGAGATGGCGGTCGAGGCGGAGAAGACCCGCAAGATGGACTTCGAGGAGATCCAGATCCCCCCGGGGCCGAGGCTGGGCAGCGTCGTGGTGGAGGCCACCCGGCTGACGAAGGCGTTCGACGACCGGATCCTGATCGACGACCTGTCGTTCACGCTCCCGCGCAACGGCATCGTCGGCGTGATCGGCCCCAACGGCGTCGGCAAGACGACGCTGTTCCGGATGATCGTCGCCGCAGCCGCCGGGGGCAGCGACGACAAGGCCGAGCTCCCCACCTCCGGCGACATCCGGGTCGGCGAGACGGTGCTGCTGTCCTACGTCGACCAGTCGCGCGGGGGCCTCGATCCGGCCAAGACGGTGTGGGAGGTGGTCTCCGACGGGCTCGACTGGATCAAGGTCGGCAAGGTGGAGGTCCCCTCGCGCGCGTACGTGGGTGCGTTCGGCTTCAAGGGCCCCGATCAGCAGAAGCCGGCCAAGGTGCTCTCCGGCGGGGAGCGCAACCGGCTCAACCTCGCCCTCACCTTGAAGATGGGCGGCAACGTCCTGCTGCTCGACGAGCCCACCAACGACCTCGACGTGGAGACGCTGGGCAGCCTGGAGAACGCGCTGCTGGAGTTCCCCGGGTGCGCGGTGATCACCTCGCACGACCGGTGGTTCCTCGACCGGGTGGCGACCCACATCCTCGCCTATGAGGGCGACTCGCAGTGGTTCTGGTTCGAGGGGAACTTCGACTCCTACGAGAAGAACAAGATCGAGCGCCTCGGCGCGGAGGCTGCGCGCCCGCACCGCACCAGTTACCGCAAACTCACCCGCGGCTGACGGCGGACCATGGCACGCGTTCCGCAGATACCCGGCCGCAGCGTGACCTGCCGGGTGGCGATGCGCTGGGGCGACATGGACGCCCTCGGCCACCTCAACAACGTGACCTTCCTCGCGCTGTTCGAACAGGCAAGGGTGCAGTTCCTCGAGGCGGCCGGCCTGTGGGACGAGGGGACCAGCGTGCTGGTCGCCCGCAACGAGATCGACTACCTGCGGCCGCTGCGGTACACGCCGGTCCCGTTGGAGATCCGCACCTGGGTGGACCGGATCGGCACCTCGTCGTTCACCTTCGCCTACGTGATGCTGGACCCGGCCGACGGCGGCGTGGTGGCTTCAGCCAAGACCGTGGTGGTCTCCATCGACCCGGTGAAGGGCAGCGCCGCGCCGATCCCGAAGGAACTGCGGGATCGGCTGGCGGAGTTCCTCGCGGACTGACCCCGTCGGGCCCTACCCCGCCAACTTCTCCACGGTCGCGACGACGTGGACCGTCTCCGATGTCGGACCGGTCAGCCACACCCGCAGCTGGCCGCCCTCCGTCGCGGTCAGCAGCCGCACGTTCGCGGGCAGGAACACCGGCTTCCGGAAGGCTGCAGCCACCCGGTACGGCGGTTCGAACGGCAGGCTCGCCACCGCCAGGGAGTTCGCCAGCGTCCACATGCCGTGCGCGATCGCGCGTTTGAACCCGAAGGCCCGCGCGCCGATCGAATGCATGTGGATTGGGTTGCGGTCGCCCGACACCGACCCGTAGCGCCGCCCGATGTCGCCGGAGATCCGGACCTCGCGGATATGCGCCCTGGCCGAGGGCAGCGGCCAGTCCAGGCGCGGGCGAGGTTCTCCCGTGGCGATCTTGGAGCCCCTGGCGAGGTACGTGCTCGCCTCCTCCCAGAGCAGTTCGTCCGCCAGAAGGATCTCGGTGACCAGGTCCACCTCCGCCCCCCGCGGATGGGCGAACGGCCCAGCGGCATGGACGCGGACCGTCAGCTCCTGGGTGACAGGGATCGCCTGGTGGACCGTGATCGTGTTGCTGACGTGGACCAGGCCGAGCACCGGCAGCGGGAAGTCCCGCCCGGTCATCAGCTGCATGCTCAGCGGGAAGCCGAGGATGTGGGGATAGGTCAGCGGCAGTTCGCCTGTCGTCGCGAACCCGCACACCTGGTTGTACTCGGCGAGGTTCTCCGCATCCGGGGTGAGGATCCGCTCCAGCGTCTCGTCGGGCAGCGCGGACCCGCCGCCCCACAGGGCGTCGGGCAGCACGGTGCCTGCGGCAGCCTTCGCATACAGCTCCAACGTGGGGGAGGGCCGCTTGACCCGCTTGACTCCGCTCATGGGGGCATTCTGCCTTTCGCGACGGCCATGTCGCGACGCGGTTCCCTTGCAGTCGCGGCCCCCGCCGCCGTCAGGCCCGGGCCACCCACCCCGGGGGAGCGACGTTCACCATGGCGTGCGCAGCCGACTGCAAGTACGTCCACAGCTGCGTGTCCAGCTCCGCCGACAGGCCTCGCGCATCCAGCGCCTCGCGCATATGCGCCAGCCACCGGTCGCGCGCGTCCTCGTCGATGGGGAACGGCGCGTGCCGCATCCGCAGCCTCGGGTGCCCGCGCTCCTCGCTGTAGGACGTGGGACCGCCCCAGTACTGCATCAGGAACAGCCGCAGCCTGCGCTCCGCCGGGCCCAGATCCTCCTCCGGGTACATCGGCCGCAGCACCGGATCGGTCGCCACGCCGCGGTAGAAATCGGCAACGAGGGCGGTGAAGAACTCCTCGCCGCCGAAGGCGTCGAACGGTGTTTCGGACATGCTCCATTGTTGCGCAGCCCCGACGCGCTCACGATCGGCGATCCCGCGGCCGTTGGCCAATGCAGGACGGGAGGGAATAGGTTGCAGCGGTGACGCAACTGCACGACCTGACGGCGCTGGAGCAGGCGAAGGCCATCCGGGAGCGGACCATCACCGCGGTCGAGCTCGCCGAGCACTACCTGGGTCGCAGCGAAGCGCTGAGCGACACCGTGGGGGCGTTCATCAGCAAGACACCGCAACTGGCCCTGGCGCAGGCGGCCGCAGCGGACGAGGCTGTGGCGCGGGGGCGCGACGGGCTCAGCGTGCTGCACGGCGTCGTCGCCCCGATCAAGGACCTCAACCTGATGGCGGGCGTGCCGGTCCGCCTCGGATCGGCGGTGATGGAGCTGATGCCGGAGGTCGACGACTACGTCGTGGCGCGTATGCGCGCAGCGGGTCTGGTGTGCACCGGTACGACGAACACCCCGGAGTTCGGATCGCCCTGCTACACCGAGAACCTGATCGCGCCCGCGGCCCGCACGCCGTGGGACCTGGCCAGGTCGGCGGGCGGGAGCAGCGGGGGAGCGGCCGCGGCGGTGGCAACCGGTCTGGCGCCGATCGCGCTGGGCTCCGACGGCGGCGGGTCGATCCGGATCCCGGCGAGCTCCTGCGGGCTGGTCGGGATCAAACCCTCTCGCGGCCGCATCAGCAACGGGCCGGTGGGCGATTCGGTGGGCGAGCTCGCGGTGCACGGGCCGTTGGCCAGGACCGTCCGCGATGCCGCCGCCATGCTCGACGTACTGGCCGGCGCAGCGCCCGATGACCCGTTCCCCGCGCCGCCGCTGCCCCCGGGCGAGACGTTCCTGGCGGCCGCCGGACGCGACCCCGGCCACCTGCGGATCGGGCGCTACCGCGAACCGGTGATCGCCGAGACCGAGCTGGACCCCGAGGTGGTGACCGCCTACGAGGAGGCGACACAGCTGCTCGTCGAGCTCGGCCACGAGGTCGTGGAGGTGCCGCGGCCGTTCTCGCCGGACGTGGTGCCGCAGTTCGAGGCCCTGTGGTCGGTGCTGTCGCTCCTGGCCCCGGTCCCGGTCGAGCGGGAGGACGGGCTGATGCCGCTGACCCGCTGGCTGCGGCAGCGCGGATCGCGGGTCAGCGGACTGGAGCTGGCCGGTGCCGTCTCGCTGATGCGGATCCTGAGCAGAGCGAGCATCCAGGCGCTCGCCGGCTTCGACGCCGTGCTCTGCCCGACCTTGGCGAAGCTGCCTGCCATGGTCGGAGGCTTGCGCGACGACGACGACCCGGCGGCGGACTTCCAGGCCCAGAAGGAGTTCACGCCGTTCACCAGTCCCTACAACATCTCCTGCCAGCCCTCGATCAGCGTCCCGCTGCATTGGACGGAAGCCGACCTGCCGGTAGGTGTGCAGATTGTCGGGCGTCCGTTCGGCGAATCCACCATTATCTCGATAGCCGCGCAACTCGAGATGGCGCGGCCCTGGCAGCAGCGGAGGCACGGACTGTGGTGAAGATGATGGGCCCCGAGGTTCCGCACGAGTTGGCCGAACTGGCCGAGGCCTACGGGGTGGCCACCGAGTACTGGGACCAGAGCGGCGAACTGGTGAAGGTCTCCGCAGACACGGTCAGGGCCGTTCTCGCGGTCCTGGGAGTGGCGCTGGCGACGCCGCAGGAGGTTGCGCAGGCGCTGCAGGAGCGGCGGTTGCAGCCCTGGCGGCGGATGCTGCCCCCGGTCTTCGTCACCCAGTCCGGCGAGACGCGCAACTGCTGGGTGCATGTGCCGCACGGGGATTCGGTCCAGTTGTGGATCGAACTGGAGGACGGGCACCGGCGCAACGACGTCTCCCAGGTGGACCGCTACATCCCACCGCAACTGTTGGACGGCGACCTGATCGGTGAGGCGACGTTCGCCATCCCCGGCGACCTGCCGCTGGGCTGGCACACGCTGCACGCCGAGTCCGGCGAGGCCCGCGCCGAATGTCCGCTGGTCGTCACGCCGGCCAGCCTCGATGCCGCGACCCTGCACGCCGGCCGGTTCTGGGGCTTCATGACCCAGGTGTACTCGATGCGTTCGGCCAGGTCCTGGGGACAGGGCGACCTCGCCGATCTGCAGGATCTGGCGACCTGGAGCGCATCGCTGGGCGCGGACCACGTGCTGGTCAATCCGATGCATGCCTCCTCGCCGGTCCCGCCGATGACACCATCGCCCTACCTTCCCGCCACCAAGCGGTTTACCAACCCCTTCTACCTGCGGATCGAGGCCATCCCCGAGTACGACTACCTTGCCGACAGCGATCGGGCGGCGATCAGCGAATTGGCTCGGCCGGTGCGGCGGCTGAACACCTCCGCCGAGCTCCTGGACCGCGATGCCGTGTGGTCTGCGAAAAGCGCTGCGCTGGAGATCCTGTACCAGGCGCCGCGCACCCCGGGCCGGCAAGCGGGTCTGGAGGCGTTCTACGCGCGGGAAGGGGAGGGCCTCCTCGACTGGGGCACCTGGTGCGCGCTGTCGGAGGAGCTGGGCGCCGACTGGCACGAGTGGCCGCAGCCGTACCGGGATCCGCGCTCGGAGGCGGTTGCCAGCTTCCGCACCGAGAATGCCGAACGCGTCGACTTCCACATGTGGCTGCAGTGGCTCGTCGACGAGCAGCTCGACGTGGCCCAGGCGGCTGCCGTGCGCGCCGGCATGCGGGCCGGCCTGGTGCACGATCTGGCGGTTGGGGTGCACGCGGACGGCTCGGATGCCTGGGCGCTGCAGTCGGTCATGGCAGACGGCATCAGCGTGGGGGCCCCGCCGGACATGTACAACCAGTTGGGCCAGGACTGGTCCCAGCCGCC
>CAZECO010000184.1:0-5928 GCA_964510455.1 uncultured Actinomycetes bacterium
TCTAGCCAAACCCACTCGAAGAATCAGCCGTACACCACGCCCAGGGACTTGACCCAGCACCGGGACGGTGGATTGAGGCTTAAGTTGTCTCTGGCACTCGTTCCAGCCAAGCTAATTGCATCGGCCGCCGTGTTCTCCTTGGCGTCGGGCGAGACGTTTCTCATAGTGCCCAATCCCGCGGGCACGTAGCTGTTGAGGGGGCTTGATGCGTCGAGTCGGGTCACCGAAGCCCCGCAGCGCCGAAATGGTCCTGGCGGGCTACTTCCTCAGTCGACTCACCACCTCGAGTGGGGGTCCGCCCGCCAGCCTCGGTGCGCTTGACTGGGCCTCCGCTTACGACAGGTTCCACACCCCATGCGGCGACGGACGTCCGCCCGAAGTCTTCCGGAACTCCCTGAAGAATCTCCGGGACGCGTTCGACGCCTACTTCCCGAACCGTCGTAAGGGCTGGCTTTCGCCAGACGGCTCGCCAGCGCAGCTGGGAGCGATCGAGCTCTACGTATTCAGACTCTGGAAGGCTCGAACCGACGTCGAACTTGAAGGAGCCATCGCCGACTTGCTGGAAAAGGAACTACTACTTGGGGCCGACTCCAAGCGCTACGAGCTGGTACCTGGTCAGGTGTTGAAGGACCCGCCTCGAGTTGCCGGATTCCCAGACGTCGATGGTTTGCTCGAATCCACACGCAGGTCACGAGACTCCAAGCGAGTCGGCGACACGGCTGAGCTTGAGGTCATGGCGTACCTCTCGCGCACGCTTTCACCTGATGAGGCGGACACCCTCATCCATCATGCAGCGGTTGGCGAGGCCCCTGGGTACCAAATCTCCCACCGATCGGGGAGGCTGACAGTCGCCATAGCGGTGAAGGGCACTTCAGGCGAGATGATGACGACCTTCCTCATGAGTGCCCACGAGTGGGCCGCAGCCGAAGAGTATGGTGAGCTCTATCGCCTCTATCTCGTGAGCGGCGTGGGGTCTGATATGCCTCGCTTTGAGGTGCTCAGAGACCCCGTCGGAGAACTTGGCCGTGGGCTTCGAAGGCGCCCCTTGGTCTACGCCATGACGAAGGGCCAGCCTCGATAGGCTCCGGCCGGCGGCTTGCCGATCCCTTTCAGCGCGAGCGCCCGTTGGAGTTCGGGCCGGTCGCTCCACGGCCCCCGATTTTGGCGCCCCGAACGACGAGCGCGGCGAGATCCCCGCGGACGAATCGTCGAGCGCGCCGCTGGGGCGGGGTTGGCCCATGGGTAGCCCTAGTTGAGTTGGTTCGGCAGACGGCGCGCGGGGAGATCCGCCACCGCTCAGTTTGAGCGTAGATCTTGTCGTACGGCCAAGTGGAGGTCGTTGTCGAAGCTGCGCAACGCAGCCGTTGCCGGGGTTCGGCACACCTTGGTTGGCCACCTGAATCTGGAGCGCCGCGCCAAGTAGGTGCAGCCGTCCCTGCGAGCTGCGGGAGGAGTGGGTGCGGCCCGGTCATCTCGGACTGAGCGACCTCGGCCGGTGCGATCGACTCCCAGCCCTGCCCGAGATCCTCTACGGATAGAGCCTGAAAGGGGCGGGCTCACGGGTGACGAACGTTCGTCGCCTGGGCAATCGAATCGCGGCTCAGCGGTCAGCTGATTCGCGTCCGCGGCGATCAGTTGCGTCCGGCAAGGATTTGCCTGCGCAATAGCGCTCCGAGCGACTGCCCGGCGTCAGCGTCAGGTCTGGCACTGCCATGGTGCGTAGCATTAGGCCTGAAGTGCGATCCTGCCCATCGGACGAAGCCCATTGGGTGAAAGACCCCGGTTGGGACGACTCTGGGACTCGAAGCCGAGACACTCTTACAATCCGATTGTCGCACGCTAGATGGTCAAGTCGCTGAGCGCGCAGGAGGTCCCATGACCGAATCGAGCCCCTCGAGCCCCATCTTCACGGCCCTACAGGAGATCTCCGCCAAGACCCCTTTCCGCTACGAGGACTACGGCCGAGATCTCGTGATCGGAAAGAACAAGAACGGACGGTCTTTCGCCATTCCGGTGCGAGGCCTACTGGAGCACCTGGAGACAGTCCGCGACGTACCCCTCAGCAGGAGAGTGGATCGATGGAGCCCTTCGGGCTGGCGATACCAGGAGGACCCATGGCGGGAATTCCATAAGCAAGATCTCCCACGAGTCCGGCTCGGTGCGGGCGCTGAGGTCATCCGCGATCTGACGACGAGTCAGGGCCGGATCGTGCAGCTCGCGCTCACGGGTGTCGCCAGGGCAGCGGGGGTTGAGATCCACTGGGACGAACTCCCATTTCGGGACGAGCAACTGCGCCGAACCATCGACTACCTGCACCTGCACCTGGGGGACTCACCCGCCGAGGAGGAAGCCAAGATGCTCGAACGCCGGCCGGAAAGCGAGCTCCAACCGCTGCACCATGACATCCTCGATGCCCTGCTGCGTCATCGGAACTTGATCTTGGAGGGCGTTGCAGGGTGCGGCAAGTCCCACACGATTGGTGAACTGAGGCCGCAGTTCGACAAGAGTTGGCTTACGGTGTTCCATCCCAGTACCGCCTACGAGGAGATGGTCCAGGGGCTCCGACCCGTTGGAATGGAGTTTCGGGTCTTCGAGGGCCTCTTCCTGAAAGCGTGCAAGGAGGCATCCCGAGCCCCTTCCGGCAGGTTCCTGTTTGTCGCTGACGAGATCAACCGCGCGAACACAGCCAAGGTCCTCGGGGACCTGCTGCTGGCCATCGAGCCGACGAAAAGGGTCGAACCGGCCCTCGCAGCCACCATCCTCGACTGGGCGGGCGACGGTGACGAGCCGACGGGTGTTGGCACTGAGTTCAGCATCCACCTGCAGGCCCGGCAAGCCAGGCCGGACGGGAGCGACTACCGCAAGCTCTTCGTCGTGCCCAGCAATCTGTACATCCTCGGGACGATGAACACCACCGATCGCAGCGTTGGCCAGTTGGACCTCGCCCTGAAGCGCCGGTTCACAAACTACCGGCTCGAACCCATGACGGTTGGACAACTGGTCTCCGCGCTGAAGGAGCCGGCGACGACAGTGCTAGGTGGGCAGATTTCCCTGTGGGGAGCCCTGAACACTGCCCTCGCCTCGGTGGTGGGTCCTGACGCGGTGTTGGGCCACTCCTACTTCTTCGAAGGCCGCGAGCAGTTGGAGCACGGGGCGCAGACCGCTGACGTCTGGTCCGCGTCCTTGATGCCGCAGCTCGGTGAGGTGCTGGTGGCATTCGGCGCAACCGATGCGCTGGACGAGCTGAGGACCCACCTGCCGGATGAGCCGCCGACCTGGCTGTCGATGCGGGGGCGGGGGCTGGACGCCCACCCGGTAGTAGTCCCGTGGGGAGCAGCGGTCGACGCGACGGCGTCCGCGAGCGAACCTCCTGCACCTCTCGCCTCCTCCGGTCAGATATAGCAGGATGCGATCGCTGGCCTTGGAGTTCGCCCCCCGCGGCTACGCGTGCGGCGCATTGGTGGTGCGAGGCCCAGGTCTCGCCCTGCGGATCCACGTGGTTCCGAAGGTGTGGGGCCTCAGACAGGATTCCCAGCTCGAACTCTCGGGGCAGGAGCAGGTCGTCGAAGTGACGGAGATGAGCAGGCTGACGATCGACGGCACGAGCGAGGCGTTGCGCAGCCTCCGCACGGCTCTCGACGACGAGCGGAGACGTTGGGACGCGGACGAGCATCCGCTCTTCTCATTCGGAGCCCCCGCGGGCGGAGGCCCTCCCTCGGGCCCGGGACCGAGAACGTCCTCGATGTGGAAGCTTGTCGTCGACCTGTCTCCGGCGAAAGTGGTCGTCAGTGCTTCTCAGCGAGCGCTCACCAAGACCGACGTCGGGGCAATGCTCGCCTTGGAGACTGGCATCCGGATACCCGAACTCAAGCGCCTGCATGCGGGCCTCCTGCTACGGGAGCTCGATGCGGCGGTTGCACGCAGGTTGCCGATCTTCCGTCGGGTGCAGGAAGAGCTCCCGACAGTCCGCGGCCAGGTGTCGATGGTTGGACTGCTCCGCCGTAGGGTCAACCCCGAGCGTGCCCTTCTATGCGAGTTCGACGAACTGGACCTGGACGACGCATGGTCGCGCGTTGTGCGCGCTGCCGTGCGCATGATCGCTCGGGACCAGCAGTTGCCCGTGGAACTGCGGTCGCATGCCCTGGCAATCGATGGCCGGTTGCACGGCGTCTCCGTCCTGCAACCCAGGACCGCGCTCCGCGGCCTTCCGCGGACCCGGCTGCCGCGCAAGCTCAGGGTGCTGCACAGGGTCTTCCCGCTGTCCCGCTCACTGCTGCGAAACCAGTACATGTACGGGTCCGAAAGCCACTCTCCGAAGGCCGCCGCCGTTGCGGCCAGCCTGGTTATAGATACTTCCGACGTGTACGAAGAGGTACTGAAGGCAGGGTTCTCCGCAGTCGCCGGTTACAGCGCCGATGTCGGCGGTGCGGTGAAACTGCTGCGGGCACCTGGCAACTGGAAGTTCCCAGATATCTCGATCTCAGGCGCCAATGGAACTCGGATCCTGATGGACGCCAAGTACAAGTCCCTAGATCGGCGTCAGGGCATGCCGATGGGGGACCAGTACCAGCGATTCGCCTACGCAGTCGCTGGTCGAGCGCCCACCCTCTTCAGTTATGCGGATGGAGACGCCGCTTGGGTGTTCGATCGCACGAACTCCGAACCCGGATGGACGGTGGGGCAAGGCGTCATCCCGATGCCCAACCCCGGATCCGTGGCAACAGGCAACTGGATTGATCTCACGGCCGAACGCGCCCAGGGTGTTCTGCAGGCATTGGCAGTCTTCGAAGACTCCGAACAAGGCCAACGCCCACAGGCTTAGCGGCGCCCTGTGAGCGGCTGTCGTCGCCCAGCTCGTTGGCCTCGAGCCAATCCAGGGCGGCAGACGCCACGTGTTCGACGACAGATACCACAACCGCTTTCCCAAACTGGCGAAACGCGTACGTTCTGGCCACCGGTATGACGAAATCCTTCGGAAAGCCCATGAGCCTGCCACATTCGTGCTCGGTAGGCATCCGAGGTGTGTCCCCCCTCCTCGGCCGATAAGGCACTCCTTGCCGTCCTTCCCGTTTCGGGAGACGAGCTTATTGGCGGGTCTGTCCAGACGAGCGATCCCAGCCGTGAACCGAACCCCCCGTTTGAGGATGTCTTTTCGCTGCGCAACTGGTGGCCCTTCACATAAAGCCTGGCCGATATGCCATACGACTCGTCCACCGAGGTATCCGTCAGCGGCGGCCTATCCAGGGCGGGGACGTCGAACCCGTTCGCATCGACCCTTACTGTCTCGAAGGCCACCATGAAGAGGCGCTCCCGTCGCTGAGGCACACTGACTGACTTGCGCGTTGATGATCTTGTGGTGGAACCTGTAGCCCAGACTCTCCATCGTCCGGCGGATGACCTTGAATGTCTCCCCGCCGTCGTGGCACTCCAGGTTGCGAACGTTATCAAGGGTGACCAACTTGGGCTTCTTCACCCGCCTATTCTCTGTCGGTTCCGCTTTCGCACGGATGATCTGCACGATGTCGAAGAACAGCGTGCCTTGTGCTGGTGGGAGGGTTCCCTTGCCAGCCCATATCGTGGTCAGGGATCCACCGTTGAGCGGTCTTCACCTAGGATGTGAAGGTGCGGATGTCTCCGAAGGGCTGCTCGCCGAAGTTGGCTGCGTAGGTCTGCTGCGATTTCACGTTCCACTCGCTACCTGAACACGCAGGAACCCCGCATATTCTGTAGAGCGATCCTGAACCCCCCGATCCCTACGAAGAGATTTGCTGATCAGTTCGTAAGTAGTCCGACTTCTGCGCTTCTGATATAGGCGAGTTGGGGGGCGTGGAAGAACGCGCGGATCTTGCTGGGGGCGGCCTGCAGGGCTTCCAGTCGCGGCTGCTGGGCTGGGGTGGGCCGGGGAGAATTTGGGCATGGGATCAGGTC
>CAZECO010000185.1:0-5899 GCA_964510455.1 uncultured Actinomycetes bacterium
GGCTGCGGATGTGGCTGGACCGGATCCGCTCCGAGGGCCTGATGGAGCCGGCCGCCGTGTACGGGTACTTCCCGTGCTACTCCGAGGGCAACGACCTGGTGGTGCTGCACGAGGACGGCGAGCGCGCGGGGACCGAGCGGGTGCGCTGGACGTTCCCGCGGCAGCGGCGCGGGCGGCGGCTGTGCCTGGCCGACTTCTTCCGGTCGAAGGAGTCGGGGCAGATCGATGTGCTCGCCTGCACGCTGGTGACGATGGGCGAGGTCGCCTCGCACGCCACGGCGAAGCTGTTCGAGGCGAATGCCTACCGGGAGTACCTGGAGCTGCACGGGCTGTCGGTGCAGATGACGGAGGCGTTCGCGGAGCTGTGGCACGCCCGGGTGCGCTCCGAGTTGGGATGGTCGTCGGAGGACGACGCCGACATGAACACCCTGATCGCCAAGCAGGGCTACCGCGGGTCGCGGTACTCGTTCGGCTACCCGGCCTGCCCGGATGTGGAGTATCAGACCGGGCTGGTGGACCTGCTGCGGCCCGAGCGGATCGGCGTCAGCCTGAGCGAGGAGTTCCAGCTGCACCCGGAGCAGTCGACGTCGGCGATCATCGTGCACCACCCGGAGGCGAAGTACTTCAACGCCACGTGAGGTCGGGTTCGGGTCGCTGGATCGAGCGTGCCGGAGGTCGAATCCAGCGGACTGCATGCTGCCCCGCGCGGGGAACGCCGGGGCTGCCAAGCCGATCGTGCGGATTGCGGGGGCGCTGCCTTGCGCGAAGATGCGACGTCACACACCGAGCAGGGCGACCCTGAAGGACCGTCTCATCCATGTCCACCGTGGTACGCACCTCATCTGCCTCATGCTGGTGACAGGCGACGATGGAACCTACCGCTCGCCAGCCGCGTCAGACCTTCGAATCCCGATTCCTGGGCTTGCCATTGCGCCAAGGTCGCCGTGGGTTCATCGATGACGGGGGAGAGGAACACGATGTCAAACCAGGAGACCGCTCAGGCTCTCCAGAACCTTCACGATCTCCGGTCCGCCCAAGTCCTCAATGAGGCGGAGTTCCAGACAGCCAAGGCCAAGCTGCTCGGCCACCCACGCGCGTCCACTCCCGCAGGTTGGTACGACGACGGCTCGGGACGCAAGCGTTGGTGGGATGGTCAGCAGTGGACCGGTCACTTCCAGGCGACCAACAACAAACTCCCCCAGTCGTCATCCCACCTCTGGTGGGTATGGTCGCCTGTCTACACCCTCGGCATCGTCGTGTTCATCCCCGCACTGCACGCAGCCATCAAACTGCGGCGGCGCGATCTCTGGTACTGGGCTGCTGGCTTGACCGGGGGCAACGTCATCTCGTGGATCCTGATGGCCAGCGGCCCATCCAACGCTGACGAGAGCACAGCGCTTCAGACCGTAGGCGCGACAATCGCCATGGTCCTGGCGGTTGTGGGCACTATCCAGGCGTTCCGCACCCGCGAAGCCGTCTTCGGGTCGTCTCGTCCCGCGGCCGCGGATCCCTCGACCGGCACCCAGCCGGTACTCGACCCGGCCATCGCGAATTCACTCGCCGCCCGCAAGCGTCGCCAGGAGTCGGTGGCCCTCAGCATCAAGGATCCGAGCCTTGCGCGGGACTTGAGGATCGGACGGCCAGACCTCAGTCGGCAGTACTACGACGGCGGCCTCGTGGATGTCAATCACGTACCTGAGGCGGTTCTCGTGTCTCACCTGGGACTCACTCGCGACCAAGCGCGCACAGTGATTGCGGCTCGGGACCACCTTGGGGGCTTCGCGAGCACCAACGAGCTCTGCAGCCTCGCCAACCTACCTCCCCAGACGCTCGATGCGATCCGGGACCGCATCGTCACTCTCTAGGTTGACGGGCGCGCGTACCGATCCGGCCCTGGAGTGGGGTGATCGGGCGTCCCCCGCGATCATCCGCGAGCCACGTGTCGGTGGGTGGTGTCGAAGAACGTGAGGCCGTGGCCTTGGAGGCGTGGGCAGAGCTGGCTGATGTGGTCGCCCAGCGGGCCGGCCGGCCCCAGTCGTGAGCGAGGCTGGGACGTCGCGGGCGCCCTGGCGAACACCTCGCGGGGGCGCCGCTGTCCCAGGCGCAGGCCTTCGCAACTGCCCACCTACCCTTGTTCGATATGGCTGACATCATCGAGGCGCTGCGCAGGGCGGTCGCAGCAGCACCGGACGATCTGACCCTGCGGCTGCACTTGGCCGATCAGCTCGCGGCAGCCGGCCGCCAACGCGAAGCCATCGTGGAACTGGCCGCGGTGCTCGCGGCCGATCCGGGCAACGCCGCAGCGCACACCGCCATGCAACAGGCCCTTTCCGGGGAGCCCGGCGCCCCGCAGGTGCCCGGCGCCCCGCAGGAGTCGGGCGCCCCGCAGGTGCCCGAGCCCGCAGACCGCGCCTCCGACATCGGAACCTCCGACGCGTCCGCCTTCGACTGGGAGGCGGCCGAGCGGCAGGTCGACAGCGCAGTCGATCCGTGGCTGCAGCCGGACCCCAACAAGGCCCCGCGGGAGCCGGCCCCAACGCCGGTCCCATCGAAGTTCCACGTCGAGCCGCCGGACATCACGCTGGCCGATGTCGGCGGAATGGAAGCGGTGAAGGAGCGGCTGACCGCATCCTTCCTGGCGCCCCTGCGCAACCCGGAGCTGCGCAAGCGGTTCGCCAAGTCGCTGCGCGGCGGGCTGCTGCTGTACGGCCCGCCGGGCTGCGGCAAGACGATGATCGCCCGCGCGATGGCGGGGGAGCTCGGAGCCCGGTTCATGTCGGTGGGTATCACCGACATCTACGAAGGGCTGTTCGGCGCGACGGAGCAGAACCTGCACCAGGCCTTCCAGGTGGCCCGCCGGGAGGCCCCGTGCGTGCTGTTCTTCGACGAGGTCGACGCGCTGGGGGCCCGTCGCAGCCAGATGTCCAACAGCTGGACCCGCACCTCGATCAACCAGCTGCTCGTCGAGCTCGACGGCATCGACGGCATCAACGAGGGCGTGTTCGTGCTCGCCGCCACCAACCAGCCGTGGGATGTGGACCCCGCGCTGCGCCGGCCCGGTCGATTGGACCGAACGGTCCTGGTGCTGCCTCCGGACCTGGAGGCGCGGCGCACGATCTTCCTGCATCACCTCAAGGGGCGGCCGGTTGCCAACATCGACACCCTGGCGCTGGCCAGAAAGTCGGAGGGGATGTCGGGTGCGGACATCTATCTGGTCTGCGAGACCGCGACGGAGGAGGCGCTGCTGGTCGGCGCCCGCACCGGTGAGGTCCGCGACATCACGCAGAAGGACTTCGAGCGGGCGCTCAGCCAGACCCGGCCCTCCATCGGCCCTTGGCTGGACAGTGCCCGGAACGTGGTGCTGTTCGGCGACGACGACGGAACGTACGGGGACCTGCGCGCGTACCTGAAGAAGGCGAAGCGGTTGTAGCCGTGGCAGCGACGAATGCCTTGCACCTGGCGCAGATGTACCTTGAGGCCGAACGCTGGAACGATGCCATGCGGGAACTGGGCACCGTGCTGTCCGCCGAGCCGGACAACGCGCCCGCCCTCGCGATGACGGCCTTCTGCTACCTGCGGTTGAACCAGCCGCAACTGGCACTCCAGGCGGCTGACGCGGCTGGCCGGGCGAGTCCGGATTGGGAACAACCGGCCATTCTGCGCTCCGCTGCGCTGCTCGGGCTGGGGCGGCGGAAGGAGGCTGAGGAGGCCGCCGCCGCAGCGGTGCGGCTCGCTCCGGACAGCGTCGACGCCCACGTCCAGCAGGTCAACGTGCAGGCTTCGCGGCGTTTCCCGCGCAGGGCCGGCCGCGAGTCCGCCAAGGCGGCCCTGCGGCTGGCGCCCCAGTCAGCCCGGGTGCATGTCGCCGTCGGGAACCTCCTGGCCCGCACCAAGCCGCAGGCCGCCCGGGCCTCCTACCAGGAGGCGCTGCGCCTGGACCCGCAGAACCGCGCCGCGCAGCTCAACCTGGCATCCCTGGGGCATCTCTACGGCCACTGGGCGCAGTCGGTGCAGCTCCTGCTCGGCCTGGTCCGCGTGGCGCCCGACGATCCCCGGTACGAGAGACTGCTGCGCACGTCCCTGGCCGGTTCGCTGATCATGGCAGGGTTGGCGGCGCTCGTGGCCGTGCTCTTGGTCGCGCCGCGCGGTGAGATGTCGCCGGAGGTGACCACGGCGAGTCGTGTGATGGCGCTGGGCCTCGCCGTGGCCAGCCAGGCACTCGCCGCGGTATGGCTGCGGGTGGTGGCAGGGCGTCAGGCGTTCCGGTTCCTGCTCGGTTTCGGCTGGCGGCGCAAGGTCATGATCGGATCGCTGATCGGGATTGCGGCCGTGGACCTGTGCCTGCTGCTGATGATCTTCATGCCGGAGGCGGCCGAGGTGTTCGTCTCCCTTGCGGTGTTCTGCACGTTCGGTTCGCTGTTCGGCTTCATCGCAGCCCTCTCGCACCGACGCTGAAGGTGAGCCCGCGCGATCCCGGCGCCCGCTGTCCTGCCCGAGTGGGGCAGATCGCGGTGAAACGAGCGCCGGCGCCGGTGCCGCAGGGCGGGGCGGCATGATCGTTGCGCCGGGCTGCGCGGCTGACCAGCGAATGGCCCCCCGCGACCCCTCGCCGGGCTGACGTTGCGGGTGCGGGGACGTCCCGGCATCACAGTCCGAGCAGGGCGACCTCGAGGTCGTTGGCCTGCGCGAGGTCCGCGACGCCCCGGTCGAACGTGACCAGGGTCCCGCGGTTGCGTGCGGCAAGGGCGAGCAGCATGGCGTCGGTCACCTGGCGGTAGCCCTGCAGGTCATCGAATGCGACCTCCGGGCACGCGGCCAGGGACACGTCGTCCGGCCAGAACCGGTGCCCCCCGACAGCACGCAGCGCCCGCAGAACCGACATGGCCTCGCGGACGCTGCGGGCATCGGGGATGACCCGCCGATTGCTGGAGACGCGCACGAACCCCGCCTCAGTCACAGGGCAGGTCGCCCAACCGGCGGCGCGCCCGTCGGCGAACCAGTTGCGGGCGGCGGTGTGGTGGACATGGTTCGGCCACGCGATCGCCACCAGGACATTCACGTCGGGCAGGAAGGTCACTGTTCCTCGTTCGCCTCGCGCACCATCTCGGGCGTGATGGGTGCGGCGTCCTGGCCGATTGCGAAACTGGGCAATCCGTCAGCCACGGCAGGCTCGCGTCCGGCGAGGCCCCGCCGGGCCAATTCCGAGAGCGCAGCGCCCAGGGAGACGCCACGCTCCTTGGCAAACGTCCGAGCGGCCTGGAGCACCGCGTCATCGATTTCCACCGTGGTACGCACGTCGACATCATAGCATCACCGCATCACGACATCCCGCGCGCTGTTCGCCTGGATCCCGTGCCCGCCGCCATGGGCGCCGACGCGCGCCCGCACCTCACAGATCGCGGTGGTAGTGCTCCTCGGGCGCCTCGCTGCGGGTCATCAGGTTCCAGATCGCCAGGCCCAGGCCGCCCCACAGCACCAGGATCGCCAGGATCATCATCGCGATAGCCGAGCCGGTCATGGCTTCACCTCCGGGTTCGTGACTGCCAGTTCATCCGCTGGCAGGTCGAGGGACGTCTCGGGCCGCCAACGGATCCGGGACGCCAGGAATCCCGCCACCAGCGCGGCGATCGCCGCTCCCCAGCCGAACACCGCGAGCATCCAGGCCGGGTACCCCTCGTACGGGGTGCCGATGTCGTCCGCGAGCTCACGGGCCAGGATCACCATCAGCACCAGCGGTGTGATGGCGCCGATCATGACCTTCCACCCCTGCTTCAGCTGGATCGAACCGGTGCGGTTCAGGTGGTTCGCCAACGGTCCCAGGGCCCGCGCCAGCCACGCCACCGACAGCATGCTCACCACCGCCACCACGAGGATGCCGTACCGGTTGATGAAGTGGTCG
>CAZECO010000186.1:0-5895 GCA_964510455.1 uncultured Actinomycetes bacterium
CGGCCAGGCATCCTTGCCACGTGGCGGTGCAGTCGTGGGCGACCAACGAGGGGACGCGAAAGTCGATGCTGGGCAACCGGCGCCGCGACACCTCGCCCGAGTGGCGCGTGCGCCGGCTGCTGCATGCGCGTGGCCTGCGGTACCGCGTCGACACCCCGTTGGGCTACGACCGCCGGCGCCGTGCCGACATCGCGTTCACCCGGGCGAAGGTGGTCGTGTTCATCGACGGGTGCTACTGGCACGGGTGCCCGGAGCACTACGTGGAGCCGAAATCCCATACCGAGTATTGGATCCCCAAGATCGCCGGCAATGTCCGGCGCGACGCGGAGACCACGCAGCGGCTGGTTGCCGAGGGCTGGACGGTCCTGCGGTTCTGGGAGCACGACGACCCGGCAGCCGTGGCCGACGCCATCGAGCGGGCGGTGCGGCAGCGGGTCAGCCCAGCTTGGCAGCCAGCGCCTGACCCGCCTCGACCGCAGCCTCTTCCGCCTTCTTCTTCTCCAGTTCGGCGACCTCGGCCAGGTGGTCCAGCGCCGGATTGACCCCGACCAGGGTGAGTTCGCGCTCCACGATCGTCAGGTCGGCACCCCACACGTCGGCGACGATCCGGCGCAGGTAGGCGGTGTTGTGGTCCCAGCCCTCGCGCGGCGTGCCGGGTCCGTAGCCGCCGCCGCGGCTGGTGGTGAGCACGACCGGCTTGCCGTCCAGGAGCCTCGTGCCGCTCGGGGCGCCGGCAACCGCGAGGTCGATCCAGGTCTTGACGTGCTGCGAGACGCCATAGTTGTACAGGGGCAGCGCGAGGATCGCTGCGTCCGCGGAGCTCAGTTCCTCGGCCAACGAGCCTGCGAGGAGCAGTGCCGAGGCTTGGGCCGGGGTGCGCTGATCCTCGGGCGTCCACCCGCACGAGATCGCGGCGGGCCAGGCGTCTGCGGGCAGCGGCTCGGCACCGAGGTGACGGGTCACGAACACCTCTGAGGGGCGGGCTTCGGCGAACGCCGCGAAAGCGAGGTCGGCGAGGGCGGAACTGGCCGACCGCTCGCCCTGGATGGATCCGTCTACGCGCAGAATGGACACGGGCACTCCTTAAAAGTTGTATGTTCAAGTATCAGCCTAGCGCGCGGACCTTGAATGCTCAAGTACTTGTCAGGCGTCGATGGCCTCCCTCAGGCCGCGCACCGAGTCACGTCGGTCTTGCCGTCTCCACGAGTGCCGCCGCGGAGCTCGCGAGCATTCAACGCATGCGGTAACCCTTGCGGTCCCAGATGTCCCAGCGGTCGGTCGATAACGGCCCCAGAATCTCCTCCGCCTGGCGGTCCTTCCTGCTGCTGCCGAGAGTGGCGCGAGCGGACTTCAGCGCTCGGCACGTTGTGAGGGGGACCAGCGCCTCTGGTGCCAGGTGGCCCATGTCGATGAGTGCGACGTGCTCCAGCGACGGTGCGGTCGCAAGGGGCGAGAGGTCCGTGAGTCCCTTCATGGTCTCCAGCCACAGGAACCGGAGGGCACGGGCCCCCGAGAAGTCGGGCAGCCGCTCGACCCGCCTCAGCGACTGGAGGAACACGTACTCCAGGTGCGGCATTGCCGCGACCGGGCCGAGCTCGGTGAGCCCTCGGATCTGCCAGAGCTCGAGGTACCGGATCCGCCCGATCGTTGGCAGGGCGTCGAGGTTGGTGGTGCCGCCAAGCTTCAGGTCGAGAGCCTCGAGCCGCTCCATCGACTGCAGCAGGCCGAGATCGTCAAGGGTGATCGAGCGGAGCACCAGGTCGACCAGCTGCGTCAGCCCGCCGATGACGTCGATGTCCTTGGTGTGGTTTTCCAGGAACAGGTGGCGCAGGTCGCCGAAGCGCTCCAGCGGCCGCAACGACATCCGCTTCTTCGTCGCCCCCAGGCCCAACGAGACCAGGCCATCGGGCAGGTGCATCAGGCCTTGGATGTCGTCCAATCGGAAGACGTCGACGCGGAACCGCTTCAGCGTGGGGAGCCATCTGAGGAAGTCGAGGTCGGCGATCGATCCGTCGTAGGACCCGTACGCCCGCAGCGTCGTGTGCGGTTTGTCCCGGATCCACTCCGCGAGGAGCCGGTAGTCGGCCTCGCTCAGCGCTGCGCTGAACTGGAGGAAGTCGAGCCGGTCGTCCAGCTGGGCCAGTTCGCGGGCCGATACGGGACTGGTCAGGTCGTAGGGCATTGGCAGAACCTATCCGGGCGGGATTCGCTCGGGCTGGTGCGACCTGGGCGGCGACAATGGCGGGTATGGAGACGACGACCTTGTGGCGCCCGACCGGGCCCGAGGAACTGGCGCTCGTTGCGGAATCCGGCTGGCGCGAGTGGCCGCCTCGCCTGCCGGAGCAGCCCACCTTCTACCCCGTCCTCAACGAGGACAACGCCACCCGGATCGCGCGCGACTGGAACGTCAAGGCCAGCGGCGTCGGGTACGTGACCCGTTTCGAGGTCGAAACGGCATACCTCGATCGCTACGACGTCCAACAAGCCGGCGGGCAGACCATCGTCGAGTATTGGATCCCGGCAGAGGACCTGGCCGAGTTCAACCGCCACATCATCGGCGTCATCGAAGTGGTTGCCGAGTACCGCTGAGGCTGTCCGTCCGGGGGCATCCCTGCCCGATGGCGCAGTGGGGCGACCAGGTCGCGCCGGCGCGCCAGGGCCCGATGTGGCGCGCGGTCGGGCGCTCCTCTCACGACACCCCGTCGTTGCGCGTACCTTCGTCGGCCAGCGCGACCACCAGTTCCAGGACCCGGCGCTGATCGTCCAGGGCGTCGCCGAACAGCGCCCTGAGCTGGGTCATCCGGTACCGCACGGTCTGCGAATGGATGAACAGGGCGGCGGCCACCTCATCGCGCCTGCCCCGCAGCAGCAGCCAAGCACGCAGCGTCTCCTCCAGCCGCTGCCGGGTCGCGTCCGGCAGTCCGTCGAGGGGCTCCAGGACACGCGCGCGAAGGTCGGACAGCGCCTCCGGGTCGGCCGTGACCAGCAACTCCGGCAGCAGGTCGTCCGCGTCGACCCATCCCGCCGCGCTCCTGGCCTGCAGGTACTGCCAGGCGCGGGACGCGCGACGGTACGACGTGGCCACCTCGCGCCACGGACGGTCGGGGCCCCGCACGACGAGATCCTTGCCGGGCCGCTCACCGATCAGCGCCAGGATCGCGGGATCCGGTGCGACGAGCAGGACGGCCACCCCCTGCGGCAGGCCGCCGACGTCGCCCTCCGGCCACAGCGCCCGCGCCCCCAGCCGTGCGTGCAGCCGCACCGCCCGGTCGGTGTCGACGAGCACCGCGGTCAAGGACTTCGGCGGGGTCCAGGTCGCCCGGTTCGCCGCCGCGTCGACGTCGGCCGGGCTCTGGCCGGTCAGCAGCGCCACCGCCAGGCGTTCGCGGAACCGCTCCTGCACCCTGCCCTCGGTCGCCAGTTCATCGGCGTAGCCGGACACCGACGAGGCGGACAGGGCGTCGATATAGGCGAACAGCTCGGCGGCGTACGCCACGATCTGGGGCCCCGACAGCCCCGCATCGGCAGCCATCCCCGCGATGAGCTGCCACGCCTCCCGAGCCCCTGCCCGGTAGGCCGACAGCAGCGAATCCAGCGTGCGGCCGGAGCTCGCCTCCCCCCGGCCGAGTTCGTAGGCCCCCTCGATCGCGGGCGCCCGGGGCAGTGCCGCGTCGGTGCTGTGCGGGGCGGAGCTGGACGCCAGAAACCCCTCCAGCGCCAGGCGGACAGCCGACGCCAGCGCCTCGCCCTCGTCCTCGGGCAGGTCGCGGTACGCGGGCACCTGCGCCTTGACCGCCACGATCACTTGCATCGCAACACCCGGCAGGGCGTCGCGGACAGCGGACATGGTCGTGGGGGGCAGCGGGTCGATTGTTCGCACAGGACAATCTTGCACCCGACGTTCACGCCTGGCGGCCATACCCTTATCTGCCAGGGCTAGTCAGACTTGGACTCATGCGAGATTTCGTGCGAACCGGCTTCTGGCAGGCCGCCGCCGGCCTGGCGACCCCGCTGGTCCCGGCGGACTACGTCGAACTGGTCGCCCCCCTGGCTGCTGGCTCGGCCCCGGGACGGGCCCCGTTCCGCGGCGTCGTGGAGGCGCTGGGTCGCCCGTCTCCCGATTCCACCACGCTGATCATCAGGACCAGCCGCGGCTGGCCGGAGCATCGACCGGGGCAGTACGTGCGGATGGGGGTGGATGTCGACGGGGTGCGCCTGTGGCGCGCGTACTCCATCACGTCCGGACCCAGGACCGACGGGCGCATCGCGCTGACGGTGAAGGTGATCGAGGACGGCAAGGTCTCGGATTACGTCTACCGGCGGCTGCGGCTGGGGACCGTTGTGCAACTGGACCGGCCCACCGGCGATTTCGTGCTGCCGGATCCGCTGCCGCCGCGCGTCCTCTTCGTCACCGCCGGCAGCGGCGTCACCCCGGTCGTCGGAATGTTGCGCCACCACCTGGCCGAGTTGCGCGACGTCGTGCTGGTGCACAGCAGCCCGTCGCCGGCCGGCTTCATCTACGGGCGCGAGCTGCGGTCGATGGCGGGCGAGGGGCGGCTGCGGCTGATCGAGCAGAGCACCGACGCCGACGGCATGCTCAGCCCGTCGGACCTCGACCGGCTGGTGCCCGACTGGGCGCAGCGGCAGACCTGGGCGTGCGGGCCGCTGGGGATGCTCGACGACCTGCAGGCGCACTGGGCCGCCCACGGCGTCGAGGACCGGCTGCACACCGAGCGGTTCCGGCCCGCGTTCGTCGCGATCGGCGACGGCGGGCAGGTCGAGTTCAGCACCTCGGGGGTGACTGCGCAGGCCAGCGGCGCGACCCCGCTGCTCGACGTCGGCGAGGCTGCGGGCGTGCTGATGCCGTCGGGGTGCCGGATGGGGATCTGCTACGGCTGCGTCAGCACCCTGTCCAGCGGCACCGTCCGCGACCTGCGCACCGGCGCACTCACCACCGCCGAGACCGGCGACGCGATCGCCATCCAGACCTGCATCAACGCCGCCGCCAGCGACTGCCAGCTCACACTCTGAAAGGGGAGACATGACCGTCATCCAGAAACGGGCGGACAACCCGCTCGCCCACCTCACGCAGGACGACATCGAGACCATCGGCCGGGAGCTCGACGCGCTGCGGGCGGAGGTCTTCGCCAGCCTCGGCGAAGAGGACGCCGCCTACATCCGCAACATGATCAAGACCCAGCGGACCCTGGAGCTGGGCAGCCGCGGGATCCTGCTGTTCTCGCTGTTCCCGCCCGCGTGGCTGCTGGGGACCGCGGGCCTGTCCGTGGCCAAGATCCTGGAGAACATGGAGATCGGCCACAACATCATGCACGGCCAGTGGGACTGGATGCGGGACCCCGCGATCCACTCCAGCACCTGGGAATGGGACAACGCCTCGCCGGCCGACCAGTGGAAGCA
This sequence comes from uncultured Actinomycetes bacterium, assembly GCA_964510455.1. Taxonomy (GTDB): domain Bacteria; phylum Actinomycetota; class Actinomycetes; order S36-B12; genus CAVXYG01. The sequence continues at coordinate 5,419 of CAZECO010000186.1, forward strand.
CTCGCACAACGAGATCCATCATCAGTTCACCAACGTCGTGGGCAAGGACAACGACCTCGGCTACGGGATGATGCGGGTGGACGAGGACCAGCCCTGGCGGCCCGGCCTGCTGCTGCAGCCGCTGTGGAACTACCTCACGATGTGCTTCTTCGAGTACATGGTCGCGATCCACGACCTCGATGTGGCGCGGGCGACCAGGGGCAAGGCGCCCATGGACGACGAGTTCAAGGGCAAGGCCCGTGCGATCCTGCGCAAGGTGGGGCGCCAGTTCCGCAAGGACTACGTGATCCACCCGCTGCTGTCGGGTCCCTCGGCGCCCACCACGTTGGCCGCGAACGTGGTGGCGAACCTGGTGCGCAACGTGTGGACGCACTCGGTCATCATGTGCGGCCATTTCCCGTCCGGCGTGGCGACATTCTCCAAGACGTCCATCGACGGCGAGACCAAGGGCGACTGGTACGTCCGCCAGATGGTCGG
>CAZECO010000187.1:0-5884 GCA_964510455.1 uncultured Actinomycetes bacterium
TGGAGGGCTGAAGCCTGAGGGCGATGAGCGTGTCGACACGCCCGTTACGCGGCGGAAGGGGGCACCGGCAGGCAGTGAGTGGCTCCGACTCCCTGACGCTCAACGAGCTCGCCGCCGTCCTCCGCCGGGCGAACGCGGCGAACACCGTAGGACGGGCGGGTGGAATCCATTCGCCGTGCTGCAAGGCCAGCCATCGGGCGACGTACTCCCTGTTCCGGAGGGCGCCGCGCAGGAAGTCGGCACGGAGTCAGGCTTCTGCGAGGGCAATCGTCGCCGTTGGGTCGTTGCCGGTAGTGTGCCTGGCCGACCTGGCGAGGTCGGCCAGAAACTGGTCCAGTTCGGCCAGCGCCGCCACGTTGTCTTGCCGGGCAGTGGTCCGAGGGAATCAGCGGTCACCAGGGGGCAGCAGCTGAGGCCCCGCAGCCCGCAGGGACGACGGGGCCTCGGGAGGTCGCTTACCTAGACTGCGAGACAGTTTTCGAAGTAGTAGCCGATATTGACGACGCCGTGGCAGGGCGAGCCGTTCTCCTGTGCGTTCAGCGGGATCTCGTCGTCCGGCCCGACGATCCAGGTACTCGCGTCGGCGACTCCGTCGCCGTCGATGTCGAACGCGATCAGCCCATGGAAGCCTTCACCAGAGTCGAAGTCCACCAGGCCCTGGTCGATGCGATTCTGAAGACCCTTGCTGATGTAAATGACCTCGTCATTGGCCCCCAGCACGAGCTGGGCCCCAGCAGCCGGGTTGTTGGCGTTCTTGCTGGCATTCGTGCACTCGTGAGCGGACGCCGCTCCGGTGCTGAGAACAAGCGAACCAACGGCCAGAACGGCTACTGCCCCAGCGCGACGCATGGACTTTCTCATGTCTTCTCCTTGTCCGGCCCCCCCGTCTGGAGACCATGATCGGTCAATTAGAACATTGGTCGGTCCCAGTCTCGTCGACCGGGCCTCGTCGGGGTCCGCAACTGGCCTAGTGCGCCGCGTCCGCCACCGTCACCGTGATGCTGGAGTAGTTGCCCGAGGGGATTTCACCACCGGTGCACGTGTACCTCGTGGCCGCCTGCATGCTTGACCCGGCAGCAATCGCCGGTCCACCTGAGAGCGCGAGAGCTCCCGCGACTGTGATGGCCCCGAGGACCCGGACTCGGATCTTAACCATGGGCATTGAACCTCTCTCCGGCGCACTCGACAGGGCCCAGAAGCCTCGTAGTACTCAGGCCCGAAACCGGGTCTCAGGCGCCGGCTGACCGTCGTTCATGATGTCGACTTCTCGGTTCCCGCTGGCCGATCAGGAGGTCCAGACCCGGCGGCTACACCGCGCATGGTGTGGCTGGCTTCGACAGTTGCCACTCCTTCGGCTGGCCCAGCACCGACGACGAAGTCCTCGAGAAGGCCAGCGGCAGGAACTCAAACGAAACAGGCGGCCCGTTGACGGGCGCACGTCCGCGTCACACCGGGCGGTAGGTGCGCCCTTGAACGGGCGATCGAGTAGCCCGAGCAGCCCGGGCAGGAGCACCGATCGGCATTGTGTCGGGGACGCATGCCGGCACATCCACCGATTCGATATTTCCCGGCAGCCCTACCCTTTGAGCGCCCTCTCCAAGATCTCGACTGGCACCCGGGAATCGACGTGTCCGTAGATATCGGCCGTGATCCCAATGCCGCTGTGCCCAAGGATCTGGCTGACCACGTGCAGGGGTACGCCCTTCTCCAGCAGCCTGTGCGCCAGTCCGTGCCGCAGTGAATGCCAAGGCCTGTCCGGATTGACCCCCGCCGCCGCGCAGGCCCGTTGGAGCTCGCGAGTGACGTTCCGGTAGTCCAGCCTCTTGCCGGTCCCAGATACGAATACCAGGCCGCTGTCGGTCCAGGACGGTCCCATCGCCTTCTTCTCACTTGCGGTTCTCGCCTCCACAGAGGCGAGTTGAACCACCACGTCGGGCAGCAGCGTGATCGTGCGCCATCTGCCCGTCTTCGTCTGGTTCCGCTCATGGCTGCCGGCGCGGATCAGGGCGGTTCCGCCGACGAGGTTCACATGCTCCCACCGCAGGGCGAGGGCCTCGCCGACGCGGCATCCGGTCATTGCGACGAACCATGCCAACGGTTCGACTCGCCTTCCCTCGCATGCGGCCAGCAGTCGCTCGCAGTCGTCGGCGGATGTGACCGGGACGCTGGCCTTGGGCACCTTCGGGCGGTCGATGCTCCGAAGGGGGTTGGCCTTGATGTGCCCGTCCCGGACCGCGGTGTCCAAGGCCGCAACAGCGGCCACGAATGTGCCCCTGACCGCGCTGGCGCTGATCGGGTCTCCAGTCCTCTTCCCCTCGGCGCCCTTCTTGCGGGTCGCCCTCACCCGTTCCACCCACAGCTCAGCGAGGCTCGCGTTGAAGTCGGCCAGAAGCACCGTCCCGGCGGCAGGAACGCCGTACCAAGTCAGGGAGTCGCCGTAGATCGTCTTCGTGCGCGGCGCAATTTCCAAGCGAGGCAGGTTTACGGTTTGCCAGGTCTCGAACCAGGAAGCGAGCGTCATGGTTCCGGTAGGTGCCGTCGGTTCAGCGGTCAACAAATCCTTCAGCGCAAGGCGAGCCTCGTCCCTGGTCTTGGCGCGCTTGCGACGGTACGTGCGCTTGCCCGTGAGCGGATCCACGATGGACACCTGCGCCATCCACTTCCCATCGGAAACGCGGTAGATCGAGCCAGCCATGCGGCACCCCCTGTGAGTCATCCGTGGGTCGGGTGTGAGTCATCTGTGAGTCCTCCAAAGCATAAGCGTCGCGGAACGCCGGCGGTCGCAAGCGGATGACGATGGACGAAATCCCTTGTGCCGCAATGCATTTCGCGTACATGGACGCACGGTGCCGGACCTTGACGAACGGGGTGGAGTCGACTTGTAAACAGGGGGTTAGGGGTTCGAGTCCCCTCGTCGGCTCTCGTGAAATCCGTTGCAGCACAAGGGATTTCGACCAGGCGAGCACGTTCGACCAGGCTGCTGAACGTCGCGTTGTGAGTCATCGGGGTGGGCGGCAGTGCGGCCCAGGGCCTCACCGCAGCCGCCGACCCGGTCTGACCGCCCCTCTGCGCACGGATGGCCAGCGGTGCCTGACCAGCAGAAGGCGTCGGCTGGTGGCTCAGTCCAGGCGATTTCGCATCTCCCCGCGGGCGGGCCGATGCCTGCCGGCCCGCAACCAAACTGGTGGTGGATGCGGCTGGCTCACATCCGATGACCCCCGGCGTCGTCTGTTGCAGCCGCCCTGGCTCCCCACGCTGCCGGGCCGAGGAGGGTCTGCGCGTTGCTCGCGGTGGCGGTCGTGATCCCGGCAATCAAGAGACTGGTCTTGGGTCGCGCGGCCAACTCGAGCAGGCCGCGTCACTTCGCCCGGTAGGACGCGGCTCGCGAGGTGACCGCGCGGGTGCCAGGGTTCGCCTCGGCGTCGGCCTTGTTTTCACCGGGAACTCGGTGCCAAACTGGCACCATGAAGCGTATGAACCTTCGAGACGTACCCGATGACGTCTACACGGCGCTGGCCGAGGCCGCCGAAGCGAATCGGCAGTCCCTCTCGGCGTTCGTGGTCGACAAGCTCACCGAGGTGTCCCGGGTCGCACGGCTGGGCGACTACGTGGCTGCATACACCCCCCCGGCGGGGACGGGGATCAGCTTGGAGGACGCGGCCGACGCGGTGCGAGAGGTTCGCGAAGCATCGTGAGCCTCGCCGTGGTGGACGCATCGGTCTTCGCCGCGTTCTACGTATCCGACGATCCCCGCCGCGACCTCGTTGCCGACCGCCTCGCCAGTGGTGATGCTCTCTTCGCTCCCGCGCATCTCGACGCCGAAGTGGTCTCCGCCCTGCGAGGCTTGTCCCGGTCGAGGCCCACCCTCAGCGCAGCCGTGCCCGCCGCCCTGGACCACCTAGCCGCCTTCCCGATCCGCCGCATGGCTCTTGCACCTCTCATGCAGCGCATGTGGGAACTGCGCGACAATGTCACTGCCTACGACGCTGCCTACGTCGCCTTGGCCGAACGCCTCGACTCGCCACTCGTCACCAGCGACAGCAAACTCGCGGCCGCCTCCGGACCTCGATGCCAGTTCGAGCTCCTCACATAGGAAGGGCGGCCGTCCAAGCATCGTCTTCAGAAGCCGATCGGCCTACGGGACAGGAAGGGGTCCCGGTAGTAATCGCGCAAAAACCAACGGATATGGCGGTGGCTCGTCTCGTCACCTGCGTCGGAGTGGCCGCCGGCCCTGGGAGTCGAGTTTGGCGAGTTCGGCCTCCACGTCCACGGTGATGATGCCGAAGAAGTTGATGTTCTCGCTGTGGGCCGGGGAGATGTGGGCCAGGATCTGGTCGGGGATGTCGCGCCCCTGGGCCCGGAGCTGGTCCACCGCGATCGAGTAGTACTCGGTCGACCAAGTCACGACCGCGTTCGTCAGTACGGTCAGGCACCATGCTTGTTCGGTCTGCTGCTGCAGCCGGGTCTTGACGACGGTCCCGTGGTTTGCGTAGTGCAGGTCGCGGCGCAGCGCATGCAGGGACTCGCCCTTGTTCAGCTGCCGGGAGATCTTTCTCCGGTACTGCGGATCTGAGAGGTACCGGGCGGCGTGGATGGTCCGGCGAAGCAGGCCCCACTGCTTCAGCGCGGCCGCCAAGGTGTTCTGCCGGGACGCGCCCGACCATTTCCCGACGATCAGCGACGCGGTGACCTCCCCGAACTTCAGCGACCCGGCCACCCGGAGCAGATCCGGCCAGCAGCCGGCGATGAGGTCCTCGTCGAGCCGGGCGCCCAGCAGGGCGCCCGCGCTCGGTTACCTCCTGGTGACGGCGCGCCTGGTGCCGTCGCGGCACAGCGTGATCTTGCCGAGGTCGCGGATGCGAGGGGTCAGCGCCTTGCCGACCAGATCGAAGAGTGCGAAGTTGATCAGGGTCACCCCGTGGGTGTCGGTGGCGTGCTCGCGGATCGGGAGGTCGGTGGCGGCCTCGCGCGCCGTCGGGACGAGCACCTTCGTGCCATAGGTGGAGTGCTGGTCGGAGACGTGCGTGTAGGTCGACAGGCCCTGATCGGCGAAGTGGATGTTCATCGCCCGGGCGGTCAGCGACTTGCCGCGCACCGGGAACCGCTGCCCGTCCGAGGACGACATCGTGCCCCCGCCGAACACCCCCGCCAGGTCCAACCGGTGGTGATGGTTGACGATCACGGTGTTGGCCGCGCGCAGGGTCTCCTCCCGCACGTACCACTCCTGCGTCCATGCCAGCACGTCGTAGGGCACCGAGCATGCCTCGGCCATCCTGGTCAGGCCGAGATTTGTCGCCCCGGCGTGCTCCATCGCCCGCGACAGCAGGAAGCCCTCCAACTCCTTCAACGCGGACCCGCCAGAGGGCGCCGGGCTCCATCCCAAGTGCTCGGCGACCAGTCGCAGGTGATCTGTTCGAGTTTGATCCCGCCCGCCGTAGCCGGCCAGTGCCCCGGGGTCGACATCCAGCCGCGCTGCGATCCGGGCGACCGCCACGGGCGGTGCGGACCTCACGTCGTCCGGCACGAACCCGAGCCACGGCAGCGTGCACAGCTGAACGGCCAGGCCCAGGCGCTCCGACGGGCCCCTTCCCCTGCGCGCGGCGACGAACGCGACATCGGCGGGCGTCAACGTGAAGTACCTGACCAGCTCGTCGTTGCCGATGCCGGGAAAACCGCGAAACTGGACCAGCTGGCCATCGGACAAGAAGCTCGTCGCCGCCGAACACCCCCACGCCGCAACCCCCGGTCGGCACGAACGTAACCCAACCGCTCAGCACGACCGGCCGGCGGCCATATCCGTTGGTTTTTGCGCGATTACTACCGGGACCCCAAACCCAACGAACTTCAGACAGGCAACAATATGGTTGTACGGGACGAAGTGCAT
>CAZECO010000188.1:0-5851 GCA_964510455.1 uncultured Actinomycetes bacterium
AGATCATCGACCGCATCGAGGTGCTGCCCTACCACCGGCTGGGTGTGGACAAGTACGAGGCGATGGGGCGCGCCTACCCCCTGCTGAACACCCCGACCCCCTCGCACGAGGAGGTCGAGAAGGCCCTGCAGATCTTCCGGGACCGCGACCTGTACGTCTTGGCGTGAGCCGCGGCGCGGGCCGGGGCTGCGGGCCTGCTGCCGGGTTGCGGTCTCGTGCGGCATCGGCCGTATCTGGCCGATTCCGCAGGGTATCGTTCGGCTTCGGATTCCGGCGGGGTAAGGGCCGTCCGGCCCACCGGCCTCACCGGGCCGCCCGTCGTGTGCCGCCGCCCCACCGCTATCCGCTCCCGCGAGGTCCGAACGCTCCCGCTGCTTGCAACCCGTCCGGGCGCGTTCCGACCGGGGTCCCTCGGTGATGAGCAGCTGACCGGGGGTCCGCTGCGCCGGAGTCCGACGCGCCGCGCTACTCCGGCGCCGGCCGTTGCCGCAGCCGCTTCACCTCGCCGCGCTGACGCTTGTGCTGCAACCGCTTCGCCCGAGCGGTCCGAGAGGGTTTGGAGGCGCGCCGCGCCGGGGGCCCAGGTGCGAGCGCCTGATCGATCAGGTCCGTCAGCCGCTGGGCGGCCGCCTTCCGGTTCGCCCATTGGCTGCGGTGCTCGCGTCCGGTGACGACCACCGCGGTCCCGACCAGCCTCGCCCCCAACCGCCGCGTGAGCCGCTCCCGTTCCTCATCGCTGAGGATCCGGGAGTAGGCGACATCCCAGCTCAACCGCACGGCGGAATCGGTCGTGTTCACGGACTGGCCGCCCGGCCCGTCCGCCCGGGCGAATGTCCAGGCCAATTCCTCAGCCGGAATGGCCCGTCCGTCGCGCAGCCGGATCGGTTCCATAGCAGACCATGGCACGGCCACCCCAACGGCCGCTCGTCTGGCATAGCCTGCAAACGTGGAGTACCTGACCCCGCTGGACGAGACCTTCATGTATCTGGAGCGCGACAACCTGCCGATGCACATCGGCTCGCTGCTCATCCTCGAGGGTCCACACCCCAGCCATCGGGAGCTGCTGGAGTTCCTGGAGGGCCGGCTGGACCAGCTTCCCCGCCACCGCCAGATCATCGGCAGGATCCCGCTGCATCTGGGTCCCCCGGCGTGGCTCGACGACCAGCACTTCGACCTGCAGTACCACGTGCGCCACACCGCGGTACCGGCACCCGGTTCCGATGAACAGTTGCGCACGCTGACCGCCAGGATTCTGTCCGTGCGGCTCGACCTCAAGCGACCCCCGTGGGAGCTGTGGATGATCGAGGGCCTGGAAGGCGGTCGGTTCGCCGTGGTGAACAAGGTGCACCATTCGATGGTGGACGGCATCGCGGGGACCGACGTCATGCAGGTGCTGCTGGATACGCGCCCCGAACGCGCGGCGCCGCAGCCGTCCCGTTGGCAGCCTGCGCCGTGGCCCAGCTACCCCGCCCGGGTGGCATCCTCTGTGCAGGCCGGGGTGAGGCAGCCCATCCAGCGGTTGCGGGAGCTCGGGCACCACCTCGAACTCCCGCGAGACGCGGCGAAATCGATGGTGGCCGCGGCGGTCGGAACGGTGCGGGTCGGTCAACAGTTGGCCCACACCGAGGAGCACCTGCTCGGCCAGCCCGGAACCCATCGGCGGTGGGCATGGGCGGAGGGCGACCTCACAAGCATCAAGGCGATCAAGAACAGGTTCGGCGGGACCGTGAACGACGTCATCCTCACGGCCATCGCCGGCGGATTCCGGACGTTCCTGCTGGGGCGCGGTGTCGAGCTCGGCGAGGACGACCATGTCCGGACGATGGTCCCGGTGTCGACCCGGGCGCCGGGATCGCCGAAGGGCGGCAACGAGGTCGCCGTGCTGTTCACCGATCTGCCGGTGGGGACCGCGGATCCGCAGCAGCGGCTGCAACACGTGCGGGAACGGATGGTCGAGGTCAAGGGCAGCGGCCTGCTGCAGGGGACGGACAGCCTGATCGCCAACGCGGTGTTCGTTCCCCCCGCGCTGTTCGCCGCAGCGGGCAGGCTCGCCGCGCGGGCGCCGCAGCCCATGGTCGCCACGATCACGACGAACGTGCCGGGCCCGCAGCAGCAGTTGTACCTGCTCGGCCGACCCCTGCAGCGGATGCTCCCCTATGTGCCGCTGGGCATGAACCAGCTGATCACGGTGGCGATCATCTCCTACAACGGACAGCTCAACTGCGGCATCACCGCCGATTACGACAAGGTTCCCGATGTCGGGCTGATCGTGGAGGGCATCGAGCAGACCCTCGCTGAGCTGGCTGCCTTGGCGGGGCGCCCGTCCTGATTCGAGGCCGTGTAAGCCGGCCTGTACTACCCTGCAAGGCCCTGTCCGACGACGCCGAAACGCGTGCAAAGCGGCTCTTCGGAATTCGGCAGGGGTCCCGGGGGAGGGGTGCGCGGGCGGTTGGCCGTGGCGCTCCCCCTGACCGGTGTCGGGGCATCGGTCGGGTTCGCTGGCCGCTGTTCCCGACGACAGGGCGCCAGAAGGCATCGGCTGCCTGTTTGCAGGCTCTTCGGAATCCGGCGGGGAGTCCGGGGTGAGGGGTGCGCGGGCGGCTGGCTGTGTCGCCGTTCCCTGACCGGTCTCGGGGCATCGGTCGCGCTCGCAGGTGATGCGGATTCCAGGGGTCAGCGGCCGCATCGCAACGACGGGGCTGCCGCGCGGGGATGGGTCGCTGGCCGCTGTGCCCCCCGCGGGGCGCCAGCAGGCACCGGCCGCCTGTTTGCACCCGTCGCGTGGGCGGATCGCCCCTGAGTTCGCACCCGGGCCGGGGTGGAGGCTTTGCACCCGTGCCGGGGGCGGATCGGCCGAGACACGCCGCTGGGAGCCCACGCTGCGGGTGCTAAGCCCCGTTACGGGTGCATCTACCGGCCGCGGATGGCCTGAAACACCCCCGCCACGGGTGCAAAGCCCCGTTACGGGTGCATCTGCCCGCCGACCCACCGGCACCACGAACCGGTCCCACGATCCCCCCGGCCGCGGACTGCGGATCCCGCCAACCCGCACACCCCGCCAGATTCCGAAGGACCTGTTTGCACCCGTTGCGTGGGCGGATCGTCCTCGAGTTTGCACCCGGTCCGGGTTGGGGGCTTGCACCCGTGGCGTGGGCGGATCGCCCGCGACACGCCGCTGGGAGCCCACGCTGCGGAGGCAAAGCCGCGGATCGGGTGCAACATCCGGCCACGGACCGCCGAAAACGCCCCCGCGACGGGTGCAAAGCCCCGCTGCGGGTTGCATCTGCCGGCCGACCCGTGGGACCGCCACCCGCGGTGCCGGTCCAATGACCCGCCACCCGATGCTGAACCCGCACCGCCAGACTCCGAAGGTCCTGCAAGCCCCGCATCGGGTGCACCCCCGCATCGGGCAGGCGCTGAGGGCTCGTCGCGCGCCCAATACCAGCGTCCGCGGGCGGCGTACCGGCAGCAGACCTTGGTCGTTGACAGCTGCTGGGTGCTCCCAAACGCTTGGGTGGATGGGGGCCTCTACGCGGCCCAGAAGGCGTCGAATGTTTCCCGGTCCGATGAGATGGCTCGCCCCTCGGATACCTGCCCGTTCTTGATGACGAAGACGAAGGCTCCGCGCGCCTTCTCGATGTGCTTGCCCAATCGGTCAGCAGTCATCTCCGTGATGACAACGACGACATGATCGTCGCCGAAGGCCTCCACAACATCCTGCTGGAACGTGCCCTGAGTCTCCGCGGGGAGCAGGGCCCAGTTCGCGAAGACCGCTGGCTTGCCCTCATACCGACCCGACAGGATGCCGACACCCTCCGCCGCCCACACAACATCGTCTGCGATCACCTCGCTCAGGGTCGCCAGATCGCCTGCCGCGAGCGCCGCGAACCCCTTCTTCACCAACTCGATCGAACTCGACACCGGTCAACCCTCCTTCTCGTGGACTGCGGCCAGCTAGGCCGCCCGCGCGGACACGCTGTCATGTTGCCCACGACGTTTCGAACGTAACGCCCGCCACCCTGCCGGTGGGAGGGCGCAGCAAAGGGACCGCCCGTTCGGCCGTCGGCCGTTTGGGTCCTGGAAGGACTCCACACTCTATGCGGAGAGACAGGTTTGACCGACCCTCCGAAGGGGCATCACCAAGGTGTTCGGAGGCGGAGTACGGGACCGCCTCGGAGGGTCCGGATGGGGCGGCGCTGGGGACCGCCTTATCGGGGGCACCAAACGGCAAAGGATACCCATGTGGGTATCCTTTGTTCGTTCTGGCGCCAGGCGCTCTACTGCTGCCCGAGCACCAGTTCCGCTACGATCCTGGCGTTCTCATTCGGATCCGCCGTGCCGTCCAGCACGAGTTCCGGATCTTCCGGCTCTTCGTACTCCTGGCCGACGCCGGTGAGGTTCGGCAGGGTGCCTGCGGCCGCCTTCTTGTACAGGCCCTTCGGGTCGCGCTCGGCGGCCACGGACAGCGGCGTGTTGACGTACACCTCGAGGAACTCCCCATCGGTGAACAACTCCCGCACCCGGCGCCGATCCGCCCGGAACGGCGACACCAGTGCGACGAACACCACCAGACCCGCATCGACCATGAGTTTGGCGACCTCGCCGACCCGTCTGACGTTCTCGGCACGGTCCTCGGGGGTGAAGCCGAGGTCGCGGTTGAGGCCCATCCGGACGTTGTCGCCGTCGAGAACGAAGGTGTGGATGCCGGCACTGTGCAGCATGCCGACCGCGGCGTCGGTGATCGTGCTCTTGCCGGATCCGGACAGTCCGGTCACCCAGACGACCTTCGGCGCGTGCCCCTTCAGCGAGCTGCGGGCCGTCCGGTCGACGAGGTAGTCGTGCGCCGTCACGTTGAACGCCCGGCGCATCGCGTGCCGGGTCAAGCCGGCCGCGACCGTGTCCGCCGTCACCCGGTCGATCAGCAGGAAACCGCCGGTATCGCGGCAAAGGTAGTACTCGTCCAGCGGGATCGGTCGATCGGTGGCGAGCTCGACGCGACCGATATCGTTCATGCCCAGCACCCGGGCGGGGTCGTGGCGCCCGGTGACGACATCGAGTCGGAATCGCACAGAGGTGACGGTCGCGGGGACGGTCCGGGGACCTACGGCGAGCAGGTAGGACCGGCCATGCGCCAGCGGCTCCTCGCCGAGCCACACCAGGTCGGCGGCGAACCGGTCGGCCGGCTTCGCCTGGCCGGCGCCGGTGCTGCTGAGCAGGTCGCCGCGGGTGATGTCGACCTCGCGATCCAGGGTGAGGGTGACGGGCTCACCCGCTGCAGCCGCCGAGACTTCGCCGTTGACGGAGATGACGCGGTCCACGGTGGCTGATTGCCCGGAATCCGCAATCGCGACCGCATCGCCGGGGCGCACCGAACCGCTCGCGATCGTGCCGGCGTAGCCGCGGAAGTTGTCCTGAGCCCGGGACACGTACTGCACCGGCAATCGGAATGGCCCGACCTCCTGATGCAGGGGTGTCCACTGCTGCAGGGCCTCCAGGACGGTCACCCCGCGGTACCAGGGCATCTCGTCGGGCGCCGCGGTCAACACATTGGCACCTGTCACGGCGCTGACCGGGACCGCGGTGACCTCATCGATCCCCAGCCGGGCAGCGGCAGCGCGGATCCCGCCCGCCTGTTCCTCGAACGTCGCGTGCTCGTAGCCGACCAGGTCCATCTTGTTCACGGCGACCACGATGCTGCGCACGCCCATCAGGGCGCACACCGTCAGATGGCGGTAGGTTTGCGGCCGCAGGCCGCGGGCCGCGTCGATCAGCAGGAAGGCGATGTCCGCAGTGGACGCCGCCACCGCCATGTTCCGGGTGTACTGCTCGTGCCCGGGAGCGTCGGCGATGA
>CAZECO010000189.1:0-5827 GCA_964510455.1 uncultured Actinomycetes bacterium
CTGCCCGGGTGCGGCACCAGATGCGGCTGCTGCTGGCCAGCGGTCGGCTGCGCGAGTTCGGCTACCCGGTCTGCAATGCGCTGCCGCATGCCTTCGAGTTCTTCGGCGAGGAGGTGCGCGCAGCCGAGGGGTTCTTCGGTGTGCTCGCTGCGCTGGGCGGGACGAGCTTGTTCCGCACCCATGAAGTCCGCAAGCTCAGTGCGGTACTGGGCTGCCTGTCGCTGGCGGCTGTGCGATGACCTGGCTGTTCCTGGCGATGGCGGTCATGGTCGTGGTGGGCACCGCCCTGGCCCTGGCCGGCCGCTGGCAGCCTGAGGGGATGCCGCAGGGGGAGCCGGACGCCGCCGGTGCCGGGTCCCCGGCGCGCTTCGATGTGGTGCTGCGCGGTTATCGGATGGACCAGGTGGACGCAGAACTGGCCAGGCTCCACCAGTTGCTGGGCGACCACCGGGCGCCGTCGGACGAGCTTTCGGACGAAGCCCGCGAGCACCACAGCGAATCCTGAAAGGGCGCCACCCGTTAGGTGTCGGATCGCGGCTGTCGAGCCTGGAACGCCTGTCGGGACCCGCGGCCGGGAGGGACAGGCCCGCGATTCGCGATGACGGGTCGTCGTTTCGTTTGCGGGGTGCGCGATAATGGTCCCTATCCAGGCACTGCGCCACGTTGAGGATGAAAGGGGACGGCATGGCCGCCATGAAGCCGCGGACCGGCGATGGCCCGCTGGAGGTCACCAAGGAGGGGCGCGGTGTCGTGATGCGCGTCCCGCTGGAGGGCGGCGGCCGACTCGTGGTCGAACTGACCGTCGATGAGGCGTCCGACCTCGGATCGCAGTTGACGTCTGTCGCCGGCTGATCGCCGCACAACTCGCCTGGGGCCCCCGTCCGTTCGGGGTCCCAGGCTCTTGTGCGTTCGGGGTCCGACGTCGCGAACGACGCGTTGATCGCAGCGAAATGCCGTGTCACTGCGGCAGGAGGCGACGATCAACACTCGGGCCGAGGGGTTGCGTGCCGCGAAGCGCTGCGCACGCACCGCAGCGACAGCATCCCCGCGGGCCAGGCACCAGGGCCGCGCAGCCGATGGTCTACGTGGCCCTGGCCCCGGCCTGGACCACGCCCACCAGCAGCCCGTCACCGACCGGGAGCAGCGCCGAAATCAAGGCATCCTCCTCGGCCATCCGAGTGGCCAGCGACCGCAGGCCGACCGTTTGCGGATCCCGCTGCGCAGGGTCGGCAACCTTTCCGCCCCACAGCGCGTTGTCGATGATCACCAGCCCGCCCGGCCGCAGCAGGCGCAGCGCCTGCTCGTAGTACGCCGTGTACTCGCTCTTGTCCGCGTCGATGAACACGATGTCGTAGGCGCCATCGGTGAGCCGGGGCAGCACCTCCATCGCACGACCGGCGATGAGCCGGTAGCGCGACTGCTCGATGCCGGCCGCGTGCAGCGTGTCGCGAGCGGCTCGCTGGTGCTCGTGCTCGGCGTCGATCGAGGTCAGGACACCAGCGGGAGACATCCCCCGCAGCAACCACACGCTGCTCACGCCCGCACCCGTCCCCACCTCCACGACGTTGGCCGCCTTGATCGCGCTCGCCAGGACGCGCAGCATCGGCCCTGTCCCGGAACCGACGGGAGTGCAACCGAGTTCCGCTGCTTTCGCCCGCGCGGACTGCAGCACGTCGTCCTCCGGGATGAGCCCGCTGGCGAACGTCAGACTCGCCGCGTCGAGGGTGGGCAGGGTTGTCATGAAGAACCTCCGTGCTCGCGTGCGCATGCCTTGCGGTGCGCATGCCCTGCGTCGGGCATGCCCGGCACTGGGCAATGCCACAGCCTAATGCCACCGGGGCAACAGGCGGTCGGTGGGTGCGGCGGGCGCGGCTGCCCGGCACCCGGCGCCGCGGGCGCTCGGTACTGTACTGCCGTGAGCGACAACCAGCAGTGGCCCCCGAGCCCCGACAGCTACCCGGCCGGGCAGCCCGGCGGCCCGCCCGGACCGCCGCCGCCGGTCGGCGGGTACGGCCCCCCGATGGGCGGGCCCGTCTATCCGGCGTCCCCGCAGGCCCCGTCGCCGAGCCCGGCACCCAGGAGCACCGGCCTGCTGATGACCATCGTCGCTGCACTGCTGGCGGGAGCGGTCGGCGGTGCGGGCTCGTTCTTCCTGCTGCAGGGCGGCGACGGCGGCGGCGGCCGGGTCGAGCCGCTCCCGCAGGCCGAGGTCGACGACTCGCCTCCCGCCGAAGGCAGCATCGCCGCCGTCGTCGCCGAGGTGCTGCCGGTGGTGGTCACCCTCGAGGTCGCCGAAGGCAATGTCGGGGTGTCCGGCTCGGGGTTCATCATCGACAACGACGGCCACATCCTGACCAACAACCATGTGGTGTCCAGCGCCGCGGAGGGCGGAGCCTCGATCAGGGTCATCCTGTCGGACCGCAGCTCGGAGGTCGGCCACCTGGTGGGGCGCAACGCCTCCTACGACCTCGCCGTCGTCAAGATCGACCGTCAGGGGCTGACGGCTGCGGCCCTGGGCAACTCCGACAACGTCAACGTGGGGGATACCGCGATCGCGATCGGGGCACCGCTGGAGCTGTCCGAGACCGTGACGCAGGGCATCATCAGCGCCCTGAACCGACCGGTGACCGCCGGCGGCCAGGGCGAGCTCGCGTTCATCAACGCCATCCAGACCGACGCCGCGATCAACCCGGGCAACTCGGGAGGGCCGCTGTTGACCGGTCGCGGCGAGGTGGTCGCCGTGAACTCCGCGATCGCGACCGTGGCGGGCCTGCGCGAGGAGTCCGGCAGCATCGGTCTGGGCTTCGCCATCCCGATCAATCAGGCCAAGCGGATCGCCGAGGAGATCATCGCGACGGGCACCTCGACCACCCCGGTCATCGGCGTCACGCTGGATCTGACGTACAACGGCAACGGTGCCCGGATCAGCTCGGTCGAGCCGGGCGGGCCGGCCGACGAGGCCGGGCTGGTGGTGGGCGACGTCATCGTCGCCGTGGACGGCGAACCCGTGGCGGACTCCACCGAGTTCATCGTCTCGCTGCGGTCCAACGCACCCGGAGACACCGTCGAGCTCGCGCTGGCGGACGGCAGCACGGTGCAGGTGACGCTTGCGGGCCGGGCGGAGTCCTGAAGGGCTTACCCTGGTGGGGTGTTCGGCATGGGGTTCGGCGAGATCGCGGTCATCGCCGTGCTCGGCCTGCTGGTCTTCGGGCCGGATCGGCTGCCGGATGCGGTCCGCAGCGGGTCGGCGGTGCTGCGGCAGCTGCGGGATCTGGCAGTCGCTGCTCGGCAGCAGGTCGCCGACGCCGCCGGGGTCGATGAGGCCGAGACCGTGCGATTGGTCGAGGACGTCAGGAGCCTGCATCCGCGCCGGCTGGCCGCTTCGGTGCTCAACCCGGCCGACGACGCAGCCCCGCACCAGCCGCGCACCGACGAATCGCGGTCCACCGGGATCGACCCCGACCTCCTGTGAACCTGACAGGCACCCGTCGGCTGTAGCGTCGCAAGGTGGCCAGCACCGACTCCGCGCTCTTCAGCACCGCCTCCGACGCCGAGCGCGCCACCGCCCTGCGCCGGATGAAGGCGCTTCCGCTCGCGCTGCTGCTCGGCGCGGGTTTCACCTATGTCGTGGCCCGTCGGTTCGAGGCGGTGCCCGATGCCTGGGCGGGTTGGGCCTACATCCGGGCAATGGCAGAGGCCGGCGTGGTGGGCGGCCTCGCGGACTGGTTCGCGGTCACCGCCCTGTTCCGGCACCCGCTGGGCATCCCGATCCCGCACACGGCCCTCATCCCGCGCAAGAAGGATCAGCTCGGAGCGAGTCTGAGCACCTTCGTCCGCCAGAACTTCCTGCATGCAGACGCCGTCCGGACAAAGGTGGGCGCCGCGCAGCCGGGCCAGGCGCTGGGCCGATACCTCGCCGATCGGGCGCACCAGCGGAGGATCGTCGCCGAGTCCGCGACCCTCGCGCAAGCGGCGCTCGACAGCGTCAGCGACGCCGAGGTGCAGCTCCTGGTCCGCAACACCCTCTTCCGCCACGCGATCCAGACCGCGCTGTCCCCTCCGCTGGGCAAGCTGTTGCAGGCGGTGGTCGACGACCGCAGCCACACCGGCCTGGTGGATGTGCTGTTCCGCTCGATCCACGACTGGCTGCTGGCCAACCGGGCGGAGATCGTCGACACGATCGCGTCCCAGGGCCCGGTCGCGCAGGGAGGGCCGATCCGCTGGATGCACGAACTGGTGGCAACCCGGATGTATCAGTCCGCGGTCACCTTCGTCGTGGAGGTGCGCTTCGATCCGGATCACCAGGCCCGTCACGCGATCGATGACTACCTGCTGCGCCTGGCCGAGGAGATGAGGAGCGACCCGCGCACGATCGAACGGGTCGAGCGGTGGAAGCTGGATCTGCTCCAGCATGAGCAGACGCAGCGGGCGGTCTCCGAGCTGTGGCCCACGCTGCGCCGGATCCTCAGCCGGGCACTGGCGGATCCCGACAGCGAGTTGTCCGGCCGGATGACCGAGATGGTCGGCGGCTTCAGCGACCGGCTGCTGACCGATCAGGAGTTCCGCGCCAGCTTCGACCGCCGCGCCGAGGATGCGGCCGTCTTCCTGGTGGACCGCTACGGCGACGAGGCGGTCACGGTGATCACCGACACCGTGCAGCGGTGGGACGGTCGGGAGGCGTCGCGGCGGATCGAACTCGCGGTCGGCCGGGACCTGCAGTGGATCCGGATCAACGGAACCGTGGTAGGGGCGCTGGTCGGCCTGACGATCCACACCCTGTCGGGGCTAGCCGTCTAGCGGCATCGTCGGTGATACTGGTGGGGCCGACCCGGGGACAGGCCCCGGGCTCCAACTCATACGCCGCTTCGTGCGGCCACTGCGCCGGCAGGCGCCGCCCGGGTCGGTCCCATCGCCAAGCCGACGTGACAGGCGTTGCATCAACGCCGCGCGGTTGACATCGTTGCGCCCACAGATCGAAGGGGTTGCAATGTGCCGCTGGCTCGCCTATTCCGGTTCACCGGTTCCCATCGAGGCGCTGGTCTCCCAGCCGGAGAACTCGCTGATCAATCAGAGCAAGGAAGCCGCCATGGGGGCGACGGCGCTCAACGCCGACGGCTTCGGCGTCGGCTGGTACGTGGAGGGCGACCCGATCCCGGCGGTCTTCCACAGCATCCAGCCGGCATGGGCCGACCCGAACCTGGCCGAATTGGCCCGCCACATCAAGTCGCCGCTGTTCATCGCGCACGTCCGCGCCACCACCGGCACGCCGGTCCAGCAGACCAACTGCCACCCGTTCCGGCACGAGAACTGGCTGTGGGCGCACAACGGCCTGATCAGGGACTTCCCGCACGTGAAGCGCGAGCTCGCCATGGCGATCGACCCCAAACTGTTCCCCGACATCCAGGGCACCACCGATTCGGAGGTGCTGTTCAACCTTGCGCTGACCT
Source organism: uncultured Actinomycetes bacterium (assembly GCA_964510455.1). Taxonomy (GTDB): domain Bacteria; phylum Actinomycetota; class Actinomycetes; order S36-B12; genus CAVXYG01. The sequence goes on from CAZECO010000189.1 coordinate 5,448, forward strand.
TCGGGCTGAAGGATGACCCGGTCGCCGCCGTCGAGCGGATGATCGGGTTCGTGGAGGACATCGGCCATGCCCATGATGTGGAGTACCCGATCCAGATGACCGTGGTGGCCGCCGATGGAACGAACCTCTACGCCTTCCGCTACTCCAGCGAGGGCAACTCGCGGTCGCTGTTCTACAGCCGGGACCTGCCCTCGCTGCGGGAGCTGCATCCGGATGTGGCCATCCTGCGCGGTTTGGACGACGAGACCCGCATCGTCGTCTCCGAGCCGCTGGGCAGCCTCCCCGGTGCCTGGATCGAGGCCCCGGAGTCCCACTACGGCATCGTGCGGCCCGGCGACGACCTGTTGGCGCCGCTGGTGCCGAGGAAGCCGTAGCGGCTG
>CAZECO010000190.1:0-5761 GCA_964510455.1 uncultured Actinomycetes bacterium
GCGCTCACGGCAAGTGTGGACGAGGAACGCCATTGCGCCCCGATCAGCCGATCAATTCATCCCGAGCCGAGTGACCTGTACGCCCCACAGGCGTACATTTGTCGCATGACCACGATCCCCGAATCCAGCAGGCGCAAGCAGGCGCGCCTTGCCGTGCGTCTCACCCCAGACCAGGACGCCCTGATCCGTGGCGCCGCTGCGGTCTCCGGGCAATCCATCACCGACTTCGTCACCGCGGCTGCCGTCACCCGGGCCGAAGACACCCTCGCCGATCGACGCGTCTTCCGGCTCGACGACGCCGCATGGGCTGACTTCGCCGCCATTCTCGACCGGCCCGCCCAGCGCGTACCGGAGCTGACGGAGCTCCTGAACCACCGAGCCCCATGGGACGAGCCCGAGTGACGCTTCAGCGTCCCCGTCCTATCGAGCCGGACGACGGCACTTCGGGCTTCGACTCTGGCGAAGCGTCACTCGACCAATATCTGGCCGAGCGGGCACTGGCGAACCACGTCTCCGACATCGCCCGCTGCTATGTCTGCGTCGAGGGCGAGAACAACCAAATCGTCGGCTACTACACCTTGTCAGCCATAGCCGTGGAACACGCGGAACTGCATGGACGGGCTCGACGCAACGCACCGAGCCCGGTGCCAGCCGTCCTGATCGGCCGACTCGCGGTTGATCGGGAGCTCCAAGGTTCAGGGCTTGGACGACTCCTGGTACGCGACGCAATCCTTTCGACGCTCGCAGCGGCCGACCGAATCGGCGTACGCCTCCTCATAGTGCATGCGCTGCATCATGAGGCGGCATCCTTCTACGCGGCTCTTGGATTCAAGCCCTCGCCCACCGACCCGCTCCACCTCTACCTCCTTCTTCGCGACGCCCGCGCTTCGCTCCACGGATGACGCATCGATCGGACGCCGACGAGTTTGACCCACACGTCGTGGGCGCGGGCCTCAAGGCGCACCACCCGATCAACGAGCCCGTCGGGTTCCACCTCCCACGCGAAGCCCCCTGGGGCGTGCTTGCATCAGGCGGCCACGTCACGCCTGCGTTGACACCAACTTCCGTCGCCTGGGCGGCCACCACTGCAGCCACCCGTGCAGTTTCTGCAGCTGGAGGAAGGTTTCGTTCACGCAAAGGAAGACCAATCGCCGAATCGGTCGACTCTGCGGGACGCCTCAGGGCCGGTTGGACGACAACCCCGCCTCGTGCAGCGCCCGCACCAAGCGGATGCACAGTTGAACTCGATCCTCGCTGTCGACGGGAGGGTCGTCCGCGTTCTGTTGGACGCGCACCACATAGTCTCAGGCCAACGGGGGAACTGCTGGATCGCTCGCGAGGCCGCTAACGACGTCTCCTCATCGTCTGAGAGCAGGACCACCTCAAATCCGGTATTGAGGCACCGGATTTCGACTGCGGACCCCCTGATGCGCATCCCGGGATCCTCCTTGAGCTGACTGCGGACGTCTTCGGTCGTTGCTTGATGGCGTCGGCGAGTGGTTGGCGAGGTGCACCGGCCGAACGCGGTTCGGCCGGTTCAGGCATCCGATTGTTCTTCCTGTCCGGGTCTGGGTGGGTAGCGAGGGGGCCCAGCGCGCGGTGAGTGTTCGGTTCCAAGCCCGCAGGCAGGACGTGGCCCAGAGCCAGTCCTTGGGCAGGTGCAGGATGAGCCGGCGTGAGGGTCCTGAAGGCGGCTGTGTCCCGCGATCTCAGGTTGTCAAGGGTGAATCCCCTGCGCGCGATGCTGCGACAATGGAAACGACGCTTCTATCAGTTAGGGGACTGGTATGGCAGATCCGGTCGGCGAGGCAATCCAGCGGGCGAAGGCTCATATGTTGAATGAGGTTTGGCGTCCTGACCTTGAAGAGGCGGCCAAGCGGACCATCGAGTTGCTTGAAACCCTCAGGGCGACGGACGATGACAACGTCGCCGCCAAAACCCCGTTGGAGGTCGCAACCGAAAAGGCCCTCGTCGGTTCCCTGAACAACCTCTGCAAGGTCCAGGGCATCATCAAGGGGCAGCCAGTCCATAACACTGCGGATCTGTGGCTCTTGTATTGGGCGCACTCCCACCTTTCTCGCACGCATCGCTGAAGCCCGTGGAGACATCTCGGGGCTGTGGAGTGCGCATTAGTTGGGTGCGTCCTCCAGCGCGGAGGCAGGCACGACCAACTGGGTCGTGTGATGTGTGCGCGCGGACCCACCTCAGGTTCGGAGCACCTGGCCTGAGACGCCTCGAGGAGGCTTTCCTCGCTCCATTGCTCACCACGGGTGGTGGTCTTGAGCTTGACCGCTGCCGTCGTGCGCCCGACGACCGACGGGACGTAGGCGACGTGCTCGCCTGAGACGTACTGCCATTCCGCTCCGCGTGACCCGCCCAAGGCGCGCGTGCATCACTGGGCGGCGTGGTCCCCGAGCGATCTGTCAATCAGAGTGGCAAGATCCACCACGCGCGTATTCGCGACTCCCAGACGAGCTCGTGATCGATAGCCGCATATCCGTGAACCAGCACGTTCCGGAAGGCGACGATTCGCGGCGGGTCAGTGATCGGCGCCGCAGTGGCGGGGTCCAAACGCCTGAGCTTGTTGGGCGCCTCACCGATGATCTCGAACTGGCGCTCCACCGCCGATCGGAGCATCGGATCGCTCTGGAAGTCCTGCCAGCTGCGATCCTCGACGAATGGCGCGATCAGCCGGGCCGCACTTCGGGCGTCCCACAGCAGACCGGGCGCTTCAGGCGGCATACAGCTCACGCCCGGTCTCCTCGACCGATGCAGCAAGGTACGGGGTTTCGAGGGCGACAGGCGCGACGAGATCCACTGGACGGTCGAGCAACACCTCGAGCGACTCATTCAGGCCGAAATGGGCGTCGAATCGAATCCCGACATCGTCGCGGAACTCGACGATGAAGTCGACGTCGCTGGTCGCCTCGTCGAAACGGTCCGTGACGGCAGATCCGAAGATGACCAGTCGTTTCACGCCGTGCTTCGCGCACAGAGTGGAAATGGAAGCATCATCGAGCACCAGCGGCCCGGTCATGACGCTCTCCTATCACAAGTGCAATCGACGGCACGAGTCTGTCATCTGCAACCTGTACATGGGCGCGGCCGGCGTGTTCAGTCGGCTGGAGCCTGCCTGTCCGCCTGAACCTCACGCGGGGAGTTCTGCGAGGGAGAGGCTGGTCGGCGAACCGATCTACGGCTGGTCTTCTCACCCACGAGAGCCGGCAGGGCAACCTGGCCGGCAGCGGGAGGCCAATGCCTGCCGTGGGACGTGCTGAGCATTGGGCCGCTCCCGGCGTGACCGGGGCCTGCCTGGGTGCCCTACATTTCATGTCGCCCGATTCGACCACTAGCAGGTCGGATCGGGCGACGTGAATGCGCGGCCTCCGAGGGAGAAGTCGCGTTCCGAGCGTTGGTCAGCCGACGCCGACCGCCATCTGGCCGCCCAGCGACCGAGTATCCCGAAAACAGCGCCTCCCTGAGGGCCGGTGTGACTTCGGGGCGTGGGGATGAGTGGGTGGTGGGTTCGGCCGCCTCGTCGTCTTTGGCCGGTGTGACGCGAACTTGTTGGGTGGCCGCATGTACCAGCTTCATCATCCCCCGCACACCCCGTCCCGACCGTCGCCCCCTGCGGGGATGATGGACCTACCATGCCCCGTTGGAACCTCGCCGCGGTCGAGAAGGCCGCACCCGATGCCGCCTGCCTCGCCGCCGCCCAGAGGCTGGCTCGGCCGGGGCCGTGGTCGGAGACCGGGAGCACCGAGACGCTGGTCTGGGGCAAGTGTCAGGGATCGGGCAAGGTGCCCTACCAGGTGAGCATCGACCTGACCGGTCCCGCGTACCGCTGCAGCTGCCCGAGCCGCAAGCTTCCCTGCAAGCACGCGCTCGCCCTGCTCCTGCTGTGGGTGCGGGGCAACGGCTCGGTCGCCGACGTCGAGAAGCCGGCCGACTTCGCGGGGCAGGGGCTCGCGCCACCGGCGGACCCTGCGCAGCGCCCCGCCCGACGCGCCGCGCCGGCCGACCCCGAGGCCCGAGCCCGGCGGCAGGCGGAGCGCCGGGCGCTGATGTCGGAGGGGATCGCCGATTTCGCCGTCTGGCTGACCGACCTCGTTCGCGCCGGAACCGTGCAGGCGCGGCGCCAGCCGTGGGACTGGTGGGACACCGCCGCCGCGCGGCTGGTGGACGCCCAGTTGCCCGGCCTTGCGGACAGGGTTCGGACGGTGGGCTCGGAGGTGAGCGGCCGGGACGACTGGGCCGACTACCTGCTTGAGGAGCTGGGCCGGTGGTGGTCGGCCGTGCAGGCGTGGCAGCGTTGGGACGACCTCGATGAGCGCACCCGCGCCGACCTGAGGACGTACTTCGGCTGGGCGCAGGCCACCGATGATGTCCGGGCAGGGCCAAGGCTCACCGACGCCTGGCTCGTGCTCGGGGCGCACCGCAGCGACGACGGCCGCCTCCAGCAGCAGCGCACGTGGCTGCGCGGGCAGGCCTCGGGCCACATCGTGCAGCTGCTCGACTTCGCGGCGGGCGGGGCCGCCCTGCCCATGGCGCAGCTGGCTGGCTCGGTGCTCGAGGCCACGCTCGCGCTCTATCCGGGAAGCCGGCCGCATCGGGCGCTGATCGTCGGCGAGCCGGTGGTCCGCGGCGGATCCGCACCGTTGCCCGAGGGCGGTTCGCTGGACGAGGCACTGGCGGACCTCGCTGCGGCGTGGGCGGAGAATCCGTGGGGCGCGCGGGTGCCCGCCGTGGTCCGCGACGCAGCCCTGCAGCCACTCACCGACGGCCATCGCGCCCAGATCGTCGATGCGTCCGGTGCTTTGCCGCTGCTCGCCGACGCGGTTCCGTGGCATGCCCTCGCCCGCACCGGCGGTCGGGCGACGCTGCTGATCGGCGAGGTCGAGCGCACCGGGTTCCGGGTGCTCAGCGTGCAGACCGACGACGGGCTGGTGGCCGTATGAGCGCGGCCTTCGACACGTGGTGGGCCGACCTCTCCGCCGCCGCCGTCGTCGGTACGGCCCGGCACCGCGTGCCCGAACTGCCTGCCACCCTCGGGACGGGCCGGGCCGACGCGACACGGGAGGTGCAGCTCCTCGACTCGGCTGCGCTTGCTGGTGCGCTGCGCCGGGCCGGGGTCCGGGCCCGCGATCCCGAGCCAGCGGCGGCGGTGGCCGACGATCGGTGCGGCCCTCCCCCACCGCGAGCGGTGCAGCTGCTTGCATTGCTGCTGCACCAGAGTCCCGTCGGGTCCACCTTGAGGACGGAGCTCGTGAAGCTCTGGCTCGACGCCGCCGAAGCGCGCGGCTATCGGGCGCCCCACCACCTGCTGCCCGAACTGCTCGACCTGGCGACCCGTCACGAGTCGCTGCGCCAGGGTGTCCGACGGGTGGGGGACGCACGCGGGGCCTGGCTGTCAGCGGCCAATCCGGGCTGGAGCTGGGCATCCGAAGGGCCGTCCGGGAACGACGAGGACGCTGCGGCATGGGCTCGGATGCCGACCGAACCGCGCGTCGCCGCGGTGACCCGGCTGCGCGCCAGCGATCCGGCGTTCGGGCGGATGCTGGTCGAGTCCACGTGGGCCACCGACTCGGCCCGCGACCGGGCGGCGCTGCTGGCCGCCCTATCCACCGGCCTCGGTTCCGACGACGAGCAGTTGCTGGAGCGGGCGCTGGACGACCGGTCGACTCAGGTCCGCGAAGGTACCGCCGTACTCCTGGACGCGCTGCCGGCGTCAGCCCGAGCCGCCCGCATGGCCCAGCGGCTA
>CAZECO010000191.1:0-5703 GCA_964510455.1 uncultured Actinomycetes bacterium
CATTTTCGGCTTCAGGTGTTGCGCTGATCAATTGAGTCCGAGGGGTGTTTCCGGCCTTCCGCGGCCGGTAGATGCACCCGTAACGGGGCTTGGGGCTATTCATCTGACCGGACTAGCCGCGTGGAATCCCGCGCCAGGGACGGTCGGCGAGCGGACGGTCCAGGCTCGGCGGATGGCCTCGTCGGGTCGGCGGTGTGGGCGGGGTGCGCTTGGGCCTTGGGTCGGCGACGAGCTCGCGGTATCGCACTGGTTCGTGCGCCGTGGCGAGCTGTAGGACGCGGTAGAAGAGCATGCCGCGGGCGCGCGAGCGTCGCCGGTTGAACCGGAAGACGAACTCGTTCAGGTAGGACTGCAGGTGCGCCCGGTCGACCGAGGACTGGTGGGTGCCCAGCAGCCACCGCTTGACCAGGGCGGCGACCCGGTGCACGCCGGGCAGCAGCCTGCCCGGGTCCTCTCCGAGGGCCTTGGCGGCGCGCTGGCTGCGCCGCTCGTGGGTGTAGCCCAGCCTCTCGATGCCCGAGTAGCCGTTCCAGCCGTCGGTGATCACGTGTGAGCCCGGCTCGACGCTGTCGGCGATGAACGCGTGCAGGCTCTGCGCGGATGCATCGGTCAGCGTCTGCATCCGGCAGCGGCCGAACCCGCGCGGCTCGAGCACCTCGATCGCGATGGCCACCAACACCTTTTTGCCCCTGGCGCGCCCCCCGCGCAGGCCCGGCTCCTCCCCGCCGATGTAGGTCTCGTCGACCTCCACCGTCCCGGTCAGCCGTTCCCGGCCCGGGCGCACGAGCACGGCGCGCAGCCGGTGCAGCATCGCCCACGCGGTCACGTACGAGCCGATCTCCAGCGTGCGCTGCAGGCTCAGCGCCGAGATCCCGTCCTTGCCCGAGGCGAAGGCCCAGACCACCTCGAACCACACCGTCAACGGCGTGCGGCGCCGGTCGAACAGCGTGCCCGCCGTCACCGACGTGCGCAGCCCGCAGCCGGCGCACTTGTACCGGCCGTCGGCCACCCACCAGCCGCCGGCGTGACCGCACAGCGGGCATACGAACCCGTCCGGCCAGCGCAGCCAGTCCAGGTAGTCCAGACATTCGGCGTCCGTGGGGAACCATGACCGCAGCTCACCGACCGACCCCGGATAGTCCACGCCCGCCCGCGGCTTCCAGTCGCCCACGGCACAGAGCCTAGTCCGGTCAGATGAATAGCCCCAACGGGGCTTTGCACCCGCAGCGTGGGCTCCCGACGGCGTGTCGCGACCGATCCACCCCCGCCACGGGTGCAAAGCCCCCACCGGGTGCAAACTCAGGCGCGATCCGCCCACGCCACGGGGTGTAAACAGGCAGCCGGTGCCTGCTGGCGCCCAGCCGGGGGAGCAGCGGCCAGCGACCCATCCACGCGCGGCAGCCCCGTCGTTGCGATGCGGCCGCTGACCCCTGGAATCGGCATCACCTGCGAGCGCGACCGATGTCCCGAGACCGGTCAGCCGGAGCGGCACAGCCAGCCGCCCGCGCACCCCTCACCCCGGACTCCCCGCCGGATTCCGAAGAGCGGTGAAACGCTGGCGATCAACCGCCGCCGGGCGGCCGGCTGGGCGCCGCGGCGGGCACGGCGGCCCGAATGGCGCGCACCACACCGGCACCGCGTCTTCCGCTGGCGGCGCGTCTACGAGTCGGGCAGGGGCGGGGGGAGGGGCTCCACGTCGGCCGGCGACCGCTCGCGGCGGCTCGCGGCCAGGAAGGGGACGGCTGCGACCTGGATCCCGGCAGCCACCAGGAACGAGGCCCCATAGCCTCCGATGTCGGCGGCGCGTCCGAGGACCGGCTGGGCGACCACAGCCCCGGTGTTGCCCATCAGCGAGTCGAACGACAGGACGGTGGCCCGCTGCTGCGAGGGGATCATGTCGTTCAGGTAGGCCTGCCGCACCGGCAACCCGACCGCGCCTACGAGGGCCCACACGGCGAGCAACAGCAGCGCGACCCAGAACACATCGGTCGCCCACAGCAGGGGGAGGATCGCGGCGGTGAGCGAGGTGGTCAGGATGAGGACCGTCGTCCGCCGCCGGAACCGGCCGCGGACCCACGCCGCCGCGAACCCGCCCGCAATCTGCGCCCCGGCGACCATCGCCGCGGCGAGGCCCGCGATCGAGTACGCCCCGGGATCGCCGTAGAGCTGCAGCAGATACGGCTGCAGGGCGTAGAAGACGTAGATGCCGACGCCGGAGGTGAACAACGCCGAGAGCATCAACCAGCGAACCGGGCGGTCGACCAGGCCGTGCTGCACCGAGGCCCGCAGAATCTCGCGCGACTCGTGCACCGGCCGTTCCATGCGCCGCGGCGTGAACCCGATGTCGAACATCAGCCGGAAGGCCACCGCGGCCATGGCGATCAAGATGGCGGTGCGGACGAGGAACGGCACGCCCAGCGACGTGGCTTGTGCCAGCACGCCGCCCGCAACGGAACCGACGAGCATGGCCACCCCCGCAACGACCTGCCCCCGGCCGAACACCGACTCCAGGCGGCCGTCGAATCCGACGCTGTACAGGGCATCGACCAGCCACGCCTCCACGGCGCCGGAGAAGAAGGTGAACCCCAGACCGATCAGGATGGACACGACCGCCCACGCCCAGAAGGGCGCCGTGAGCAGCCACATGAGGTAGTAGAGGAACGTGGACGCCGCCAGCGTCGCCGTGCCCATCAGGTAGGACGCGCGCCTGCCCCACGTGTCCGCCACCACCCCGGTCGGCACCTCGAAGAGCACCATCCCGGCGGTGAAGAACGCGTTCGCGGCGAACGCCTGGAAGTTGCTCAGCCCGGCGCTGAGCAGGAACAGCGTGTTGATGCCCCAGATGAACGAGGCCGCCAACGTGTTGCCGAGGATCAAGGTGAGGTAGGTGCGCTGGATCCGGCGGGACTGCGGGTTCATGGCGCCAGACCGAAGCGGCCTCGGCCGGCCAGGACTGGGCGGCCGGGCGGGCGTAAGTGTGGGCGGCCCCGACGACGCGGAAGCTGCCGAGCCGGTGCGACGGGGTGCCGTGTCACGCGGGCACGACCGAGACGGACCAGCCCGCCGCATCCAGGATGGAGGCGGTCTCGCGGCGCTGGAGGCTGTTGGCGCGCACCGGGGCGCCGGTGGTCGGGAGCTTCTGGTCGAACACGTCCACCTGGGCCGTTCGCCGCTCCCGGTCGGCGGGGTCCGCGGACGCCTGTCCGGTCTCCCCAGCGGCAGCGGCGCGGGTGCTCGACAGGTACTCGGGCATCGGTGGCTCCTTGGCGTCTCGGCGGCTCGGACCCGCGCCCATCATCCAACACGAGGCCGAGCCGTGGCTCCCCACATGCAGCGCCCGCCCATCACTCGATGACGACGGTCGCGGTGGGGTCGCGGATCCGTCGATGGTGGTGTGGCATGGGCAGGTGCGCGGCCGGGGAGAAGCTCGTCGCTCTGCTGCGGATCGAGGAGTCGGAGGTCGACGAGTTGGTCGAAAAGCCCAAGCAGGTCCGACGCGACGAAGAAGGCGCGGCTCCTGGCCCCGTCCGCTTCAACCACCCAGGCGGACGATTCGGACGGCGAGCTCGACCAGGAACTGAGCCCGTCGCACGAGGGGCTCCGCCTTCGTGGCCGATAGGAGGGCGGTGCCGTACTCGACGTCGCCCTTGGCGCCGATCAGCTCCCGCAGGGCCTTCTCGGCGGCGGGCGCGTCGGCCCGCGCGCCCAGGGCGGTCTTGAACTCCTTCGCCGCGCTCGCGTGGTCCTTGGCCTGCGGGTCGCACCGGTCAGTGCCGCGACGATTGCATCCTTGGCGCTGATGCCGGCATAGATGGCGTCGCCCGCGGCGGCGGTGTGGCGCTCAGCGACGAGATTGGCATCCGCTGAGGCCAGGTCCTCCTCTGACTTCCGGAGGAAGGACCTGGCGTGGTTGAGCTGCTCAGCGCCGGCCATCAAGCGGTACCGAACCGTGTCCCCGTGCGCAGCATCGAGCCGATCAGTGCGACCCCGTCACGCAGGATGTCGCCGACCACCGGCTCGCCGGATCGAGTCAGCTGCTGGAACTGGTCCGCGGTGAAGACCAGGACGTCGCAGCCGTTGCCCACGCTGGCGCGCACAGCGTCTTCGAGGTCGCTGCGCCCGTCCCACTCGGCAGTGGCGATGACCGCCAGGTCGATGTCGCTGCCCCGGCTGGCCTCCCCGCGGGCGATCGACCCGAAGACGATCACCGACTCGACCTCGGAGCCAACCGCCGATGCGATGGCTGCCCGGAGCATGCCGATCGGAGGTCGGCATCCGTGAGTTCCGTGCTGGTTTGGCGGACTACATCGACGCCGATGCCCCGATCGCAGTGACCCGGCACGGGCGGACGGTCGGCTATTTCATTCCCACCAGGACCGACCGCGTTGCCGAGGTCGCCAAGCTCAAGGCCGCCGGAGAGAAGCTCGACGCTCTGCTGCAGATTGAGGAGTCGGAGGTCGCCAAGATGGTCCAGGAGTTCAAGCAGCTACGACGCGAGACGAAGAAGTAGTGGCTCCTGGCCCCGGATCGTCCTCGACGCCAACATCCTGATCCGCGCGGTGCTCGGAGCTCGCACGAAAGGAATCATCACTGACCATGCGCTGCGCGCCGAGTTCTTCGCTCCCGAGGTGTCGTACGCGGACGCTGAGCGCCACCTGCCAGAGATTCTCGCCAAGCGCGACGGTGGGAATGAGATCGACCAGGCCCTCGCGTTCCTAGAACAGCTCAGGGCGGTCGTGGTGCCGGTGCCAGAGGAGGTTTGCGAAGGCCAAAGGGCGGGCGGAGGCGCTAGCTCGTATCGAGTCCAGGGACCTGGACGACTGGCCGATCGTCGCCGCCGCCCTCGCAATGGAATGCCCGAGCTTGACTGAGGATCAGGACTACTTCGGTGCCGGTGTCCCGACGTGGACCACTGACCGGGTCGAGCTCTATCTCGCGAAAGATGGCCTTGGCTGAAAGTGAAGCGCGGACTGGCTCGACCCGTGGTTGCAGCCACGATGGCAACCATCGGCAGTCCGGCCCCCACTGAGATATCGACTCCGTGCGGCCTCAGCAGGCGGGAGGCAGCGGCCGAAACAACTCTTGCCCACGGCATCGCAGACCGCGTCGAGCGCTGGCCGTCGGCGGCAGTCCCTGCGTGAAGCCGATGAGGCGTTCGGCGCCCAGCGCCCAGCGCGCACCAGGTCAGAGCGCTTGCTGGCGCAGACGGCCGTGACGTTGAGGCAGGGATTCTCAGCGGGTCCAGCCACGACGACAGATCGGCCTTCGTCAGGACGGCGTAGGCATCGGCGGAGTAAGGGGCGGTGGACACAGCCTGGGAGACGTCCCGGGCGATCCGTCCACATAACTGTGCGGGGTCGTACGGTAGTACGACCGGACGTTGCATGTCTCGGAGCACCCAAGGGGGGTGAACGGCCACTGCGACAGGCAGGCAGGCAGGCGCTAGACGCCTGCCGCTTGCAGCGCGCATCGCGCGCAAGCGCGGGAGGTCGGTTGCCAGTCCGCAAGGCGTACGGATTGGGGTTCTATCAAATCGCTGCCGCAGCCACAGGCGCGGCGTACCGCCACAAACGCCCTATGCACAGGTGTGGGCTATGGCGCGAGTTATACCGTATAACTCGCGCGTGCGACATCAACGATGGGAGCCGGACCAGGCACTGGACGGCCGACAGAACCCATCCGCACTCCCGGCTGCTCTGGTGA
>CAZECO010000192.1:0-5625 GCA_964510455.1 uncultured Actinomycetes bacterium
AGAGCAGCGGACTCATAATCCGCCAGGCGTGGGTTCGAGTCCCACCCGCCCCACCAGGCGTAAACCGTTGCAGCGCAACAGGTTTCAGCCCTCACCAGCAGCCGCAGCAACCCCCGCCGGACGTCCCGTGTCCAGATTCGTGTCCAGATCCGCTGCAGCGCCCCGGCGACCGGTTGCGCCGACCGGTGCAGGCGGTTGCACGAATTACAAGCGTGCAACTAGGCTGCGGGCATGCGACGGGGCGAACACCGGGCGATCGGCCGCAGGGCGGCGATCCGGCTGCTGCTGCGCCGATGGGACATCACCCGCGAGCGGGCCGCCGACCTGTACGACATCGCCTTGGAGATCCTGCCCGGCTGGGACTGGCACCGGACCGAGCACCCCCTCGACCTCGGGGAGTGCGCCGAGCTCCTCGGGGACCACCTGGCCAAGTCGCCGGGACGCCTGCCGCTCAGCAACTCGGACCGCCGCGACCTGGTCCACTGGAAGCAGATCACCGCCGAGGACTACGAGCCCGAAGACGACGTCGAGTACTACGACCCGCCCGAGGCCGCCGTGGGACTGGCCGGCTACCTCCGCTACCTCCGGCGGCACTTGCCGCCGACCGACGCGGACGTCGTCCGCGACGCGCTGGAGATCATCGAGCGCGGCGCCCAGGAGCTCATCGTCCCTGACCGCTCGCCGCCTCCCGCGCTCCGCCTGATCGCCACCCTCGCCGACGCCCCCTGCGCACCGTAGGTCCGCGCCTCGGCGCGGCCGCATAGGTCCCGACGCGACGTCGTCCCAACTCAGGGACGCCCGCGCCGAACGAACCGAAGGACGGCATCCGACCAGCTCCAGGGGGAGCAGCGATGCCAGCACGACCGAAGATCCGAACCACCAGCACCGCGCCGAGGCCGGACGCGATCACCTACGGCCTCGCCGACGCCAGCGCAGTCAGCGGGTTGTCCATCCGGACGCTGTACAACCTGAACGCCAGCGGAGAGCTGCCCTTCGTCAAGGTCGGCGCCAGGACCTTGATCCGCAGGTCCGACCTTGAGCAGTTGCTCGGCGGTGCCGCGTGAACGCCCCGGACAAGAGAACCGGCCCCTCCGGTGGCGGGGGGCCGGTTGAAGCTCCTGCGACGGGGCTCGGCACCATCGTAGCGCCGGGGATCGACACAGCGACCCCGATAGACGGTCCGGTGGCGCATGTGTTCGTGGACACCGGCAGCGGCCGCTGCGTGTGCGGCGCGCCCAGGTTCGTCGGCGTGCATGTCGCCTACGACGGCACCCCGGTGCCGGACCTGTCCGGTATCGAGGACCAGCTCGACGTCATCGCCGCCGCGGTCGCGAAGATCCGCGCGAAGATGGCCAAGGCGGTGGCGCCGTGAACTACACCGAGCAGCCCCCGGACGATTGGCGGGGCGCGGACATTCCGGCGATCGCCGACAGCCTCGGCGTTGATGCGGCCGGCGTCGAGCAGCCCGACGCGCCCGACCTCGCAGCCGGCTCCTGCCGGTCGGTGCCGGTGGGGCGCAGGTTCGCAGCCGAGCACCTGCACGGGCGGTGGATCCACGTCCACGGCCTCGGGTGGCACCGTTGGGACGGTCGCCGGTGGGAACCCGTCGCCGAGGACCACGTCAACGCCGAAGCCGCGTCCTGGCTGCAGGATTGGATCACGGGCATGGTCGCCGCCCGCGCCGACTCCAAAGTCATCGCGTACTGCCTGCGCTACCGGGACATCGGCAACGTGCGCGCCGTCGTCGCGGCCGCCCGCACCCACCCCGGCATCCTCGTGGCCGCCGACCGGCTCGACGACGCGGCCGGGCTGCTGAACTGCAGGAACGGCACCCTCGACCTGCGCACCGGCCGGCTGCTGCAGCACGACCCGCACCGGTACATCACCAAGGTGTGCCCCGCCGACTACACCCCCGGCGCATCCCACGGCGACTGGGCCAAGGCGCTGTCCGCGCTCGACGATCAGACCATCCGCTACCTGCAGCTGATGGTCGGGCAGGCCGCCACCGGCGAACCCGACCGCGACGACCCGGTGACGTTCCACCACGGACTCGGCGCCAACGGCAAATCGACGCTGCTCGCCGCGGTCGCCCACGTCCTTGGCGACTACGCGACAACCGTCCCCGACAGCCTGCTGTCCAGCAGCCGCAACGAGCAGCACCCCACCGAGAAGATGCCGCTGCGCGGCGCCAGGTTCGCACTCCTCGAAGAGCTGCCCGAGGACCACGTCCTGCCCGTGGCCCGGTTGAAGCGGATCGTCGGAACCCCGCTGATGACCGCCCGCGCCATCGGCCGCGACTTCATCACCTGGCGCCCCGTGCACCACCTCGCGGTCTCCACCAACCACAGGCCGATCGTGTCCGACACCGACCACGGCACCTGGCGGCGGCTGGTGATGATCCCCTACCCCAAGACGTACACGTCGGCCGGCGACCCGACGTTGAAACGCAGGCTGCGGGGCAAGGCGCAGTCCGCGGCGGTCCTGGCGTGGATCGCAGCCGGCGCCGCGGACTGGTACAAGGGCGGGTGCTCCACCCCCCAGCCGCCGCCCGCCGTCGCCGCTGCCACCGCGGAATGGCGCGACATCGACGACCCGCTCGGCGGGTGGCTGCGGGCATCGGTGAAACCGACCGGGAAACGCGGCGACCGGCTGCCCACCTCGGTGATGCTGGAGCGGTTCAACGCCGACCTGCCCAAGGCCGCCAGGCCGTGGTCGGCACGCACCTTCGGCGAACGGCTGAAGGCGCATCCGCTGGTCAGGGAGCGTTTCCTCGGGGTGGATCGGGGCGAACGCGGCCGCGACTCGGTCGCGCTCGCAGGTGCCGCCTGGGGGCAGGACGACGGGTCGGCGGACGACCCTCCGGAGCCGTCTGCACAGGTTGCACAGGGTCTGCTAGTCGATTCCCTAGTAAACCCTTCGCGAGAGAACCTCCCAGCAGACCCTGTGCACCCTGTGCGCGAGCGTGGATGCGCCGACTGCGGCGTGCCGGTCGCCTCCGGCTACGGCCGCTGCCCGGCGTGCATCCGGGCGATGAAGGGCGCGTCGTGAGCAACCGCCGCAGGATCAAACCCCCCAAGCGGCGGCAGCATCCGGCCGCGCACCTCGACGGCACCCGCCTGCCCGGCTCATGCTGCAACACCGCGATCGCCGTCTACCCCGCCCGGTACGGCTGCAACACGATCGGGGTGCTCCATGACGACGACTGCGACGCCCTCGGCGACGACCCCCGTGCAGCAGCAGCCGCGAGGCTGCGGGCGTCCCTCGCGCTCGCCCGGCTCATCGACGGCCCCATCTTCATGGTCGTCGAATCATGACCGGCCGCCGCGTCCAGGTCACCTGGCGGCACAAGGGCGGCAGGAAGCCCGACAACGTGGTGTACGTCGGCAGGCCCAGCAGGTGGGGCAACCCGTTCCCAGTCGAGGCGCACGGGCGGCGGGCCGCCGTCAACCGGTACCGCCTCTGGGCGGCGGACAGGGCCGGGCGGGACCCCCGATGGCTCGCGCCCCTCGCCGGGAAGACGCTGGCCTGCTACTGCCCGCTGGACCAGGAATGCCACGCCGACGTCCTCCTAGAGCTGCTCCAGACTCCCCCCGGACACCGGCCCGCATGAACCCCCGCCGGCCTGATGCGCATATACGCATCGTCGGGCTAGGCTGCGGGTAGGCGGGGCCACCGGCCACCCGTCCCCGGGTCCTTGATCCGGCCGACGGCCCCGCCCCACCAGAGGATCAACTGGAAGGAACGACCCGCGATGAAACCGACCCCCCAGCACGAGCAGCTGGCCCGCCTGCAGGAAACCGTGTTCGGCCGCAACCCGCTCGGCAGCTACCGGCGCTCCCCGTTCGAGCCGTACAGCGTCGAGCTGCAGGCGGCCGGCGGCCTGGTGGAGGACCGCGCCGCCGACTTCGACCGCGAGACGGCCGCGTTCGCCGAGGTGTACCAGCAGGCGCTCGGCGCGCTGCAGGCGGTGGACAGCGCCGCCGACGTCGCCCTCATCGGCAAGCACCAGGAGAAGGCCGCGGCGTTGACCCGGAAAGCCGCCGCGCAAGCGGTGCTCTGCGACCGGGCCGGTGACGCGTTGACCGGTGCAGTCGGCCAGTACGCGCGGCGCGCTGCCCTGTACCGCAAGTCCGGGGAGCTGGTGGACACCCTCCTCGCGGACCGGCTGCCCAAGCTGGACGAGTTCAGCGCCGCCTACAAGGAGTCGGTCGACGCGGTGCAGTCCGCCGCGGCGGATCTCCGCCACGCCGTCCTGGCGATCGCCGCCGCCGTCGACGGCTCCCGCCCCGTCATCGCGTCCAGGGTCGGCAACCTCACCCACCAGATCCCCGGCGGGCAGGTCCTCGCCGACGCCCGCCTCGCCGCCGACCTGTGCAGGAGCGACGTCGTCAAGGCCGTCATCGACGGGAAATACCAGTGGAGCACCGCGTACCAGCATTTGCTCGACCCCGCGGGGAAGGCGAAGGGCATCCGGCCCGCCGACCTCGTCGCGGAAGCATCATGACCAGCAGCAGCGCCCGGCGGCAGCAGGACATCATCGACGCCCGCGACTCCATCCCGGACACCAGCACCGGCCCCCTCCAGGTCGGCGGCCCCCAGGCCCCCGCCGTCCCCGCCGGCGGCGGCGACCCCGAGGACTGGCTGGAGCGGTTGCAGGATGCCGCGAAGAACCCGTACCGATGAGCGCCCCGACCGGCCGCTGCGCCGCTGCCGGGCACCCGGCTGCCCGGCCGTCCTGCTGCCCGGCGAGAACCGGTGCCCGGCGCACGCCCGCCCGCAGGGCACCGCGCTGCCGCCGGTGAAGGGCAGCCCATGACCCGTCCGGCACAGGTCTGCAACGTCCCCGGATGCCCCCGCACCGCCCTCCGCGAGGGCAAGTGCGAGGAGCACAAGCGACCCGCCTGGCGCGACGCCTCCACCAGGAAAGCCACCCTCCCGGCGGACTGGCGCACCCGCCGCCTCGCGATCCTCGAACGCGACGATCACCGCTGCCAGTGCGAAGGCTGCGCCCGCTGCACCGGCGGCACCCCGTGCCGGGCGCCCGGCATCGAGTGCGACCACATCGGCGACCGGCTCGACCACTCCCCGGCCAACCTCCGCGCCATCTGCGTGCCCTGCCACCGGCACAAGACGTCCAAGCGCGGCCGGGGGGCATGACCCCCCTCCCCGGCCCCTGCCGGTGTCCCCGCTCGTCCAGGGCTCTCGCAGGACGCACCGGATCTGTTCCCATGCGCATATGCGGGTTGAGGCCCGGAAACGGCCGGGAACGGCCCCGATAACGCCCTCGGGCGAGCAGTACGGGCGAGGGCAGGGCGGAAAGGTTCCGCCGAATTCGGCGGAACCTATCGACCGGGTCGAGCGCGAGTCTGCGACTCGGGCGGCGGACGCTGTCCGTGGTGCGGACATTTACTCGCGCCCGCGCGCGCGTGGGGCAGCCACGGTTGCAAGATTCGTTCCGGCGGAACAAATCCTCGCGCCCGCGCGCGCGTGGGGCAGCCTAAAGGTCCGGACCCCGGACCTTTATCGCTCGGCTCGCGCCCGCGCGCGCGTGGGTCATCCGCTCGTGTCCAAGGTGTCGGCGTCGGCTGAATACTGACCCCGGAGCGTCGGCCGAATCTTGACCCC
>CAZECO010000193.1:0-5557 GCA_964510455.1 uncultured Actinomycetes bacterium
GGGCGTAGGCTGCTTCGATCACAGGAGGTGCGAGGCGACATGAAGTTGCGGATCGAGCGGGATGTCTTGGCCGATGCGGTGGCGTGGGCCGCCCGGACGCTGCCGACGCGACCCACGAATCCGGTGCTGTCCGGTGTCTTGATGTCTGCGAACGAGGAACGCGTGACGCTGTCGAGTTCCGATCAGGCCGTATCGTCCCAGGTCACATTCGATGCAGACGTGGCGGAACCCGGTGACGCGGTGGTGTCCGGCCGGCTGCTGGCGGACATCGCCAAGGCGCTGCCCGCCCGGCCGGTATCCCTGACCCTGGAGGGCACCCGCCTGGTCCTGCAGTGCGGCCGCGCCTCGTTCACCCTGCCCACGCTGCCTGTGGTCGAGTACCCCGCGCTGCCGGCCCTGCCCCCAATCCTGGGCCGATGTTCGGGCGTCGACCTCGCCGACGCGGTCGCCGGCGTCGCGATCGCCGCAAGCCGGGACGACACCATCCCGGTGCTGACCGGAATCCGGATGGAGTTCACGCCGGAGGCCATCACGCTCGCAGCAACCGATCGCTACCGGCTCGCCATCCGGGAGATGCCCTGGCAGCCGGCCAGCAGGGACGTGGACGCCCAGGTCCTGGTGCGCGCCAAGACGCTGTCCGACCTCGCGCGACCGCTGGGTGGCGTCCAGGAGGTCGATATAGCGCTCGATGCGGGCCAGTCGCTGATCGGCATCACAGGGGCCAACCGGCGCTCCACCACACCGGTGCTCGACGGCGACTTCCCCGATTTCCGCCGGCTGCTGCCCTCCGACGCCAGCTCCGTTGCTGTCGTGTCGACCGCGGAGCTCACCGAGGCCGTCAAGCGCGTGAAGCTGGTCGTGGATCGGCCCAACGTGCCGATGCAGCTGGAGTTCGCCGATGGCGAGGTGCTGCTGCGGGCCGGCGCCGGGGACGATGCACACGCCACGGAGATCCTGGAGTGCGACCTCACCGGCGATTCGATCCGGATCGCGTTCAACCCCGAGTACCTGCTCGAGGGCCTCGGTGCCCTGCCGGGCGCGACCGCACGGCTGGCCATGACGGTGTCGAACAAGCCCGCGGTGCTCAGCGATGCCGGAGGAGACGATGTCGACTACCGCTACCTGCTGATGCCCGTCCGGCTGGCTGGCTGACCGCGTTCCGGCGTCGTGCATGTCGTCTCCCTGGAGGTCACCGACTTCCGCAACTACCAGCACCTGCAGGTGGGATTCGGCAGCGGCTGCTCCGTCCTGCTCGGCTTGAACGGTCAGGGCAAGACCAACCTTGTCGAAGCCATCGGCTACGCCGCCACCCTGAGCAGCCACCGTGTCGCCGGCGACGCGCCGCTGCTGCGGTTCGGTGCCGACCAGGCGTCCATCCGCGTCGCGGCCCGGCGCGGCGACCGCCAGGCGGTCCTCGACCTGTCCCTGGCGCGCGGCCGCGGCACCAGGGCCAGGATCAACGGCTCGCCGCTGCCCCGGGCCAGGGATTGTCTCGGGCTGGTCCGGGCGGTCACCTTCGCTCCCGAAGACCTGTCCCTGATCAAGGGGGACCCGGCCGAACGGCGGCGATTCCTCGACGACCTGCTCGTGCAGCGCCAGCCCCGCATGTCGGCCGTGATCGCCGACTGCGACCGCGTGCTGCGCCAGCGCGGAGCCCTGTTGCGGGGCATTGCACGGCGGGGGGGCCGGCCCGACGGCGCGGATGCCGACACCTTGGCGGTCTGGGACAGTCAGCTCGCCCGGTTCGGGGGGCAGTTGTGGTCGGCGCGCCTCGACCTCGTCGGGGCGCTGGCGGAACCCTTCCGCAACGCCCACCGGGAATTGGCGGGGGGCGGCGTCGAGGCGGACCTGGAGTACCGGAGCAGCACCGGCCACAACCAGGCGGCGGCTGGCGATCCGGCAGTCATGGAGCGGCTGCTCGGCGAGGCCCTGCCGCTGCGCCATGGGGAGGAGTTCCGGCGCGGTGTGAACCTCACCGGTCCCCAGCGCGACGATCTGGCCGTCAGCGTCCACGGCCACCCCGCGAAGGGCTACGCCAGCCACGGCGAATCATGGTCGTTGGCGCTGGCCATGCGGTTGGCGGCCTACCGCGTGCTGGCCGCTGAGGCCGTCGACGACGGGGATCCGGTGCTGATCCTGGACGACGTCTTCGCCGAACTCGACGACACCCGCCGGGCCAGGCTCGCCGACGCCGTCGCCGGCGCGGAGCAGGTGATCGTCACCGCTGCGGTCGACCACGATGTGCCGGAGGTGCTCGCGGGAGTGCGCTACGCGGTCGACGCCGGGCGGGTGGAGGCGATCGGAGCATGACCGGCGCTCCGGAGGCCGGCCCGGCCATTGCGGCGGAGTCGGAGGCGCTGGCGCGCTACCGCGCCGCCAGCCGCCGGCGGGGCAGCACCTCCAACCGTCGGCGCGGCGCCATGCGTGCGCTGGCTCAGACGCCCAGCGGCCCGGGGCCGGACGCCCGGGATCCGCAGCGGGTGGGGGATGTCTGGCGGCGGCTGGCCGATGGGAACGGCTGGACCGCCCAGCTGGCGGTGTGGTCCCTGGCGAACCGGTGGCCCGAGATCGTCGGCCCGCAGATCGCCGAGCATGTCAGCGTCGTGGCGTTCGACGCAGAGGCGGCGCCCGATCCCCGAGCCGACGGCGGAAGCGCCCGGCGTCGGCGCGGGCAACCCCGTCAGCAATCGCTGCTCCCGGCGCCCCCGCCGGCCGACGAGGCTGGCGGCCGAGAGGGGGGCACTCTGACCGTGGTGGCCGACAGTCCGGCGTGGCAGCAGCAGCTGATCTGGAACCTTGCCCTGCTCCAGCGCCGGCTCGACGCGGAACTCGGGGCCGGCGTGGTGGGCAGGGTCGTCATCCTTGGACCGGCCCAGGGTCGCCGGCCGTACGGGCCGCGGCGGGTTCGAACCTGATTTCCTGCCCGCAGAAGCCATGACGATTGCGCACGTATGCCCATACGCACCTGGGGATGCATCGCGAATCTCCCCACCTATGGGGTCAGCAAGCCCAGGGTGACCTCGCAAAGAGGTACCATCGGAGAGCGGGGATCTCCCCACGCACATTGTCTTCCACCAGCCGCGGAGGCCACCCTTGTCGTACGACGCGAGTGCGATCACGGTTCTTGAGGGTTTGGACGCGGTCCGCAAGCGTCCGGGCATGTACATCGGGTCCACCGGGGAGCGCGGCCTGCACCATCTGGTGCACGAGGTTGTCGACAACGCGGTCGACGAAGCGATGGCGGGCTACTGCGACACGATCGAGGTCACGCTGCTGGCCGACGGCGGCGTGCGGGTCGTGGACAACGGGCGCGGCATCCCGGTCGATGAGCACCCGGTGGAGAAGAAGCCCGCCGTGGAGGTCGTGCTGACCGTGCTGCATGCCGGGGGGAAGTTCGGCGGCGGCGGCTACTCGATGTCCGGCGGCCTGCACGGGGTGGGCGTCTCGGTCGTCAACGCGCTGAGCAGCCGGCTGCAGGTCCAGGTGCACCGAGACGGAAACATCTACCAGCAGTCGTACTCGCACGGCGTCCCGGACGCCCCGCTGGCGGTGGTCGGAGCGGCCGACGAGACCGGGACCACGGTGACCTTCTGGGCCGACGACGCCATCTTCGAGACCACCCACTACGACTTCGAGACGCTGGCCAGACGATTCCAGGAGATGGCCTTCCTGAACAAGGGGCTGACGATCGGCCTGGTCGACGAGCGGGTGCCCGCAGCGGCGGCGGATGAGGAGGAGGACGAGACGGTCCGCCGGGCCGTGCGGTACCACTACTCGGGCGGGATCGCGGACTTCGTCACGCATCTGAACGCTCCCAAGGGGCCGGCGCACGCGCAGGTGATCCACTTCGGCAGCGAGGCCCCGGACCAGATGATGTCGGCGGACATCGCCATGCAGTGGAACTCCGGATTCGCCGAGTCGGTGTACACCTTCGCGAACACCATCAACACCACCGGCGGCGGCACCCACGAGGAGGGCTTCCGGGCGGCGCTGACCTCGCTGATGAACAAGTTCGCCCGCGACTGGGGCGTGTTGAAGGAGAAGGACCCGAACCTGTCCGGCGAGGACATCCGAGAGGGCTTGACGGCGATCATCGCGGTCAAGCTGGCCGAACCGCAGTTCGAGGGCCAGACCAAGGGCAAGCTCGGGAACACCGAGGTCAAGGCGTTCGTGCAGAAGGCCGTCAACGACCAACTGGGCGCGTGGCTGGAGCAGAACCCTTCGGAGGGCAAGGACATCGCTCGCAAGTCCATGCAGGCGGCAGCGGCGCGGATGGCCGCCCGCAAGGCGCGCGACCTGGCGCGCAGCCGCAAGGGTCTCCTGGGCGGCGCAGGCCTGCCCGGCAAGCTGATCGACTGCTCCTCCAATGAGCCGGAGCGCTGCGAGCTGTTCATCGTCGAGGGCGACTCCGCCGGCGGCAGCGCCCGCAGCGGCCGCAACCCGCAGACCCAGGCGATCCTCCCGATCCGCGGCAAGATCCTGAACGTGGAGAAGGCCAGGGTCGACAAGGTCCTGGCCAACAACGAGGTGCAGGCGCTGGTGTCCGCGCTGGGCACCGGGGTGCAGGAGGAGTTCGATGCCGACCGGCTGCGCTACTACAAGGTCGTGCTGATGGCCGATGCCGATGTGGACGGCCAGCACATCCGGACCCTGCTGTTGACGCTGCTGTTCCGGTTCATGAAACCGCTGGTCGAGGACGGCCGGGTGTTCCTCGCGCAGCCGCCGCTGTACAAGCTGAAGTGGCAGCGCGAGCAGCCGGAGTACGCCTACAGCGACCGCGAGCGCGACGCCCTGATCGAAGCGGGGCAGTCGGCCGGCAAGAAGCTGCCCAAGGATGACGCGGTGCAGCGCTACAAGGGCCTCGGCGAGATGAACGCCGACGAGCTGTGGGAGACCACGATGGACCCCGGCAGCCGCGTGCTGCTGCAGGTGACCGTGGACGATGCGGCACAGGCCGACGAGCTGTTCAGCACGCTGATGGGCGAGGACGTCGAATCCCGCAGGAACTTCATCCAGCGCAACGCCCGCGACGTGCGCTTCCTCGACATCTGAGCCCATCGAGCCTGTGGAAGGACTGATCAGTGGCTGACGAGACAGGCACGCAGACACCGGGGGAACCGCTGTCCGAGCACGGCCGGATCGAGCCGGTCGACCTGCAGTCGGAGATGGCGCGCAGCTACATGGACTACGCGATGAGCGTCATCGTGTCCCGCGCGCTGCCGGACGTCCGCGACGGGCTGAAGCCGGTCCACCGCCGCGTCATCTACGCCATGTACGACGGCGGCTACCGGCCCGACCGGGGCTTCTTCAAATGCGCCCGCGTCGTCGGCGATGTGATGGGCAACTACCACCCGCACGGCGACAGCGCGATCTACGACACCCTGGTGCGGCTCGCCCAGCCCTGGAGCCTGCGCTACCCGCTGGTCGACGGGCAGGGCAACTTCGGCTCCCCGGGCAACGACCCTGCCGCGGCGATGCGCTACACCGAGGCGCGGATGGCGCAACTGGCCATGGAGATGGTCCGCGACATCGACGAGGACACCGTCGACTTCATCCC
>CAZECO010000194.1:0-5466 GCA_964510455.1 uncultured Actinomycetes bacterium
TGCCCCAGCCTGGTCACGCATGGTGTCTCCTGGGCTGGAAGGAATGTCATCGACCGACCAGCACCGGTGGTCCGCGCACCCCGTGGGCGCAGGCAGGGCGAGGCGATGAGTTCCGGCACGGTTCGGACCGCGGGGGCCTGGCACGGGGGCGTTCGTGGATCGCCGGGACGGACATCCAGCGCCGGCGCCACAGCCTCAGCAGGACCCAGGTCCGCCTCGCCGCCTGCCACAGCCGCTGCTCGGCGTACCGCAGCCAGACAACCGCAGCCGCCGTCGCGACAGCGTGCGCCAGCAGCATCTGCGCCGTGATGCCGGGCGGGTGACCGTCGTGGCCGGCGTGGGATCCGGACACCAGAGCCAGCCACCCGTGCAGGGCCGCCTGGGCCGCAGCCAGTGCGAGCGCGATCCGGGGCCACGTCGCCTCACGACCCAGGAGGGGAACCGCTGCGCCCGCCACGACGGCCGCGCCGAGGGCCAGCAGCCACACGCTCGGCACTCCGCCACCGGCTGCGGCGTGGGCCGTCGACGCCAGGACCGCCGAGGTTGCCGCGAACCCGCCGGCACGCCGCAGCCGTGCGGGCGGGTTCGGCCCGGTGCCGCGGCGGGAGGACATGCGTTCAATGGTAGGGCGCGGGTCTGCCGGGCACGGGCCGGCCTCTCGTGCGGGCGCGCCGGTTGCGTCCTATCGCAGCTCTTCGACAGCCGAGGGTGGGGAGGATGCTCCAGCCGCAGCCTCCCGGCGTCGAGGAGGACGAGTCCGGTCGTTGCGGAAGGTCCCGATCCGAAGCCGACTCGTTTGGCGGCTTCGGCCCTTGTTCGGCCCGGCTAGGTGGCGGATGCGGCGTGTCAGGCGAGGATCTCCTTGGACCAGCTGTTGACGGCGCTGCCGAGCCTGCGGACCTGGGGCGGGCAGACCCAGCGCACCGCAGGCGCCAAAGGGCGGAGGCCGTGCCGCCACCTCGCCCCCGGATAGAACCATGATCGATCCAAACCGTGATCAACACGCCATTCTCGTCATGTTGATCACCGGTCAGAACGATCTTGCCCCAGATCGCCCCGGTGCGAACGGCCCGCCGCCCGCCTCACCCGCCCGACGCGGCCAACAGGTCGCCGAGGGCCTCGTGGATGCCGCCGGAGACATCGTGCACACGGTCGCCGATGCCCTCGCCGCCGGTGATGCCGAAGTTGAGCATCCCGTCGTAGGAGACCACGCCGGTGTTGAGCCGCCAGGGATCGCCGAGCGGGATCAGGGGCGCCATCGTCCGGGCCTGGCGGCCGGCGAGGTACACGGGGAACTGCGGGCCGGGGACGTTGGTGACCAGGGTCTCGGTGAACGCCGCTCCGACCGCACCGGAGAACGCGCGCACCGCATAGGTCTGCACGAAGGCGGGCACGGTCTTGTCGATCGCCTGGTAGATCGGCGCGGCCAGGGGTGCGGTGCCGAGGTCCTTGACGGCGTTCATGTGGGCCCGGATGTCGCTGTACCGCGCAACGGTGCCGTGGGACAGGGGCAGCACGACCAGCAGTGCGCTGACCTGGTTGTTCGACGCCAGATCCCCAGCGCTGCGCAGCGACACCGGGACCAGCACCCGGATGCTGGCGCGGTCGGGGTCCATACCCCAGCCGTTGAGCAGTGCCCGGTATCCGCCCGACATCAGGGTCATCACCACGTCGTTGACGGTGCCGCCGTGCGCCTTCCTGATCCGCTGCACATCGGCGAGCGCCACCTGCGTGGTGGTCCACACCCGGTGCTCGCCGGGGGAGCCGGCCAGGATCCCTGCCGACTTGGGCAGCTGTGTGGCGAGGGTGTCCGCCTGTTGCGCGGCATTCCCGGCCGCTGCCTGCAGGGCCTCGCCGGCGGCGGCGGGGGAGGTGACCGCGGTGCGCAATGCACGCAGCACCAGGTCGCCGCCCCGCTTGGCCGCATCGGCGAGCAGCGCCCCGGTGTCCGGCTTGGCTGCCGTGGGGGCCGCGGCCGAGAGCGCCATGTACTCCTCGATCGCATCGGTCAGCGTCTTGGTGCCCGCGGGATCGATGTCGATCAGGCGTCCGGTCAGCAGCAGCGCCCCCTGGCCGTCGGCCACCGTGTGGTGCACCCGCGACACCACGGCCCAGCGCCCGTCGGTCAGCCCGGTGAACATCGTGTAGTCCCACAGCGGACGGTCGTGGTCCATCGGCGTCTGCATGATCTCGGCGACCGCGCTCTCCAGATCGGCCTGGTCCGCGTCGGGGCCCAGCTGCACGTGCTGGACGTGGTGCTTCAGGTCCGGCTCGGCGTCCTCCCAGGCCGGCTGCCGGACGCGCAGGCTGTCCACCACCAGTCGCTGCCGCATCCGTTGGGCACCCGAGATCCGAGTACCGATGATCTCGCGGATCTCCTCCGGGCTGGGTGCGGGCCCGTCCAGGACCACCAGCGCACCGATCGCGAACGGCGGGCCCTCGGTCTCGGCGTTGATCCAGAAGGCATCGATCGAACTCAGACGGCTCATGCCCCCACCTTCCCATGACGGCCGCCCGGGCCGCTCGTCACTCCCACTCGATGGTGCCCGGCGGCTTGCTGGTCACGTCCAGCACCACCCGGTTGACCTCCGGCACCTCGTTGGTGATCCGGTTGGAGATCCGCGCCAGGACGTCATAGGGCAGCCTGCTCCAGTCCGCCGTCATGGCGTCCTCGCTGGTGACCGGCCGGAGCACGACCGGGTGGCCGTAGGTGCGGCTGTCGCCCTGCACCCCCACCGACCGGACATCGGCGAGCAGCACGACGGGGAACTGCCAGATTTCGGCGTCGAGGTCGGCCGCGGCCGTCTCCTCGCGGACGATGGCGTCTGCCGCGCGCAGGATCGACAACCGCTCCTCGTCGACCGCCCCGATGATCCGGATCCCCAGCCCGGGGCCGGGGAACGGATGGCGCGAGACGATGTCCGGGGGCAGGCCCAAATCCAGACCGATCTGCCGGACCTCGTCCTTGAACAGCGTCCGCAGCGGCTCGACGAGGGTGAACTGCAGGTCCTCGGGCAGCCCGCCCACGTTGTGGTGGCTCTTGATGTTGGCGGTGCCGGTGCCCCCGCCGGATTCCACGACGTCGGGGTACAGGGTCCCCTGGACCAGGAACTCGACCTTCTCGCCGAGTTCCCCCGCCTCGGCCATCAGGTCCCGCTCGGCCGCCTCGAACACGCGGATGAACTCCCGGCCGATGATCTTCCGCTTCGTCTCGGGGTCGGTGACGCCCGCCAGCGCGTCGAGGAACCGCTTGGCGGCGTCGACCACCACCAGCCGGATGCCGGTGGCGGCGACGTAGTCCCGCTCGACCTGTTCGCGCTCCCCGGACCGCAACAGGCCGTGATCGACGAAGACGCAGGTGAGCCGGTCCCCCACCGCGCGATGGACGAGTGCGGCGGCGACCGCCGAATCCACGCCGCCGGACAGCCCGGCGATCACGCGGCCGTCCCCCACACTCGCGCGGATCGCGGCCACCTGGTCGTCGATGATGCTGGAGGTCGACCAGTTGGACGGGACGGCGGCGATGTCGTCCAGGAAGTGCTGCAGCATCCGCTGGCCGTGCTGGGTGTGGCGGACCTCCGGATGGAACTGGACGCCGGCCATGCGCCGCCGCCGGTCCTCGAACGCGGCGACGGGCGTGGCGTCGGTTGCGGCGGTGACGGCGAAGCCCTCCGGTGCGTGGGTGACCGCGTCGCCGTGCGACATCCACACCGACAACTCCTGCGGGGCGTCGCCGAACAGCACCGCGCCCTCACGCGTCCGCAGGCCGGTGCGGCCGTATTCCCGGCCACCGGTCCGCTCGACCGTCCCGCCGAGTGTCGAGGCCATGACCTGGAACCCGTAGCAGATGCCGAAGACGGGCACGCCCGAGGCCAGGACCGCGGGGTCCAGCCGCGGCGCGCCCGGTTCATAGACGCTCGACGGCCCGCCGGACAGCACGATCGCGGCGGGGTCGCGGGCGAGCATCTGCGCAGCCGTCGCAGTGCTCGGGACGATCTCGGAGTAGCGTCCGGCCTCGCGCACGCGGCGGGCGATCAGCTGCGCGTACTGGGCGCCGAAATCGACCACCAGAACCGGACGAACCATGGGCGCGCCTCCCCTTCGCCGCGCGGCCGCGGCACTGGTACGAGGCTATCGGCTCCCCGGCACGGGTCGGTGCAGGGTCGGGCACAGGGGCTTGCGGGAGCGCCAGGGAGCAGGCACGGGGCGGCTGGCCCGGTGCCAGGCCCGTTCCGGCCCAGAACGGCGCGATTCGCGCGGAATCCGGCGAAGGCGCGGGGCGAACACCTGGGCGCGGGGAACGCCGGGCGTTCGCTCAGGCGGCTGCTCAGGTCCGTGCGCGCACTACCCCTGGTCGTCCTCCAGAGCCCGCTTGCGCTCCGCGAGCGCCTCCCTGATGTAGCGGTTCTGCTGGTTGCTCGGCACGACGTAGCGGACCTCGGTGTGCGCAACCCGGTCCAGCAGGCCCCGTCGCTTGGCGTCGAAGAAGGTGAGGACCCCGGTGATGATCCACACCAGGAACCCGACCACGTCCAGCCACGCGCGAACCAGCGCCCGCAGGAATCCCGGGTTGCGCCCGTCCGGAGTGCAAACCCGGATACCGACCAGCCAGAAGCCCGCGCTGCGGCCCGTCAGCCACCATGACAGTCCGAGGTAGACCGGGACGAACGAGGCCGCCACCACGCTGAGAGTCGCCACCGCCGCCGGCGGCACCGGATCCAGCAGCGAGTCCAGCAGACCGACCACCGCCGACAGCGCCTGGCTCACCAGCCAGCCTGCCAGCGTCACGTCGATGCCGAAGGCCGCCATACGCGTCAGGGCGCCGGCGTGCGCGTACTCCCGTCCCGGCGGCGCCGGGGGGATCGGCATGGCCTGCCAGAGGCGGCGGTGCTCGGCGAGCGAACTCAGGGTGGCGCGAGCAGGTGGCGCCGTCCCACCCGTGGCACCGAGCACCACGTCGACACCGGACTCCGGCTCCGGCCTGGGCTTGCGGCCGACCAGCCGACGGCCGGTCCGCTCGATGGTGTTGTCGATATCGGCCATGTTCTCGCGCAGGGACTCCAGAGCATCGAGGAACAGGCCCTGGCTCTGCTCACGGATCAGGTCGCGGACCGACGGGTCGTCGACGATGTCCTCCAGGATCGCCGGGACAACATCCCGGCGGATCTTGGGCATCAGGGAGTCGACCAGCTGGGGCGCGACCTCCGCCTCGAGCTTCGGCATCAGCGCATCGACCAGTTCCGGCGCGATTGACTCGGTCAGCTGGGGCAGGAGAGCCCTGATGAGTTCGGGCACGAGCTCATCGGCGAGGAACGGCTGCAGCTCCTCCAGCAGCCGCGGCAGCAGATCCTCCGCCAGCCGGGGCGTAGCCCCGGACAGGATCTCGGGCACGGTCACCTCGACCAGGTGCGCCGTCACCCCGTCCACCACGTCGGGGATGGTCACCTCCACCAGGTGGGTCTGCAG
>CAZECO010000195.1:0-5402 GCA_964510455.1 uncultured Actinomycetes bacterium
CCCCACCCCCGCACCCCCACTACAGTCGCAGTGTGGTTCAGCCGGTGCGCGCCATCCTGCAGGAGGAACGGTACGGCTGGGCACTGGTCCTGCTCGGAGCGAACTACCTGCTCGGCGACTGGCTCGGCCGACTGTCCGACGCCATCTTCATCGCCATCCTGCTGCTGATCACCGGGCATCCGAAGGTCCCGGCGCAACTGCGCCTCACCGCATACGTCGCCGCCGTGTTCTCCATCGCCCTCTCCCTGACCCGCTACATCGAAGCAACGCCCACCACCATCGCCCTGGATGCGCTGAGCACGATGGTCGTCGTGGTCGTCACCGTGATCGCGGTCTTCATCCGCCTGGTGCATCACACCGACGTCTCGGCTTCCACCGTGATGGGCGCGTTCCTCGGCTACGCGCTGTTCGGGTTCGCGGCGGCCTACCTCTTCATCGCCATCGCGGCCTTCACCGGCGACGGGTTCTTCACCCAGGACCCGCGTCCGGAGAGCGACTACATCTACTTCTCACTGGTCACCCTGACGACCGTCGGCTTCGGCGACATCACGCCCGCCACCGATCTGGCGAAGCGTCTCGTCGGGCTCGAGGCACTGATCGGCCAGGTCTTCCTCGTGGTGCTCGTCTCGCGCCTGGTCTCGCTATGGAAGGCGCCGTCCCGCCTGCCCCCGTCGCCGGAGGCATGAGGTGCTGCTGTTTTACTTCGGCGCCATGGGCAGCGGGAAGTCTGCGTATGCGCTGATGACGCTGCACCAGCGCCACCATCCCGATGCGCAGGCGCACCCGCAGACCGCTGTCCTCGCCACGACGCTGGACCGCGCCGACACCGCGGTCACCTCGCGCACCGGGATGACCGGCCCGGCCGTGCCGCTGGTTCCGGGGCAGGTCGGCAGCGCGCAGCTCAGCGGCGCGGACACCGTCATCATCGACGAGGCCCAGTTCCTCACCCCCGATGACGTGGAAGTGCTGGTCGGCCTGAGCAATGCCGGCCGGGAGGTCATCTGCTTCGGCCTGCGCACCGACTTCCAGGGGCGGCTGTTCCCCGGCTCGCAGCGGCTGCTCGAACGTGCCGACACCGTGCGCCAGATCGCGCTGGAGCCCCGCTGCACGAGTTGCGACCGGCTGGCGGTGATCAACGCCCGGTTCGTCGACGCGGTCCTGGCCACCGATGGCCCCCGGATCGCGCTGGACAGCATCCCCGGCGCACATGACGCCGCCGTGACCTACCGACCGATGTGTGTCCGCTGCTGGTACGCCGCCCTACCCGCACCCACCCGGAACGACCCCGCCTGACCTTCGCGAGGATAGGGACATGACCACGCCTCGCCGCACGACGGCGCCACGCAGGATCGTCGTCGTCGGGGGAGTCGCGGGCGGGATGTCCGCCGCCGCACGCCTGCGCCGCCTGGACGAGTCCTGCGAGATCATCGTCCTGGAGGCCGACGAGTACGTGTCGTTCGCCAACTGCGGGCTTCCGTACCACATCTCCGGCGACATCCCGAAGCGCTCGAGCCTGCTGCTGCAGACCCCGCGCAGCCTGGCTGCCCAGTTGGACCTCGAGGTCAGGGTGGCCCACCGCGTCGAGGACATCGACCGCGCCACCCGCACCATCACGGTCGACGACCTCCACGCCCGCGAGACCTACCAGCTCACCTACGACGCGCTGATCCTGGCCACCGGTGCCGAGCCGATCGTCCCGCCCCTGCCCGGAGTCGACCACCCGAAGATCTTCACGCTGCGCAACATCCCCGACATGGACGCCATCAAGGCCGTGGTGGACGACGGGGCGCGCAGCGCGGTCGTGATCGGGGGCGGCTACATCGGCCTGGAGATGGTCGACGCCCTGCACGCGCGCGGGTTGCAGATCACGCTGGTGGAGGCACTGCCGCACCTGATGAGCGTCATCGACCCGGAGATGTCCCGCGAGATCGAGGACCATGTCCGCCGGCACGGCGTCGACCTCCACCTGTCCACCAGGGCGACGGGGTTCTCCGACGCCGCCGGCAGGGTGCGCGTCCACCTGCAGCAGCCGCAGCCCGACCTGCTCCGCTCCGGTCAGGACTCAGGCGTCGACGCCGACCTCGTCATCATGTCGGTCGGGGTGCGCCCGGCATCGAGCCTGGCCTCCCGGGCCGGCCTGGCCTGCTCCCCCCGCGGCGCGATCATCGTCGACGAGCACCAGCGGACCTCCGACCCGCTGATCTACGCGGTCGGCGACGCCGTCCAGGTGACCGACACGGTGCTGGGGACGCCGGCCGTGATCCCGCTCGCCGGCCCGGCCAACCGGCAGGGACGGATCGCCGCCGACCACCTCGCCGGGCGGACCGGGCGGTCGGCGCGCTACACCAGCAGCCAGGGCAGCGCGGTGGCGAAGGTCTTCGACATGACGGTCGCGCTCACCGGTGCCAGCGAGACCCAGCTGCGGGCGCACAACCGCCCCTACGCGAAGGTCTACGTCCACCCCAACGGCCACGCCGGCTACTTCCCGGGCACCGCCCCGATGCACCTGAAGCTGCTCTACGACCCCGCCGACGGCCGGGTGCTCGGCGCTCAGATCGCCGGCTGGGACGGGGTCGACAAGCGGATCGACGTGCTCGCGGTGGCGATCCGCGCCCAGATGACCGTGGAGGATCTCGAGGAGCTGGAGCTGGCGTACGCCCCGCCGTACTCCAGCGCCAAGGATCCGGTGAACATGGCGGGATTCCAGGCGTCGAACGTGCTGCGCGGCGACCTGGAGCTCTGGCACGCCGACGAATGGCCGGCGCTTCCCGCCGATGCCGTGCTGCTGGACGTCCGGTCGGCCGCCGAGCACCAGAAGTGGAACATCCGCGGGTCGGTGCTCATCCCGCTGCCCCAGCTGCGCGGCCGGCTGCCCGAATTGCCGAAGGACGGCCAGATCTACGTCTACTGCCTGTCCGGGTTCCGCTCCTACCTCGCCTACCGGATCCTGGTCGGCGAGGGCTTCCGGGCGAAGACCCTGTCGGGCGGCGAGTTGACATTCCGAAGCGTTCATGTTGGCGACATACCGGCGGGGAAGCCCCGACTGCCGGTCATCACGTACGCGGAGGAGCATTTCGCCGGGTGAGCCGCGCGAATCGCTAGACTCGTAATGATCTTGGGAGGTCCGATGTCGATCGCGCTACGAGGAAGGCGCTTGCTCGGCTCCGCTGTGAGATCCGAGATCACCACCGTCGAGGCAGCCGGTCTGGCGAACGCTGTCGTCAGCGTCTCGGTCTCTTTCGACCGCGGACTGCTCCCGCGGACGACCCCGCAGCAGGCGGTGCTCACCGGCCTGTGGGGGGCAACCACCTACGGGATCACCGCCACTGCGCAGTCGTTCCTGGAGTCCGCGGTCCGACGGGTCGGCGCGAGCAACCTGCGTTCGCCCCATGCGCGGCGCGCCGCCATGATGGCCGCCGACGCCGCCGCGATCGCCACAGGCGTCGCGCTCCAGAAGACCCTGCCCCATCGGCACGACGAGCCGCTGATCCGCGCCGGCGGACGTGCCGCAGGGTGGCGGCTGGCATCGAGCGGGGTGGCCGGGCTGACGGCATTGTGCGTCGACGGCGTCCACGATGCGATCACCAATACCCACGAGGAGCAGGAGATCAACGCGCTGGCCACCGTGGTCGCGGGAACCTCGATCGCAGGGGGGATGTACCTGTGGCGCAAGCGCCGGCTCGCCGCAACCGGCCTGGTGCGCGACGAGTTCGGTGACGAGGTGTCCATGCGGACGTCGGTCCAGCCGGTCCGCGCCGCGGCTGTGGGCATCGCCGTCACGGCGGGCCTGTTCCTGATGTCCCGGGCGGAACGCACCCTCGCACGCACGGTCGGCCGCACAGTGTCGGTCCTGGCGCCTGCGACCGGTCCGTACGCGGCCGCGATCGGCCACGCGGCGGTGCTGACGGCCGCCGTCTATGCCGGCGGGCGCGGGATCACGAAGGTCTACCACATGACCGAGGACGCGGGCACCGCGACGGAGGCTGCCTACTCCGCGCGGCCGGACTCCCCGTACGTGAGCGGCAGCTGGAACCAGGGCACCTGGGAGACGTTCGGACGGGAGGGGCGCCGCTACATCAACATGGCGATGACGTCCGATGAGATCGAGGCGGTCATCGGGGGCCCGTCGATGAATCCGATCCGGGCCTATGTCGGCCTCGGGTCCGATGTCACCCCGAACCGTCGCGCGGCCCGGGCGATGGCCGAACTGGAGCGGCTGAAGGCTTTCGAGCGCGAGTACATCGCGGTGTTCTTCCCGACCGGCACCGGGTACGTGAACTACGTGGCGCTGGAGTCGTTGGAGTACCTCACCGCCGGGAATGTCGCCTCGGTCGCCATCCAGTACTCGGTGCGCCCGTCGTTCCTCTCCCTCGGGGAGGTCGGGACCGCGCGCGAGTCGAACCTCCTGCTGCTGAACCGGCTTGCGGAGCGGTTGTCAGGCATGCCCGAGGATGCGCGGCCGAAGGTGCTGCTGTTCGGGGAGAGCCTGGGCAGCCTCGGGGGCCAGGATGTCCTGTGCCCCAGGGGGACCGACGATCTGGACCACCTGAAGGTGCACCGGGCGCTGTTCATCGGTACGCCGTACACCAGCGTCTGGCGCCAGCGGTGGTTGGCGACCCCGCAGATCGTGGACCCCGAAGGAATCGTGGTCGAGGTGCAGGGCATCGAGGAGTGGCGGGCGCTGCCGACCGATCAGCGCCGACGGGCGCGGGTGGTGCTGTTGACCCACACCAACGACCCCATCCCGAAGTTCGGCGCCCCCCTGATCATCCAGGAGCCCGACTGGATGGGGCCCGCCGATGAGCGCCCGACCGGTGTGCCGCGGGAGACCATCTTCATCCCGGGCCTGACGTTCCTGAACACCGCGGTGGATCTCCTCAACGCCGATCACGTCGTGCCCGGCACCTTCGAGGCCTACGCGCACGACTACCGGGCCGACCTGGCCGAGATGGTGCGCGCGGCCTACGGATTGGACGTGTCGGACGAGGTGATCGTGGCCGTCGAGGCGGCCCTGCGGCAGCGCGAGTACGCGTGGGCGGAGCGCCGGCTGTACAGCGAGACCCTGGACAAGGCCGAGCGGCAGATCCGCGACACCGTCGCGGCGTGGGGCATCGACTCCTCATCGGTGCCCCGGTTCGTCGAGCCGAACCGGGACGTGGCGCCGGATCCGTATGCGGTGGTGGGGGACGAGGCGGCGGGGGCGTAGCGGGCCGCGCGGCGGACGTCCAGAACAGTGGGTCTTGAACGGCAGGCGGGGGCAACCATCTGTCAAAGGGCAGGGCCACCCTTCGCGTTCAGCTGTGGTGCACCGGGCCCTCAGTCTATTGCGAGCGGGAGCGCTGGCCTCGGCGTACGACGATGCCTTCGAGGAGTGGGAAGCCACCAGGGATGCACGCCTGTGG
>CAZECO010000196.1:0-5374 GCA_964510455.1 uncultured Actinomycetes bacterium
GGGAGTGGGAGATGCGTTTGGCAGGCTGCGGACGTCCGTCCGAGGTGAGGGCTACAGCCGCTGCGTGGCCGGATCGCACCCGTGTTTGCACAACCGGCCCCGGATCGCCGGAAACACCCCCGCAGACGGGTGCAACTACCCGCCGACACCTTGGCCCGGCGCCGCGGGCCTGCCCCACGATCAGCAGCGCGCCCGTGGTCAACTGGTGAACCCACCCGACTGCCCGCCCGGATGATCCCCGGCGTGCAGGTCAGCGGCGGCGTCAAGGCCTCACGCGCACAACGCATAAGCCCCGGAATCTGTCCCGCTACCGTTCATCCGTCCCTTTGGGTCGACGGTTTCGCTGCCCGCCGAACCAAGGGCATCCCGCGACCCGAGCACCTACTCTCGAATGCGTGATCGCCCTCTACCGCCGGTTCGTGCCTGCCTATCGGTGGACGGTCCTGCTGGTGATGGTGCTGCTGATGCTGCAGGCATTGGCGCAGCTGTACCTCCCGGAACTGAACGCCCGCATCATCAACGAGGGCGTGGTGACCGGCGACATCGGCATCATCGTCGCGCTGGGCGGCCAGATGCTGGCCGTGTCGTTCGTCTTCGGACTGGTCGCCATCGTCGGGGTGTACTTCTCGGCCCGGACGGCGATGGCGATCGGCCGCGACGTCCGCGCCGCCATGTTCACCGCGGTGCAGTCGTTCTCCTTGTCGGAGGTCAACACCTTCGGCGCCCCCTCGCTCATCACCCGCAACACCAACGACGTGCAGCAGGTGCAGATGATGACCGTGATGGCGATGACCATCATGATCACCGCGCCGATGATGCTGATCGGCGGGGTGTTCATGGCCATCCGGCAGGACGTCGCGCTGTCCATGCTGCTGGTGATCATCATCCCGATCATGGCGCTCGTCCTGGGCGTGCTCATGTCCCGCGCGATCCCCCTGTTCCGGGTCATGCAATTCAAGATCGACGAGGTGAACCGGGTGCTGCGGGAGAAGCTCACCGGCATCCGCGTCATCCGCGCCTTCGTCCGCACCAGCCATGAGGAAGGCCGCTTCGCGGTCGCGAACGAGGACCTCACGGGCACGACCCTGCGCGTGAACCAGCTCATGGCCCTGATGCTGCCCGCGCTGCTGCTGATCATGAACGTCTCCAGCGTCGCGGTCGTCTGGTTCGGCGGCCACCGCGTCGCCAACGGCGAGATGCCCGTCGGCAACCTGATGGCCTTCCTCACCTACCTCACGCAGATCCTGTTCAGCGTCATGATGGCGGTGATGGTGTTCGCCATGGTGCCGCGCGCCGCGGCAGCCTCGGAGCGCATCGTCGCCGTGCTGGACACGGTCTCCCCGATCACCGACCCCGACGAGCCGGCGAATCCGGCGCAGCCCGTCGGCGTGGTCGAGTTCGACCGCGTCAGCTTCGGCTACCCCGGCGCCAGCGAACCTGTGCTGCGCGACATCTCGTTCACCGCGCGCCCGGGCCAGACGACAGCCATCGTGGGCTCCACCGGATCCGGCAAGAGCACCCTGGTGCACCTCATCCCGCGGCTGTACGACGTCACCGACGGCTCGGTGATGGTCGACGGCGTCGATGTCCGGCGGTGGGAGCGGCAGGCTCTGTGGCGGATCATCGGGTTCATCCCGCAGAAGGCCTTCCTGTTCAGCGGCACCGTCGCGGGCAACCTGCGCTTCGGTGCTGCGGAGGCGACCGAGGAGGAGCTGTGGCGGGCGCTGGCCATCGCGCAGGGCGAGGAGTTCGTGCGGGCCTCCCCCGACGGCCTGGCGATGGAGATCGACCAGGGCGGCGCCAATGTCTCCGGCGGTCAGCGGCAACGCCTGTCGATCGCCCGCGCCATCGCGAAGCAGCCCCTGATCTACGTGTTCGACGACTCCTTCTCCGCCCTGGACTACGCCACCGACGCGGCGCTGCGGCAGGCGCTGGCGCGGACCACCCGGGACGCCACGGTCATCGTCGTCGCCCAACGGGTCAGCACGGTGCTGTCGGCCGACCAGATCGTGGTGCTGGACCGCGGCTTCATCGTCGGGATCGGCACCCACCGGGAACTGCTGGACACCTGCCCGACGTACCTGGAGATCGTGTCCTCGCAGCTGCAGCCCGAGGAGGTCTGATGAGCCCCGGCGGCACCCGCGGCCCGTTGCCGCGCGGCGGGCCGGGACAGGGCGGTCCGATGGCCGGCCTGACGGTCCCGGTGGAGAAGCCCGCCGACTTCTCGGGCACCGCGCGCCGCCTGGTGCGCCGGCTCGGCGCCTTCCGCGGCCGGCTGTTCGCCGTGCTGCTGCTGGCCGCGGGCAGTGTCGGCTTCACCGTCATCGGCCCAAAGCTGCTCGGCAACGCAACCACGCTGGTGTTCGAGGGCTTCATCAGCTCGCAGTTCCCGCAGGGGTCCAGCCTGGAGCAGGTGGAGGCGGGGCTGCGCGCTGCCGGCGAGGAGAACACGGCCGACATGCTGGCCAGCATGGACATCGTCCCCGGCGCGGGGGTGGATTTCGGCGCGGTCGGGGAGCTGCTGCTGATCACGCTGGCGGTCTACGTCGCCGCCTCGGTGCTGAGCTGGGGGCAGGCCTACATCATGGCCGGTGTCACGCAGGACGCGATGTACCGGCTGCGGGAGGACGTCGACAAGAAGATCGGCCGCCTGCCGCTGCGGTACTTCGACAACCATCAGCGCGGTGACCTGCTCTCCCGCGTCACCAACGACATCGACAACATCTCCACCACGATCCAGCAGGTCATGATGCAACTGGTCACCTCGCTGCTGACCGTGGTCGGAGTGCTGGCGATGATGTTCTGGATCTCGCCGGTGCTGGCGCTGATCTCGCTGCTGGCGGTGCCGCTGAGCTTCATCGTGACCATGGCCATCGCCAAGCGGTCCCAGCCGCACTTCATCGCCCAATGGAAGTGGACTGGGTCGCTGAACGGCCATGTCGAGGAGATGACGACCGGCCACAACATCGTGAAGATGTACAACCGCCAGGACTGGGCGATCGAGGAGTTCGGACGGTCCAACGAGGAACTGTTCCAGGCGAGCTTCCGGGCGCAGTTCATCTCCGGCATCATCCAGCCGACGATGATGTTCATCGGCAACCTGAATTACGTCCTGATCGCCGTGATCGGCGGCATGCAGGTGGCCACCGGGACGATGCCGATCGGCGACGTGCAGGCGTTCATCCAGTACAGCCGCCAGTTCATGATGCCGATCACCCAGATCGCCTCCGTCGTCAACCTGATGCAGTCCGGGATCGCCAGCGCCGAACGGGTCTTCGAGTTCCTCGACGCCGACGACGAACCGGCCGACCCGGTCGAGCCGGCCGGACCGGACCGGGTCCGCGGCGCGGTGGTGTTCGAGGACGTGTCGTTCCGCTACCTGCCCGACCGTCCGCTGATCGACGGCCTCAACCTCACGGTGCGCCCCGGGGAGACGGTTGCGATCGTGGGCCCCACGGGCGCGGGCAAGACGACGCTGGTCAACCTGCTGATGCGCTTCTACGACATCGACTCCGGATGCATCAGCATCGACGGCGTCGACACCTCCACCATGACGCGCGACGACGTGCGCCACTGCTTCGGCATGGTCCTGCAGGACACCTGGCTGTTCGGCGGAACCATCGAGGAGAACATCGCCTACGGCAACTCGGGGGCCTCCCACGACGACGTTCTCGCCGCGGCGCAGGCATCCTTCGTGGACCACTTCGTGGAGACGCTGCCCGACGGCTACGCGACCATCGTCGACGAGGAGGCGTCGAACCTGTCCACGGGCGAGAAACAGCTCATGACCATCGCCCGGGCGTTCCTGGCCGACGCTCCCATCCTGATCCTGGACGAGGCGACCAGTTCGGTCGACACCCGCACCGAGATGCTGATCCAGCAGGCGATGTCGCGGCTGCGCTCCGACCGGACCAGCTTCGTCATCGCGCATCGGCTCTCCACGATCCGGGACGCCGACACGATCCTCGTCATGGTCCACGGGTCGATCGTCGAGCAGGGCGATCACGAGTCCCTGCTCGCCCGCAACGGCCACTACGCGCAGCTGTACCGCAGCCAGTTTGCCGGACCGATGGCCGAGGAGGAGACAGCAAACCTGGGTTGAAGGCCTCACATCGGGCGCGGGTTGCTGCTAAACACTCACCTATGGACAGCGCCCGCATCATCATCGGCAACGAGTTCATCGGCACAGCGATCCTGGTCCTGCTCGGCTGCGGCATCGGGGCGCTGGGGTCGCTGAAGCGCAGCCTCGGCGCGGGCTCCGGGAACTGGATGCTCATCGCTTTCGGGTGGGGCATGGCCGTGTTCATCGGCGCGTCGGTGGCGTGGAAGTCCGGCGCCCACCTGAATCCGGCCGTGACCATCGGACTGGCCATGACCGGTCAGACCGACTGGGCGGACGTGCCGCTGTACTTCATCGGCGAGTTCACCGGCGCGTTCGTGGGCGCCTGGCTCGTCTACCTGGTCTACAAGAAGCAGTTCGACACCCACGACAGCCCCGAAACCACCGGGGGCATCTTCTACACCTCCTCCGGCGTGCGGTCCCTCGGATGGAACATCCTCAGCGAGGCGATCGCGACCTTCGTGCTGGTCTACTGGATCATCCAGCAGCAGCCGTGGGCGCCCGGACTGGAGGGCCAGCCGCCCAGCCTCGGGAACCTGGGGCTCGGGTACGCCGGCGTGGCATTCGCGGTGATCGGCATCGGGGCCAGCCTCGGGGGTGCCACCGGTTACGCCATCAACCCGGCGCGCGACCTCGGTCCGCGGCTGGCCTACGCGCTGCTCCCGATCAAGGGCAAGCAGACGATCGACTGGGGCTATGCGATCGTCCCCCTCGTGGGACCGGTCCTCGGAGCCATTGCGGCCGCGACCGTCTTCACGATCAACTACTCCGGCGCCGGGTGAAGCTCGTGGACTGCGCAGGTGGGGCGAGACCTCCAGCCCGGCCCGCTATCCGGGGCACCTGGCAGCGATTCCCGGGGATGCGCGCCAGATATGGCCGATTTCGGGCTCTTCGCGGCGGGGAGTCCAGGGGCTGGGGGCACCCCAGCGCCGCAGCCCCGCCCGCGCGCACCGGCCGCTGACCCTGGAATCCGCGTCACCTGCTGACCGCGAAGGCGCCGGCTGCCTGTCTGCACCGCACCGCGTGGGCGGATCGCCCCCGAGTCTGCACCCGCTGGGGGGCTTCGCCGGTTGCTTCGGAATTCGGCGGGGAGCGGGTCGGCGGTGCCGGTGCGGCGGGCGGCGGGATCCAGCCGCCGCACCCGCGCGATGCCCAGCAGGCCGCCTCCGCGGCGGTTGATCGCAGCGTTTCACCGCATCGCTGCGGCAGATCGCTGCGATCAACGTCCGGCGGACGCGTGAGGTCGCCAGCCGC
>CAZECO010000197.1:0-5300 GCA_964510455.1 uncultured Actinomycetes bacterium
TCCGGCGCGCGGAGACCCGCCTCGACGTCGCCATGAAGCATCAAGAGATCATCGGCCGCCCGCGGTAGTCCGTCCTGGCCGGTGCCGGCAGTCGGCGAGTACGCGGAGTGCCGGTGGTTTCGAAGGGTGTCGGCTGGGCCGGTGGCGGGAGTACGCGCTCGTTCCGGCGGTTTCGCCCCGGTCGGGAGCCCGCGCTAACCGGCTCTTCGGAATCCGGCGGGGAGTCCAGGGGCTGGGGGACCCCAGCGCCGCCGCCGCGCACCGGCCGCCGACCCTGGAATCCGCATCACTTGCGAACGCAACCTATGGGACGTCGCCGGCTGCCCCGCTGCACCAACTGATAGGGGGCGGATCCCCCCCGAGTTTGCACCCGGCGGGGGTTTGCACCCGTGGCGGGGGTGGATCGCCCCCGACACGCCGCAGGGAGCCCACACTGCGGGTGCAAAGCCCCGGATCGGGTGCATCTACCGGCCGCGGATCGCCGGAAACGCCCTCGTTGCGGGTGCAAAGCCCCTCAACGGGTGCATCTACCCGCCGACCCACCAACACCACAGGGCCGGTAGGTCGGCGGGCCACCCGATCCGCCATCCCGCTAACCCGCACACCCCGCCAGATTCCGAAGCACCCGTGGACCACCGAAACGTGCGCATATCGCGCGGTGCGTATCCCAGGGCGTCCGGAGCCTGGGCTGTGACCGTACATCCTCGAAGGCCCGTCGGCGCGCTCGGCGCCGTAGCTGGCGGTCGGAACGAGGCTGACCCTGCGCCGCCGACGAGATCCCGTGTCGCACCAGCACCCGACGCGGGCCCTACCGCTCCCCGCCGGGCACCCACAAGACATCGCCGTCCGGATTCGCGCAGCGGGCGAGGATGAACAGCAGGTCCGACAGGCGGTTGAGGTAGGTGGCGGTGAGCAGGTTCATCGACTCGCCGTGCGCCTGCAGCGCCGACCAGGCCGAACGCTCCGCTCGGCGCACCACGGTCCGGGCCACATGCAGCTGGGCGGCTGCCGGCGTGCCGCCGGGCAGGATGAACGAGCGCAGCGCCGGCAGAGCGGCGTTGTACCGGTCGCAGTCCGCCTCCAGCCGCTCGATGTAGGCCGGCTCGACCCGCAGCGGGGGGACCTGGGGGTCGGCCTGTACCGGCGTGCACAGGTCTGCGCCCACATCGAACAACTCGTTCTGGATCCGCAGCAGGCAGGCTCGGATGTCGTCGGCGACCTTTGTCGCGGCCAGCACCACCCCGATGGCGCAGTTGGCCTCGTCGACATCCGCGTAGGCGATCAGCCGGGCATCGGTCTTCGACGTGCGGGAGAAGTCGCCGAGCGCGGTGGTGCCGGCGTCGCCGGTCCGGGTGTAGATGCGGGTGAGATTGACCACAGGTGCTCCTCGGAGGGCCGTCGGCGGGATGCGTCCAACGGTACGCCGAACGGCTCTGCGCGGCACCGGGCCCCTGCGCCGCATAGGCTGTCGGCCGTGGAGATCTTCGATGTCTCGGGCGGCAGTCGGCTGCAGGGCGAGGTCCGGGTCACCGGCGCGAAGAACTCGGTGCTGAAACTGATGTCGGTCGCGCTGCTGGCGGAGGGCCGGACAGTTATCGACGAGGTCCCCAACATCCTGGATGTGGAGATCATGGCCGAACTCATCGGCCGCCTCGGGTGTTCCGTGGTGCACGATGTCGAGGCCTCAACGGTTGCGATCGATGTTCCGTCGGCCATCCAGCACCGCGCCGATTACGACCTGGTGCGCCGGATGCGGGCCTCCATCTCCGTCCTCGGCCCCCTGCTGGCCCGGTGCGGCGCAGCGGATGTCGCGCTGCCCGGCGGCGACGCGATCGGCTCGCGGGGACTGGATATGCACATCGCGGGCCTGGAACGGATGGGGGTCGAGGTCACCAGCGAGCACGGTTATCTGCTGGCCACGGCGCCGAAAGGTCTGCACGGCGCCCTCATCTGGCTGGACTTCCCCAGCGTGGGGGCCACCGAGACCCTTCTCATGGCGGCGGTGACCGCGACGGGCGAGACCACGATCGAGAACGCCGCCCGGGAGCCGGAGATCGCCGATATCTGCGCGATGCTCAACGGGATGGGCGCCAGGATCGAGGGCGCGGGCCAGTCGACGCTGGTGATCACCGGGGTGCCGGAGCTGCGCCCGGTCCGCCACCGCACCGTTTCCGACCGGATCGTCACCGGCACCTGGGCGGTGGGGGCTGCGATGACCGGGGGCGATGTGCTGATCCGCAACTGCCACGCCCATCACCTTCAGATCGCGCTGGACAAGCTCAGCACCGCCGGTGCGGACATCACGACTACCGCGGACACGATCCGGGTGGTGATGGCCGGCCGGCCCAAGGCGGTGGACATCGTGACCCTGCCGTACCCGGGATTCCCCACCGATCTGCAGCCGCAGTTCATCGCCATGAACGCCGTCGCCGAGGGTTCGGCGATGGTCACCGAGAACCTCTTCGAAGCACGCTTCAAGTTCGTCAACGAATTGGTCCGGCTCGGGGCCGACGTCAAGATCGAAGGGCATCACGCGATCGTGCGCGGCCGCCCGCTGCTGTCCGGAGCGCCGGTGGAGGCGACCGACATCCGGGCTGGGGCGTCGCTGGTTCTCGCAGGGCTTGTGTCCGACGGGGTGACGTCGGTGCACAACGTGGAGCACGTCGATCGGGGCTATCCGGACTTCGTCTCAGACCTGCGCGGATTGGGGGCGTCCATCGAGCGCCGCACGGCATGACCCCGGCGCGGGCTCGCCGGGCGCCGCACCTACGCTGGCAGGCAGGGACGAAGGGGCTGACGCATGACCAAGGTGATGATCATCGGTGCCGGTTTGATGGGGTCGGGCATCGCCCAGGTCGCGGCGGTCGCCGGCTATGAGGTCGTGCTGCGGGACATCACCGGGCAGGCCCTGCAGCGGGGCACATCGGGCATCCGGGCGTCGCTGGAGAGGTTCGCGGCCAAAGGCCAGCTGACCGAGGCCCAGGCCGGACAGGCGCTGGATCGCATCGCCACGACCACCGACCTGGCTGCGGCCGCCGAGGCGGACCTGATCATCGAGGCGGTCTTCGAGAACGTGGACGTCAAGCGCGAGCTGTTCGGGGTGCTGGACGAGCTCGCGGCCCCGCAGGCCGTGCTGGCGACCAACACCTCGGCCATCCCGATCACGACCATCGCGGCCGCAACTTCGCGCCCGGAATCCGTGGTGGGCACGCACTTCTTCTCACCGGTGCCGATGATGCGTCTGTGCGAACTGATCCGCGGCTACAAGACCTCCGACGCAACGCTGGCGGCCGCCCGGGAGTTCGCCGAGGCGGTGGGGAAGACCTGCGTGGTCGTCAACCGGGACGTCGCCGGGTTCGTGACCACGCGGCTCATCAGCGCCCTGGCCATGGAGGCGGTGAGGCTCGTCGAGAGCGGCGTGGCTTCGGCGCAGGACGTCGACACGGCATGTCGGCTCGGGTTCGGCCACGCCATGGGCCCGTTGCAGACCGCGGACCTCACCGGCGTGGACATCCTCACCAACGCATCCGCCAACATCTATGCGGACACGCAGGATGAGAAGTTCGCCCCCCCGGAACTGTTGCGCCGGATGATCTCAGCGGGAGACCTCGGACGAAAGTCCGGCAAGGGGTTCTACACCTATGACTGAGGCTGCCGGCAAGCGTTGGCCGTTCGGTCGGTCGCGGGCCGGCAGCTCACGGCGTCCTGATCAGGGCAGCGGAGGTGCTGCGGCGGTCATTCGGTGATTCGTTGCCTCAGCATGCTGCTCGAGGTGGTCTTCGTGTACGGGAAGTAGTGGACTCTGACCCCTGCGGCGGCCATGCTCGCTTCCAGCTGGTCGCCCTTCGGGGTGCCCTTCCAATCGTCGCCCTTGAAGATGACGTCGAAGCGCACCTTCTGCAGGATCTGCGCCTTGTCCACGGAGTCGTCGACAACGACCTCGTCCACCAGGCCGACACAGTTCACAATCTCCAGCCGTTCGTCCAGCGGGA
This sequence comes from uncultured Actinomycetes bacterium, assembly GCA_964510455.1. Lineage (GTDB taxonomy): Bacteria > Actinomycetota > Actinomycetes > S36-B12 > CAVXYG01. Next base: position 3,993 of record CAZECO010000197.1, read on the forward strand.
TGACCGGTCTGCGGCCCTTGACCGCCTCGGCACGCTCATCGGTGACCACGCCGGCGATCAGGTAGTCGCAGTTGGCCCGCGCATTGCGAAGGATGTTGAGGTGGCCCACATGGAACATGTCGTAGACGCCCGGGATGTAGCCCACGACGCCGTGGGAGGCCTTGTTCTCAGCCTTCGCCCTGGGCAGCGCGGCGGCCTGCTTGTACCAGACCGGCAGCGCCAGCGCGAGGATCGCCGCGTTGGCCGCCAGCAGCAGCCCATAGACCCAGCCGAACAGCGGCGTCCCCCAGAGGACGAAGATCCACAGTAGCAGTCCGTAATCGCGCGGCAGGCGGAGGAGCGACCGCGCCAGGGGAGCACCCTGCGGCTTGTCGCCCGCCGGAGTCCCCGGTGAGGCGCGCCGGAGCAGGTCCACCAGCAGCCACGCGAAAAACGCCACAACGGAGATCGCGGCGAAGCCGAGCGGGATGATCGCCTGGACCCAGCTGATGTCGCCGAAGTGCAGCCACGCGAGGAGTACGGCTGCGTGCAGCATGACGGTCCGCGCCATGTCAACGGTGTGGTCGAGCCATTCGCCGGCCGCCCGGCCGCCGCCCTGCAGCCGGGCGAGCTGCCCGTCGGCGGAATCGAGGGCGTATCCGATCGCGAGCAGGAGGGACACACCGATGCCGAGCGCCGCCGTCGGGGGCAGCAGCACCAGCAGCACGATGCCGGTGAAGGAGAAGGCGGCGCTGATGCCGGTCACCTGGTTCGGCGTCATCCGGGCCGCGAAGGCCGCTGCGGCCAGGCGCCGGCCCAGCGGCCGGTTGATGAAGCGGGAGTAGGCGGGAGCGCCGTAGTTCGACTTGCCGTGGCGCGGCAGCGCATCGATTGCGGAGGCGTACCTCACGCGCCACGAGGCGGAACCCATCTCGGACACTCCGATACCAGCCGCTCCCACTTCTGCCCCCTTGCCCACAACTCTCCCAAGAGTAGGGTACTCTCCCGATGCATAACTCTGCGTAGTCGAACCTAGAACAACAACAGCGAGTTGACAGGGCGCCCGCGGAGCGCATCGTAGTCCAGGATGACGCAGCGCAGCCCGCGGTCGCCGGCAAGGGTTCTGGCCTGCGGTTTGATCTCCTGAGCGGCAAGCACGCCGCCGACCGGGGCGAGCAGCGGGTCCCGGTTCAGCAGCTCCAGGTAGCGGGACAGCTGTTCCACGCCGTCGATATCGCCGCGGCGCTTCACCTCCACCGCCACGCATGCGCCGTCGGCGTCCCGGCACAGCAGGTCCACCGGACCGATCGCCGTGGGGTATTCGCGCCG
>CAZECO010000198.1:0-5297 GCA_964510455.1 uncultured Actinomycetes bacterium
ATCCTCGCCCTGGGGTCGAGCCGGGTCGGCGCCCTCGTCCCCGTCCTGGGCGCTCGGCCGCTGCTCACCGCCGGCCCCCTGCTGATGGCCGGTGGTATCGCCATCCTGGCCACCATCGGCCCGGGCGACACCTATCTCTATCCGATGCTGCCGGCGGTGCTGCTGTTCGCCGTCGGGCTGACCCTTGTCGTCGCCCCCATCACCTCCACCGCGCTCGGCGACATCCCCCAGGCACAGTCGGGGATCGGATCCGGGATCAACAACGCGGTCGCCAGGATCGCCGGGCTGATGGCGATCGCTGTGGTGCCGCTGGCAGCGGGCTTCGACACCGACTCCACGGGCAGCGGCTTCTTCGACCCCTACCGCACCGCCATGCTGATCTGCGCGGTCATGTGCGTCGTCGGAGCGGCGGTGGCGTTCGGCTATCTGTCCGGGACGGGGAAGGTCGCACGCGTGTCGCCGCAAGGATGAGGCGCCCGGCGGGGCCGCAGCGTCAGGCTCGTGCCGCCTGCCAGGCCGTCGCCACCTCGAGGAACCGGTCGTTGGCCTCGGGTTCGGCGACCGTCACCCGCACGCCCTCCCCGGGGAAGCCGCGCACGGTGAGGCCGACTGCTGCACACTCGGCGCCGAACCGCTCGGACTCCTCCCCGAGCGCAAGCCACACGAAGTTGCCCTCGGAGCGCGGGCACCGCCATCCGGCGGCCTGCAGCGCGGCGACGACCCGCCGCCGCTCGCCGACCGTCGCGGCCACCCGACGCATCACCTCGTCCCGCTCCTGCAGCGCGGCGACTGCGGCCGCCTCCGCAACCCTCGAGACCCCGAACGGCAGGGCGACCAGCCTCAGTGCCGCCATCAGGTCCGGGTGGCCGACCGCGTAGCCCACGCGCAGGCCGGCCAGACCATAGGCCTTGGAGAACGTGCGCAGCAGGACCGCATTGCGGTGGCGCCGCACCAGCCCCATGCCGTCCACCGCGTCCGGATCCGTCACGTACTCGCAGTACGCCTCATCGAGCACGACGAGGAGGTCGTCCGGCACCGCGTCGAGGAACCGCAGGACCGAGCCCCGGCTCAGCACCGGCCCGGTCGGATTGTTCGGGGAGCACAGGAAGACGACACGCGTGCGGTCCGTCACCGCTGCAGCCATCGCCTGCAGGTCGTGCCGTCCATCGTCCAACAGCGGGACCTCGACCGGTGATGCACCCGCGGTACGGGTGATGATCGGGTAGGCCTCGAACGAGCGCCACGCGTACAGCACCTGATCGCCGGGCCCCGCTGCCGCGGTCACCGCAGCCTGGCACAGCGCGACCGACCCGGTCCCCAGCCCGATGCTCGCCGCGGGCACAGCCAGATGCTCGGCCAGTGCCGCGACCAGCGCCGTGCTCGCCGGGTCGGGGTATCGGTGGGCCTGACCGGCAGCCGCACGGATCGCCTCGAGGACCGCGGGGCTCGGCGGGGCGGGGTTCTCGTTGCTGGCCAGCGAGTACGCCGGGCCGGCGCCAGCCGCTGGTCGCCGGCCGGCCTTGTAGGACGGCAGGCCGGCCAGATCGGCTCGCAGCCGCGGGAGTTGTCCGACGGGGGGCTGGAATCCGGAGACCGTCATTGGTCAAGCCTAGGCTTGATCGCCGCCGCCCGTCGGCGAGGGCCGAGCAGCGCTAGCCTGCAGGCGTGAGTGTGCGCCGGTCCGCCCTGCTGGCACTGACCATCGGCGTCGCCCTCCTGCTGCTGTTCGGCGCGTTCCTGTTCCGGCAGACGGTCGCGGTCACCGCCTCGGTCAACGACGTCCTTATGGTCTACGACCCCGCCCTCGCACAGGCGGCGGTGCTGGAGACCGCGATCAGCGATATGAACCGGGGAGTGGCCAACTTCCTGCTCACGCAGCAGGAGCCGGATCTCGCCCCGTACGTCGACGGCTCCCGGCGGTCGGACCTGGCACTGCAACAGCTCGCGAGCCTTCTGGCCCCCGACCCGCAGCTCAGTCATGTCGTGGGTTGGGTGGCGACCACGCGGCAGCAGTGGATCGAAGATGTGGCGCAGCCGACGATCGATGCGGTCCGGGCAGGCCAACAAGAGGCCGCCCTGGCGACCTTCCACAGTCCTTCCGCCGAGGACCTCTTCGTCACCATGCAGTCCGATGCACTGACCCTGCGAGCGCTGATCGAGGAGCGGCGGGCAGTGGCGTTCACCGACCTCACGGACCTGAACTTCCGCCTGATCCGGACGGTGATGCTCACCGTCGTGCTGCTGTGCGGTTCCCTGGTGCTCGGCTTCTACCTCGCGCGCAACCGCCTGCTGGCCCCGTTGGACGAGATGAGGAGCCAGATCCGGCTGATCGCGCAGCAGGGCGAGCACACCCGCACGATCGAGCCGAAGGGCCCGACAGAGCTGCAGGCGCTCGGCGTCGACGTGGAGGAGATGAGGCGCCTGTTGGTGTCGGAGATCGACGAGGCGCGCTCGGCGCGGGAAGCACTGGATCAGAACGCACCGGTCGTGGCAGCCATCCGCGAGGAGTTGGCCGCCGGCGAGGCGGTCTCCGCCGCCGGGCTGTCCATCTTCGGGGCACTCCAGCCGGCGGAGGGCGTCCTCGCCGGCGATTGGTGGGATTCGGCCCTGCTTCCCACGGGGGAGGCTGCCGTGGTCGTCGCCGACATCTCCGGGCACGGTGCCGCAGCCGGGATCGCCGCCATGCAGCTGAAGCTGGCGATTAAACGCGATCTGCTGGCGGGCAAGGACATCGGAGAGATGGCGACCAGCGCTGCGGAGGTCTTCGAGAGCAACTCCAGCCGGTTCGCCACCGTGGCCGCGGTCTGCGTGCACCCTCCGACCGGTCATGTGCGCTACATCAACGCCGGCCACCATGAACCGCTGATCATCGACTCGGCAGGTGCTGTGGTGGAAACACTCCCCCGGACCGGTCCGATCTTGTCGTGGCTCGGCGGACGCTGGGAGATCGGGCAGGCGATGCTGCCGCCGGGGCACACGCTGGTCCTATACAGCGACGGTCTCGTCGAATCCCACGATTTCCAGGGCAATGAGCTCGGCGAGGGACAACTGCACGCATGGCTGGCCGAGATGCCGGACGACCAGCGGGAGCCGGAGGCCCTCGTGTCCTGGCTGATGGGTGCCGCGCGGCAGCGCGCGGTCGACTGGAACCGTGACGACGTGACCGTCGTCGCCCTGCGACGGGCAGCGACTGAGTTCGAAGAACCGGCCGGCGTGGCGACGGTTCTGCGCCGCTTCGGCCTGCGAGCGTCCGAGGACGCCCAATGAGCGGGACCAAACTGCGACGAACTTGGGAACGGGTACTGCTGGAGATAAGACGAGGATCGTAGCATCCTGAAGCGAAGAACGGGGGCAACCGAGCACCGGGAGTCGCCATGACCGTCACGATCGAGCCCGCAGCAGGCGGGTCTGGGTTGACCGAGCTGGTCGCTCGAACTGAGTCGTTGCTCGCCCATCGGCGCTACGTAGCGCAATGGTGGGTGGATCTCGTCGCCTGTCTGGACGCCCTGAGCGCCCGCGTGGCGAATCTGCGGATGGACCCGAGCGGACGCGCGGCGCTGGAGGAGCAGATCCGCATCGACGCGCCGCACTTGTACGGCAGCCTGCGTCAGCTGGAAGAGGAATCCGAAGCGCTGGAGGAGGACATCGTCCGGGTCCGGATCTCCGCAGGGCAGTCCGCTGGCGACGACGGGCGGCTGACCGAACTCACGAGCGAGATCCGCGGCGTGCTGCGCCGGCTGCGCCGCCTCGAACTGCGATCGAACTCCGTGGTCCTGGACGCCTACGACCGCGATATCGGCGGGGAGTAGCCGCCGTCCGACAGCACAGCCGGGATCGCCTGAGCGGTCAGCGTCGACCGCCGAGCGCCTGCGCCGCCAGATGCAGCAGGTGCTCCTGACCGCAAGCGTCGCACTTCGTGACGACATGCTCGGCCATCGGACCCCTGGTCGTGGAGTAGTCCCGGAATCGATCGGTGACGCGGACGCCATGTCCGCAGTTCTCGCAGGTTTCGCTAATAGGGTTCAATTCCAGCGCCATTCCACAACTATGCAGCGACAGCCGCCGGGAATCAAGGAACCAGCGAAGACTCTGAGTGATTTTTGCGAAGAGTCTGTGACCTTACTGTGACATGCCGTTCGCTCGGAAACCTCTCGCGCGCCCGCAGAGCCTGCGTCTCAGTGGACGATCCGGCCGAAGCCCGTCAGATTGTCCGCCCAGTAGCCGGAGTAGATGGGCGAGACGATGACGCCGGAACCAGGATTCTCAGCGTGGATCATCATGCCGTCTCCGATATACAGGCCGACGTGGTCGGCGCCGTTCTCGAAGAAGAACACGATGTCGCCGGGCTGAGGCTCCTTCTCGCCCGCGTACCAGGTGTCCTCGATAGCGTTCCATTGCGCATGGGTGTTGTGGGGCAGCGAGACCCCGAGGGCCACGTCGTAGACCCACATCGTGAAGCCGGAGCAGTCGAAGGTGTCGGGGCCGGAAGCTCCCATCGCGTACGAGTCGCCCTCCTGGGCGAGGGCAAGGTCGACGACAGCGTCGAGCTGCTGCTGCACCTGCGCCGCATGCGCAGCCTCAGCGGCGGCAGCCGCCTCCGCCTCGGCAACTGCGTCGGCTACGGTGGACTGCGTGGTCGTCAGCATCACGGCATCAGTGCCGATGCTAGCCATCGATGGGGCGACAACGACCGCACCGAGGGCCACCGCAAGCACGCCTCCAGCGCCGATCAGCGCGAGTCGTCGGTTCGATCCGGTCATCCGTGCCTTCGTCATGAATGGCTCCTCTCGGTCCCGGCCATGGCGGGGGTTTGCCGTTCCGGTAGGACTGGCATGCCCGTAGGTGCGGTAGACAAACGCCAACGTGAGGCAGGTCACACGATCTCTGCCGTGCGCCCGACACAGCGAGCAGCGGGCGAGCATGAAACCCTGGGGGCGGGAGGCCGGAGTGGATTCGTTGGCTAACGCACCTGCGGTGCTGCTGCACGGCTTCGGGGATTCGCCGGAGTGCTGGAGCCCGCTGCTGGCCGCGGTCGACGCAGACGTGCGGGTTTCAACACCCGCCGCTGCGGGCCACGCCGGAGAACGGATGCCCGAGAGCGCCGCACTGGAACTCGGTTTCCTGGCTGACGTCGCGACGGATCACATCGCCGCTGCGGCGCAGAGGGCCGGCCGGCCGGTCGTGGTCGGCGGGCACTCGATGGGTGCCGCAACGGCTGTGGCCGTCGCCGCACACCACCCCGACCTGGTCTCGGCGCTGTACCTGGAGGACCCGCCGTGGTCGTGGCCGCCGAGCGA
>CAZECO010000199.1:0-5264 GCA_964510455.1 uncultured Actinomycetes bacterium
GGCTCGCGCCTGGACGATGCTGGCCCTGGTCGCCCTGGCCATGCTGCTGGTCGTCGCCGCGCCCCCCACCGCCGGCGCTCAGGATGCCCCTGACATCCGCGGCGTCCTCATCGACGAGGACGGCGAACCTATCCCGGACGTCGAGATCACGGTCAGCAACGAGGACGGCTTCAGCGAGACAGCCACCACAGCGCAGGACGGGACCTGGTCGGTGCCGGTCCCTTCCGCGGGCACCTACACCGTGTCGCTGGACACCGAGACCCTCCCGGAGGGGGTCGAGCTGCGCGATCCGGAGCGCAGCGAGCTGTCCGTCACCATCTACAGCAACGCCAAGACCGTCCAGTTCCCGGTGGGCGAGGCAGCGGTCTCCGGCGGCGGGAAGATCGCCCAGGCTGCGCAGCTCCTGGTGGACGGCCTGGTCTTCGGCCTGATCATCGCCCTGTCCGGGGTGGGCCTGTCGTTGATCTTCGGGACGACCGGCTTGACCAACTTCTCGCACGGCGACCTGATGACCTTCGGGGCGCTGGCAGCCCTGCTGTTCAACGCCATCATCGGGCTGCCCTTCGTGGTATCCGCGATCCTTGCCCTGCTGCTCAGCGCCGCATTCGGATGGGCGCAGGATGCCGGCCTGTGGCGGCCCCTGCGCAGGCGCGGTACGAGCCTGATCGCGATGCTGGTGGTCTCGATCGGGTTCGGGATCCTGCTGCGCTACGTCTTCCTGTTCTTCTTCGGCGGATCGTTCCGCCAGTACGACTACGCCGGACAGGCGGGGCTGCAGATCGGGCCGATCGCGATCACGCCGAAGTCCCTGATCGCATCCTGCGTGGCCATCCTCGCCCTCGCCGCCACGATCACCTGGCTGCTGCGATCACGGATGGGCAAGGCGAGCCGTGCGATCTCCGACAACCCCGCGCTGGCCTCTGCCTCCGGGATCGACGTCGAGCGGGTCATCAGCCGCGTGTGGATCATCGGAACGACGCTGGCCGCACTGGGCGGCATCATCTTCTCGCTCAACAACGGGGTCAGCTGGCAGCAGGGTTTCGCAATGCTGATGCTGGTGTTCGCCGGGGTCGTGCTGGGCGGGCTGGGCTCCGCCTTCGGCGCCCTGGTAGGTTCCCTCATCGTCGGCGTGCTGATCCAGCTGTCCACGCTGATCATCCCTCCCGAGCTGAAGGAGCTCGGGGCGCTGGTGGTGCTGATCGTGCTCCTGCTCATCCGGCCGCAGGGCATCCTGGGCCGCCCGGAACGGATCGGATGAGCATGGACTGGGGACTCATCTTCGGACAGGCCATCACCCAGGGCATCGGCGTCCAGGCGGTGATCTTCGCGCTGGCGGCCGTCGGCCTGAACGTCCACTTCGGCTACACCGGGCTGCTCAACTTCGGCCAGGCGGGATTCATGGCCGTCGGTGCGTACGGACTGGCTGTCGCCGTCGTCACCTTCTCGCAATCCCTGTGGGTCGGGATCCTCGCCGGCGTCCTCTCCGCGATCGTGTTCGCCCTCCTGCTCGGCATCCCCACGCTCCGGCTGCGCGCCGATTACCTCGCCATCGTGACCCTCGCCGCGGCGGAGATCATCAGGCTCACCGCCCGCTCCGTCACCTTCCGGGACACCTTCGGGGGTGCGGACGGCATCAACGGATTCGCTGCGGACTTCTACGCGCTCAACCCCTTCGACTCGGGGCTGAATGCCGGACCGATCCACCTGAGCCGCAACGACCTGTGGGTGACGGTCGTGGGCTGGACGCTGGTCGCCTCGTCGTGCCTGGTGGTGTTCCTGGCGATGCGGTCCCCGTGGGGGCGCGTGCTGAAGGGGATCCGCGAGGATGAGGATGCGGTGCGGGCCCTCGGCAAGAACGTGTTCTCGTACAAGCTGCAGTCCCTGGTGCTCGGCGGCCTGATCGGAGCGCTCGGCGGATTCATCTTCGCGCTGTCCAACCAGTCGGTGCAGCCGGACAACTACGCGACCGCCCTGACCTTCTTCGCCTGGGCGGCGATGATCCTCGGCGGGGCGGCACGCGTGTTCGGTCCGGTGCTGGGTGCGATGCTCTTCTGGTTCCTGCTGGTCTTCATCAACATCGCCCTGACCGAACTGGTGCGCACCGGGGTCATCACCTTCATCGATTCGACGCAGGTCGGGCAGGTGCGCTTCTGGATCCTCGGCCTGTCGCTCATGCTCTTGATGATCTTCCGGCCGCAGGGGATCCTGGGAGACAAGAAGGAGTTGGCCTTCGATGCCCGATGACCAAGGAAGCACACCCGCCGCCGCGGCCGCCGAGGCGCTGGCAGGGGTCGCGCGACGGCCCGGCGCCTCGAAGCCGGACCCGATCCTCGTCGGCGACGGGATCGTCCGCAGCTTCGGCGGCCTGGACGCTGTCGATGTGCAGCATTTGGAGGTGCAGCGCGGCTCCATCACGGCGCTGATCGGCCCCAATGGAGCGGGCAAGACGACGCTGTTCAACATCCTCACCGGATTCGACCGGCCCAACGCCGGGGTCTGGCAGTTCAACGGCACCGAGCTGGCGGGCGCGCGGGCGTACAGGGTGGCCCAGCTCGGCATGGTCCGCACCTTCCAGCTCACCAAGGCTCTGTCGCGACTGACGGTGCTGGACAACATGCGGCTGGCGGCCACCGGCCAGCGCGGGGAGTCCTTCTTCGCCGCGCTGGTCCCCGCCCTGTGGCGACGGCAGGAGGAGGCCGTTACGGCGCGCGCCGAGCAGGTGCTCGCCCGGTTCAACCTGGCGGGCAAGCGCGACGAGTATGCGGGGAGCCTGTCCGGCGGGCAGCGCAAACTGCTGGAGATGGCGCGCGCCCTGATGACCGAGCCGGAGCTGGTGATGCTCGACGAGCCGATGGCGGGCGTCAACCCGGCGCTGACGCAGTCGCTGCTGCACCACATCAAGGGGCTGCGCGACGACGGCATGACCGTGCTCTTCATCGAGCACGACATGGACATGGTGCGCAACGTGTCCGACTGGGTGATCGTGATGGGCCAGGGCGCCGTCATCGCGGAGGGTCCGCCGGATGAGGTGATGCGCGATCCGATCGTGATCGACGCCTACCTCGGAGCGCATCACGACCAGGCGCTGACCGAGTCGGGCAGCAGCCTCACGGAGGAGCGATGACCCCGGTGCACCCCGACCCTCGAGGCATCGAACCGGGCGATGACGAATTCCTCCGCGAGCTCCAGGTCGATGCGCAGATGGGCACCCGGGCGCCCCGCGCGACCGAGCTCCTGGACCGCGAGCTGCACCTCGCAGCCTCTTCGGACGCCATGGTGATCGCCAACGAGGTGACAGCGGGGTACCTGCCGGGGGTCGACATCCTCAACGGCTGCGACTTCTATGCCGGGGCCGGCGAGCTGGTGGGCATCATCGGTCCGAACGGCGCCGGGAAGTCGACGCTGCTGAAGGCGATGTTCGGCCTGGTCCGGATCAGCGCGGGGCACGTGCTGCTCTACCACCGCGACATCACGAATCTGCGCGCCGACAAGCTCGTCGGGCTGGGGGTCGGTTTCGTCCCACAGACCAACAACGTGTTCCCATCGTTGACCATCGAGGAGAACCTGCAGATGGGTGCCTACCAGCAGCCGGCGAGGTTCGCGGAGCGCTTCGACCGGGTCGCGGAGATCTTCCCCGCGCTGCGGGAACGGCGCAAGCAGCGCGCAGGGTCGCTGTCCGGCGGGGAGCGGCAGATGGTGGCCATGAGCCGGGCACTGATGATGGAGCCCTCGCTGCTGCTGCTCGACGAGCCGAGCGCGGGGCTCTCCCCGTCGATGCAGGACGAGGTGTTCGTGCGGGTCAAGGCCATCAACGCCTCGGGGGTGACCGTCATCATGGTCGAGCAGAACGCGCGCCGCTGCCTGCAGATCGTCGACCGCGCGTACGTGCTGGATCAGGGCCGCAACGCCTACACCGGCACCGGGCGGGACCTGGCGAACGACCCGAAGGTCATCGAGCTGTATCTCGGGACGCTCGCCAAGGCGTAGCGGGGGGCCGCTGCACTCGGACCCGTTCCCCGCAGACAGGTGGCGGGGGCCCCTCCCCACGCGCAGGAGCCCCCGCCACGGATCTGTGACCGCTGCTACATCGCCGGAAGCTCCGGCACGTCGCCTGCGACGAAATCGACAGGAGTGAACTTGTTGTCGGCGCCGTACAGGTAGACGCCCATCACCGCCTGCGTCGGATCTCCGTTGTCAGCGAACTCAACCGGACCTGATCGGCCGTCGTAGTCGATGTCCTGCCCGTCGGCGAGCAGGGTGTTGCACTCGGGGAAGCTGGTGCACTTGGTACCGCCGCTGCTGACCTCCTGCATCTTGGTCGCGATGTCCTTGCCGCAGTCGGACTGTGCTGCCTGGGCTGCCAGGGCCACCAGGTTCACCGCGTCGTAGGCCTCAGCTCCGTAGGAGAAGTCGGTGAGGCCGGCGTCGATGGCCAACAACTGTTGCCGGAACTCGTCGGCAGCCTCCGCACCCGGCAGGGTGCCCTTCGTGCCCGCCATGATTCCCGCGGCGAGGTCCTGGAACAGCGCGTTCGACATGTTGCCGTCGACCAGGAAGAGCTTGACGGCGTTGGGACCGATGCCCTGCTTGATCATCTCCTGGATGATCTTGGAGGACTCCTGGAAGCCGATCAGCACGATGCCGTCCGGGGAAGCGGCCTTGACCTGCCCGACTTCGGTTTCGAACCCTTCGGCGTCGGGGTCGTAGATCACGGGAGCAATCGCCAGGGTGCCGCCGGCGCTCGTGAAGTTGTTCGCGAACGTCGTCGCCAGGCTTTCGCCGTAGGAGTCCTGCCGGGCCAGCACCGCGGGCCGCGTCACGCCGTCGTTGGTTGCCACCTCGGCCAGCACCGCCCCCTGGAACTGATCGGCGGGCGCGGTGCGGAAGAACAGGCCCTTGTCCGGCCAATTGATGAACTCGGTGGAGGTGTTCGCCGGGGAGATCTGCAGGACGCCCGCGGTGGTGAGCTTGTCGATGATCGTCTTGGTGACGGCGGACGCCGCAGCACCCACCACCACATCGACGCCGCGCTGCAGCATCTCATCGGCATTGGTGACGGCGATGTTCGTGGTGGTGTCCCCAGAGTCGCCGTCGAACGCCTCGACGGGCGCGCCGAGGACCCCGTTGGCCGCGTTGATCTCCTGCACGGCCAGCGCGACACCGGCGAATTGCGGCGGACCGAGGAACGCCAGGCTGCCGGTCTGCGGGAGGATGTTGCCGATCTTCAGCACGCCGTCGGACTCGCACGGCACCTCCGCCGCGGT
>CAZECO010000200.1:0-5248 GCA_964510455.1 uncultured Actinomycetes bacterium
CGGAGCGGTCCGGGGCCGGAACACCTTCCCCCCTCGAAGCACTCATCGGTGTCTGGTCGACCCTCCGGCCCCCGAGGATCCGGCCGAGCAGGGTCTGCGCTACGTCCACGGCTACGACCGCAACGCCTCCTATTTGGCGCCGTGGCGCGGCCTGGAGCTCGGGGTCGAGGACCTGGTGCACCGGACCGGGCCGCAGGCCGCCTGGGACGGTCGGGAGCGCCCCGGCTACTACCTGGTCGACGCGTGGGACTGGCCCTACTGGGGTCTGCCCGACCCCGGCCTGGCCGCCGGCGCGCGCGTCGGCAAGGGACGGGTGTGGGTCACCGTGCACACGCTCAAGCAGCTGGCCGCGCACGGGATCACCCCGGCCGTGCACGGGGCCGCTCACCTGCCACGGCTCCCCCGATCGCATCGCCTGTCTGAGGCATTCTTCCCGCGACGGCGGCGGCCGCGCAAACGGGTGCCGGTGTCGAGGTCGCGATCTCGCTGTGCACACCCATTGTTCGGACCCCCATGGCACACGGGGTGCAGGAATTCTCGTTTCCCGCGCGCCCACTCGTGCGAGCCAGCGAGCAGACTCATGCTTGTTGCTTGCGCACGAAGGGGCGGGCCCGGGACCAGCGGTCCCGAGCCGCGCCACTTCCTCCGGTCGCCGCGTCAGCCCCGCGGCAGGTCCAGCGGGCGCAGGACCAAGCCGATGCCGTGCGCGATCTGGCTGCCGGCCTTGATGTCCAGCTTCGACTTCACCAGGAAGGGATCGAAGGCGTCGCGGTCCTTGTCGGCGAGGGTGACGATCGGCCAGCGCGGGCTGCTGCTGAGGACGTTGACCGTGATCGTTCCGCCGTTGGCCATGGCGAAGGTCCGATGGGCCTTCGGCGCCCCCTTGAGGCCCAGCACCGTGCCGCTGTCCACCGCCACGCCCGGCAGCACGTGGTACAGGAGCACCTGCTCGATCACGTCGATGGGATTCCCGAGGGTTCCGGCAGCGGCGACGATCCCGTTCAGCACGGCCGCCTCGCTGCGCTCCCAGGTCCCGGTGAGGCTCCGCTCGAAGACCTGGAACGCCCGGTCGTTGGGGATGAAGGCGGTGACCGGCGTCGATCCGTCCGCCAGGACGCCGACGGGTGAGGTTGGCTTGGCGGCCAGCACCGCCTCTACCGCCTCGCGCAGGATGTCGAAGTCGTCGTTGACGGTGGAATCGAGGCCGAGGGACTGGTTGCCCACGCCGAGAACCCCGGCGAGGCTGCCCGGTGAGGCCGCCTGGGCCGGAGCCGCGAGTGCGAGGCCACCGGCGAGCGCGGCGGCGGCGGTCAATCCGGCGATGGATTTCCTGATGGGCATGCTTCCTCCTGGGTCGTAGCGACGTTCTGCTAGTGATTCGCCGCGGCGGCCCCGCCTGGATGCAGGAGATTGTGGGCGAGGGCACCGCTGCCCGCGACCACGACGTCGCCGCGGCCGAAGGACACGTCGCGGACCCCCTCCTCCCGAAGGCCCGACTTCACAACCCCGCGCCCGCATGCCGAAGGGCGACACTGGCCCGACGCTGGCCGCACTTCCAAAGGCGGAACGCGATTCGAGGCGCTGCCCGCCTGTGCCGCCGCAGGCACCCGGCAACGCGGCGATCCGGAAGGCGCCGGTTCGCCGCCCAGGGCAGGGGCATGGTCAGGGCTGGCCACGCGCGCCGGCGTGGCGATCGTTCGAGGCAAGTCCCGCTGGGTGACGCGCCCCGCTTCCTACGGTTCCGAATACGGTTGCTGCATGCGCGTTGTCTACGCTGCACGTTGCGCCGGCTGCGGGACTGGTGACTGGGTGACCCTCGGCAGGAGTGAGGTGACCGGTGGAGCGCAGCCCGTACCGGCCCACCGACGAGGAGAGGGCGCAACCCGGGACCTGCGACGCCGACGGACTCGTTCATGAGCCCCCAGGACCGGCTGGCGCGCAGGCTCTCGACGGGGGACGCGGTCGTCATCGGACTGGGTTCCATGCTCGGCGCGGGCGTGTTCGCGGCGTTCTCCCCCGCCGCTGCCGCCGCCGGGGCCGGGCTGCTCGTCGGCCTGGTGATCGCCGGACTTATCGCCCTCTGCAACGCAACCGCCTCGGCGCAATTGGCCGCCCAGTACCCCACCTCCGGCGGCACCTACATCTACGGCCGGGAACGATTGGGCCACTGGTGGGGGTTCCTGGCCGGCTGGTGCTTCGTTATCGGGAAGACAGCGAGCTGCGCCGCAATGGCGCTGACCTTCGGGCTCTACGCCGCGCCCGAGGGCTGGAGCAAACCCGTCGCCGTCGCCGCGGTCATCCTCCTGGCAACCGTCAACTACCGCGGCGTCACCCGCACCGCCGGGCTCACCCGGATCATCGTCTCGATCGTGCTGGCGTCCCTGGCCGTCGTCGTCGCCGCGTGCGTGTTCGGGCAGGCCGGCGCTCCGCCCAGTGCCTGGGACTGGTGGGTCGGCGGCTGGTACGGGATCCTGCAGTCGGCCGGCCTGCTCTTCTTCGCCTTCGCCGGATACGCCCGCATCGCCACCATGGGCGAAGAGGTCCGCGACCCCCAACGGGCGATACCCCGGGCGATCATGACCGCGCTGTTCCTGGCGATCGCCGTCTACGCCGTCGTGGGCGTCTGCCTGCTCCTGGCGCTTGGCCCGGACGCGGTCGCGGGCACCCCCGCACCGCTGGCCGAGGCTGTTATCCAAGCCGGCTGGGATTGGGCGGCGATCCCTGTTCGGGTCGGCGCCGCGGCGGCATCGCTGGGAGCGCTGCTGGCCCTCATCGCCGGGGTCGGGCGCACCGCCCTGGCGATGGCGCGGCACGGCGACCTGCCCGGGTGGCTCGCCGCCGTCCACCCCCGCTTCACGGTGCCGCACCACGCCGAGATCGCTCTCGCGGTGGTGGTGTGCGTCCTGGTGATGGTCGCCGATCTGCGTTCGGCCATCGGGTTCTCGTCCTTCGGCGTGCTGCTGTACTACCTCATCGCCAACCTCTCGGCCTTCACGCAAGACCCCCGGCACCGGAGGTACCCACGCCGGCTGCAGGTGGCAGGCGCACTGGGCTGCGCCCTCCTCGTCGCCACCCTGCCCCCGACCGCGGTCGTCACGGGGATCGTCGCCCTCGCCGCCGGCGTGATCTACCGGATCCTGCGAATTCGGAGCACCACGACAGGAGATCGCGCAACCGAATCCCCGCCGCCGCGAAGCCCGTGACAGCGTTGAGCTGAACTCGACGAGCCAGGACGGGGCGGGAACATGCCACCGTTACGCATCGCGACGAGTCGCCCGGGCCGCATTCCCTAGCGCTACAGTAGGGAAGCAAGCCCGGAACGTCGTCACCCAGGGTGACCCGCCACCGGATCAGCCCGCCCCAGCCGACGCCGCCAGCAGATCCTGGTGCCGCACGGTGACGGCAAGCCGGCCCGCGGCCGCCTCGGCCAGGCGGCGACGTCGGTACTCCGCGGCCGCGTCGCCCAGGTCCGGCTGCTGCTCGCAGGCCGCGGCGAGCCAGCCGGTGAACCAGGCGGCCGCCAGTTCCGCCCGGTCGGGGCCGAGCCGCCAGGGGCTGTCGCGGAGCTGGACCTCCAGGCCGAGCCGCGCGAAGCCGTCCGCGGCGGCTCCGACGGCGGCGGGACCGAGCAGCCTGCCCGTGCCGGTAGTGCGCCGCTGGTGGGCGTTGAACGCCTCGGCGACGCGGACATCGAGCGGGTCGGCGGGCTCCAGGTCGACACCTCCGGTGACGCTGAGGGCGATCAACACCGGGCAGCCCGCGCCGGCGCACGCGGTCGCGAGTCGCCCCAGCTCGTCGGCGGTCAGCATGTCCAGCAGCGCCGAGGCGGTGATCAGGTCCGCGCCAGCCAGCTCGCGGGGGCCCAGCCGGGTGATGTCGCGCCGACGCGTCTCGACGCTCACCGGCGCACCGTCACAGGCACTGCCCGGCGGGCCCGCCGCCGCCAGGGCGAGCAGCTCGCCGTCCCGGTCGGACAGGATCCAGCGCTGGGGGCCGGGCAGCCCACCCGACAGCCAGCGGGCCATCGACCCGGAACCGCAACCCAGGTCGTGGATGACGAGCGGGCCGGCGGGCAGGCTCGCTCGGACCTGGTCCACGAGCTCGCGGGACCGGGCGGCGGCGTCGGCCGGTTCACGCAGCCGCAGCCAATCGGCGCCGGCCCGCGCGGGATCACTCATGCCGCTCCTCCCGTGCAACAACCGCTAGCCCGAGGATGTCACCGTGGACGCCATGCGGCAGGCCGACCGAGCCACGTTCGACCGTGCCCTGCGCCGGGCCAGGCTGGCGGCGTTCCCTCCCGGCGAGTTCGTCGGCCAGGAGAGCTTCATGCGCGCCAGCGAGATCCGGTCGCTGGCGTCCGACGCCAGGATCGGTCCCGGGACGTCCGTGCTTGACCTGTGCTGCGGCGTCGCCGGACCGGGGCGATACCTTGCCGCCGAGCTGGGCTGCGGCTACCTGGGCGTGGACCGCAGCGCCGAGGCGATCGCCATCGCCCGCGGGCGGGCCGGAGGCCTGGCGTGCCGCTTCGCGGTCTCCGCGATCCCGCCTGTGCCGGGCCGGTTCGATGTGGTGCTCCTCCTGGAGACGATGCTCGCCTTCCCCGACAAGCCGGCGCTGCTCGCAGGGGTCCGCGCCACGCTGCGGCCGGGCGGGCGCTTCGCCTTCACGCTGGAGGAGGGGCAGCCCCTGTCCGCGGCGGAACGCGAACGGATGCCGGCGTCCGACACCGTCTGGCTGACTCCCCTGCCGGACCTGCTCGCCGACCTGGGACGGGTCGGCCTGCGGGTCTGTCACCAGGTCGACTGCACGCAGCCCCAACTGGCCATGGTCGACGCGCTGCGCGGCGCGTTCGCCGACGATGCGGCGGACATCGAAGCCCAGATCGGGTCCCGCGCGCTGGACGACCTGCTGGCCGCCCACCGGATCTGGGGCGACTGGATGCGGGATGGCCGGGTGCGGAAGTTCGCGATCACGGCTCAGGGGTGATCGCCCAGCTGTAGTGGAGGGGCTCTCTCCGCCCTGCGTTGATGGTGATCTCGCCGGCGGCCAGCCCGGACAGTCGGGCCAGACGATCACGCTGCTCGCCGGTGACCTCATCAGCCATGACGCCGAGGGTCACCCCGGACCCATCGTGGTTGACCGATGCCGAGACGACACCGATCTCGACCGCGAGCGGATCCGCGAGGATGCGCGCCCGGGCGGCGTTGCCTTCCTCGCGGTTGTATCGGGCGCCGGTCTTCACCGTGAC
>CAZECO010000201.1:0-1566 GCA_964510455.1 uncultured Actinomycetes bacterium
CTAGACTCGTGAGCCGACGGTATATCCGCGGCGAAGGGACAGGCCATGGTTCGGCGGCCGATGGCGCTGGCGGCGAGCGCCGCCATGCTCTTCGCCTCGTTCGCGGTCGTCCCGCCGGCCGGCGCCAGTGATGCGATCGCGGTGGGGGACTCGATCACGGTGGGAGCGCAGCCGCAGATCTCGGCAGCCGGGTACAGCGTCGATGCCGTCGTCGGACGTACTTTCGCGCAAGGGCTGGGCGTGGTGCGCGCACAAGGGGCGTCGTTGCCGCCGCGGGTGCTGGTCAACCTCGGGACCAACGGCGGCGTGACCGTCGCCCAGTGCCAGGAGCTGGTGTCGCTGGTCGGCCCGGATCGCGCGTTGACGCTGGTCACCATCAACCTTCCGGCCTATCCGGAGGTGGCCGCCCGCAGCAACGCCGCACTCGCGCAATGCGCGGGAGCAGACAATGTCGCCCTGGTCGACTGGGCCGGACACACCCAGTCGCACCCGGGACTGCTCTGCCCCGACGGCATCCACATCTCCTGCGGCGGGGGTGCTGCCTACGCGCGCTTCGTGCTGCCGCAGGTCCTCCCAGCTCCGGGGGAATCGTCCGCACAGCCGGCGGTGGACCCGGGGCCTGCCTCGCCGGCGGCCGGGTCCCAGGCGGCGGCAGCACCGGCCGCAGGAACGGATCGCTCCAGCGCCGTCCGGGCCTCCGGACCGAGTGCCGCATTGGCTGCGGCACAGGCTGAACTGGCTGCGGCGCAGGCTGAACTGGCTGCGGCGCAGCAGTTGGCAGAACTCCGAGCCCAGCAGGAGCAGGCCGCGGCGGAAGCCGCCCGCGCTGCGGCGGAGCAGCTGCGGAGGCTGCAGCGGCTGCAGCGGCTCGGGGTGCAGGACCTCCAGGTCGTCGAGCGGCGGACCTCCCCGAACAGCTACCGGTTCGTCCCCGTCGTGGATCGACTGCTGTCCGCGTCCGCCAGTAGCTGAAGCACGATCCGCAGGGTCTCGGGCCGCAAGCCCATACCCAGGTGCGTGCCGGGAACCTCGATGTTCGTGGCCCCCGGCACCACGCAGGCGCGCCAATCGACAATGCCGTCGCTGGTCGTGTACAAGGACACCAGGTCTATGCCGCTCGGCAGCGGCCGGTGCGCGGCGACCATGTAGGGGCAGGCGCACTGCGGTGTGCTGCACTGCATCCGGCGGCGCTCGGGATCCTGCTGCTGATGGCGCTGCACGACCTGCACCATGGGCGCCGGGATCTCGTAGAAGGCGAACTCGTAGTTCAACGGCGCCCCCATGCTGATGACGCGGGACACCAGGTCCGGCCGCCGAACCGCAAGGCCCCGGGCGAGCATCCCGCCACGGCTGTGCCCGACCACGTGCAGCGGCTGCCCCCCGTTCTCCGCGACCGCCCGCTCGGCGACCGGCACCAGATCTTCGACGGTGGCATCGGCGCACCGGACGTTCACCTTGATCTGGGAGAGGACCACGCGGTATCCGGCCGCACGGAGTGCGAGCTGCACCGGGACGGTCGCCATGTCGCCGAACCCGAAGCCGGGGATGACCAGCACTCCGCGACCG
>CAZECO010000201.1:1666-5206 GCA_964510455.1 uncultured Actinomycetes bacterium
GTATCGACCGCCCTGGCCATGATCCGCCCGCCGGCAACCGATTCCACGATCGCCGCGACGTCCAATTCCAGGCAGGTGGCCGTCGTCGGCGCTTGGGCCCCGCCGGTCGCCGACGGCAACCGGCTCACCCACACGGTGCCCGGTTCCCGGGGGCGGTCCACACGCGCAACGACACCGTGGCCTCGCCCCGTCAGCGGCAGCCATCCGTCGTGTTGAACATCGGACCTGAAGAATGTTCGCAGGAACAGCGCGTCGTCGACGGCAGCACCGGGCTGGTCGGCCGCCACTCGGAATCGGCCGACGGCCGCCGATGCGACCACCATTTCCGCGCTGAAGGCTCGAGCAGTCGTCAGCGGATCGGCAACCGCGGCGTGCAGCGCGCGTGCGCTCCGCTCCCCGGCCGACTCGGCGGCCGCCAGGCGGTCGGCGGCCTCGGCGAGCCGCTGCTGATCGGCGCGGTGCTGGCCCCACAACAACACGACCGCAACCAGTAGCGCGAGGACGGTGCCCAGGGCCAGGGCGGTCACGGCGCCGGGTAGGCGAACACCACGGCGGTGGGCCGGCCCGGCGACCGCGCCCCGTTCGTCGGAGCTGTTCGCCCCGGCCAGGGGATACGGCAGCAGATCGTCGGGCGGCATCGGGGTCACACGGGGTTGCCCCACTCGTCGCCGACCCGCGCTGGCGGCTGCTCCAAGGGGCGATAGGTGTAGAAGAACTCGCACCCGGACGGGCCGACATTGTCGACGGCGTGAGGGACACCGGGCGGGATGTAGACATAAGAACCTGCTGAGACGGCCCGTCCCACCATGTCGCACGATCCGGCAGTGATCCAGATGTGGTGATGGGCCCCGAGATGGACGTGCTCCGGCTTTCGACCGCCGCCGGCAACCCGGATCAGACCGATCACCACATCCCCGGACTGCCACAGGACCTTGTGCTCGACACCCTCGATGCCGATCGATTCCCACGGCAGCGCAGCGATCTCTGCGGCACTGCGGACCATGAGGCGGCCCAGATCGTCGCGGACTGGAGTCATCGCCGCTCCTTCCCTCGGACCTAGCCTGTCACAGCACGGCGCAGGCCCTCAGCCGGGAGGAGTCGGTGTTCACCCCGAGCGTCAGGAGGAGTCGGCGTTCAGCAGGTGGGTACGGTCTTCGACGCGAAGGGCGATCCGTCCAAGCTTGTCCGCGTGCTCCGTGTAGTGATGTCCGCAGAACAACAGGTCGCCATGGGGGAGGACGACGCGCACGAACGCCTGCGCCCCGCAGCGGTCGCAGCGGTCCGCGGACGTGAGTGCTGCAGGCTCGAGCGTGGTCGTGGACATGAGTCCTCCTTCCCCAGCGACACCTTCACGATGGCACCAGCAGCCCGCTACCGGCAAATGTCCGCAGCGCCGGTTCGCCACCGGCGTAGCACCGCCGGGCCGGAGGTGGCGGCTAGGCTCGGGGGCGCGGATGTCGGAAGGAGCAGCGGTGGCGGCAACGGCGGACTACTCGGCGCGCTCGTTGAAGGTGCTGGAGGGCCTCGATGCCGTCCGCAAGCGGCCGGGGATGTACATCGGCTCCACGGATTCGCGTGGGCTGATGCACTGTTTGTGGGAGATCCTGGACAATTCGGTGGACGAGGCGCTGGCGGGCCATTGCGCGGCGATCGAGGTGCACCTGTTGGGCGACGGGTCGGTGGAGGTGCGCGACGACGGCCGGGGGATCCCGGTGGACCGGGAGCCGAAGACCCGGATGACCGGTGTCGAGGTGGTGATGACCAAGCTGCATGCCGGCGGGAAGTTCGGCGGCGGGTCGTACGGCGCCTCCGGCGGGCTGCACGGGGTGGGCGCGTCGGTGGTCAACGCGTTGTCGGCGCGGCTGGATGTCGAGGTGGACCGGGAGCGGAAGGTCCACACCATCTCGTTCAAGCGCGGGGTGCCCGGGGAGTTCGAGGGGGAGGGGCCGGACGCGGGCTTCACCCGGGCGGCGGGCCTGCGGGTGGTCGGGTCGGTTCCGGCGCGCCGCACCGGTACCAGGGTCCGCTGGTGGGCGGATCGGCAGATCTTCACCTCCGACGCCGAGTACCACCTCGACGAGATCCGGCGGCGGCTGCAGCAGACCACGTTCCTGGTGCCGGGGCTGCGGATCCGGCTGATCGACGACCGGCATCCGGAGGTGGCGGTCGACGAGACCTACCAGCACAAGGGCGGCATCACCGACTACGTGGAGCACCTGTCGATCGGGGAGCCGGTGACGCCGGTGCTGCGGCTCGCCGGGACCGGGCACTTCACCGAGACGGTGCCGGTGCTGGACGACAAGGGGCATATGACCCCGCAGGAGGTGACCCGGGAACTGGCGGTGGACGTCGCGCTGCGCTGGTCGGCCCATTTCGATTCCGATGTGCGCAGCTTCGTGAACATCATCGCCACCCCGAAGGGCGGCACCCATCTGGCCGGTTTCGAGCGGGCGCTGACCAAGACCGTCAACACGCAGCTGCGCGAGGCCAAGGTGCTGAAGGTGTCGGAGGAGTCCGTCACCAAGGACGACATCACCGAGGGGCTCACGGCGGTGGTGACGGTCCGGCTGGCGGAGCCGCAGTTCGAGGGGCAGACCAAGGAGATCCTGGGCACCCCCGCGGCGAGCCGGATCGTGGGCAACGTGGTGGCCAAGGAGCTGACGGCCTGGTTCGCGTCCCCGCCGCGCGGCGACAAGCTGCCGGCCCGGGCCGCGCTGGACAAGGTGGCCGGCGCGATGCGGGCGCGGGTGCAGGCCCGGGCGACCCGGGATGTGGCGCGGCGCAAGACGGCGCTGGAGTCCAGCGCCCTGCCGGCGAAATTGGTGGACTGCCGCTCCCGGGCGGCGGAGGGCAGCGAGGTGTTCATCGTGGAGGGCGACTCCGCGCTGGGTACGGCGAAGATGGCGCGGGACTCCGCCTTTCAGGCGCTGCTGCCGATCCGGGGCAAGATCCTCAACGTCCAGCGGGCCTCCACCGCCGACATGCTGAAGAACGCCGAGTGCTCCGCGATCATCCAGGTGGTCGGGGCGGGTTCGGGGCGGACGTTCGATCTGGACGCCGCCAGGTACGGCAAGATCATCCTGATGAGCGACGCCGACGTGGACGGCGCGCACATCCGCTGCCTGCTGCTGACGCTGTTCCATCGGCATATGCGGCCGCTGCTGGAGGCGGGACGGATCTACGCCGCCGTCCCGCCGCTGCACCGGATCGAGGTGCCCGCCGCGGGGAAGCGTCCCGCCGAGATCATCTACGCCTACAGCGACGCGGAGATGAAGCGGGTGACCGCCGAACTGCGGAGTGCGGGGCGCCGGATCAAGGAGCCGGTGCAGCGCTACAAGGGCCTCGGCGAGATGGACGCCAAGCAGCTGCGGGAGACCACGATGGACCCGGCCACCCGGACGCTGCGCCGGGTGCAGGTCGGCGACGCGTCGGCCGCCTCCGACGTGTTCGACCTGCTCATGGGCAAGGACGTCGACCCCCGAAAACAGTTCCTCTTCGAAGGCGCCGGGACGCTGGACCGGTCCCGGATCGACGCCTGAG
>CAZECO010000202.1:0-5189 GCA_964510455.1 uncultured Actinomycetes bacterium
ACTTCGCCCTCGTACCGCACGCCCTTGCCCTTGTAGGGGTCGGGCTTGCGCAGCTTGCGGATCTTGGCAGCGGTCTCGCCGACGAGCTGCTTGTCGATCCCGATGACCTTGAACCTGGTCGGCGAGTCCACCTGGAACGAGATGCCCGCGGGCGCCGCAACCAGGATGGTGTGGCTGTAGCCGAGCGAGAACTCGAGGTCCGCGCCCTTCGCCACCACGCGGTAGCCGGTGCCGTAGATCTCCATGTTCTTCGCGTAGCCCTCGGTCACACCGACGACCATGTTGTTGATGAGGCTCCGGGTCAGCCCGTGCAGCTGCCGCGAAGTCCGTTCATCGTCGGGCCGCGCGACCGTGACCTGGCCGTCGCCCACCTCGATCGTGATCGGCGTCGGCGCGGCGAGGTTCAGCGTCCCCTTCGGTCCGGTGACGGTGACCTCCTGGCCCGCGACATCCACCTTCACCGCAGAGGTGATCGGAATGGGAAGGCGTCCAATACGTGACATGTCTTCGCCTCCCTACCAGACGTAGGCGAGGACTTCCCCGCCCACACCCTGCTTGGCGGCCCGCTTCTCAGTGAGCAGACCGGACGACGTGGAAATGATCGCGACTCCGAGGCCGCCGAGCACGCGCGGCAGCTGGGTGCTCTTGGCGTAGACGCGCAGGCCCGGCTTGCTGATGCGCCGGATCCCGGCGATCGAGCGCTCCCGGTGCGGTCCGTACTTCAGGTTCAGCGTCAGGGTCCTGCCCACCTCCGCGTCCGCCACGGCGAAATCGGCGATGTAGCCCTCTTGCTTGAGGATCTCCGCGATCCCCACCTTGATCTTCGACGCGGGCATGGACACGGTCTCGTGGTACGCCGAGTTGGCGTTCCGGATCCGCGTCAGCATGTCTGCGATCGGGTCTGTCATTGTCATGGCCTTCTACCGGCCTTCCTCGCCGCGGTTTCCTTGCGGACCTGCGGCGTCGATCCCTACCAACTGGATTTGGTCACGCCCGGAAGCTCGCCCTTGTGCGCCATCTCCCGCAGGCAGATCCGGCACAGGCCGAACTTGCGGTAGACGGAGTGCGGGCGACCGCACCGGGAGCAGCGGCTGTACGCCCGGACGGCGAACTTGGGCTTGCGATTCGCCTTGGCGATCAGTGCGGTTTTCGCCACGTCACATCTCCTTGAACGGGAACCCGAGCTGCTTCAGCAGCGCGCGCCCCTCATCGTCGTTCTTCGCGGTCGTCACGATCGTGATGTCCATCCCGCGGACGCGATCGATCCTGTCCTGGTCGATCTCGTGGAACATGGACTGCTCGTTGAGGCCGAAGGTGTAGTTGCCGCTGCCGTCGAACTGCTTGGGCGACAGGCCGCGGAAGTCGCGGATGCGCGGCAGTGCGACCGACAGCAGCCGGTCGAGGAACTCCCACATCCGGTCCCCGCGCAGCGTGACGTGGGCGCCGATGGGCTGGCCCTCGCGCAGCTTGAACTGGGCGATGGACTTGCGGGCCTTGGTGACTGCCGGCTTCTGGCCGGTGATGCTGGCCAGATCCTTGATCGCGCCGTCGATCAGCTTCGAATCGCGGGCCGCCTCGCCGACGCCCATGTTGACCACGACCTTGGTCACGCCGGGCACCTGCATGACGTTGCCCAGCCCGATCTCGGCCTGCAGCGCGGGCACGATCTCTGCGCGGTAGCGCTGCTTCAGTCGCGGCATCGTGGTTTCGGTGCTCATCAGATGTCCTTACCGCTGCGCTTGGAGACCCGAACGCTGCGCGTGGTCGTGTACGTGGAGCCGTCCGGCCGGGACCTGGTGACCTCTTCGCGCCGGAACCCGACGCGGGTGGCCTTCTTGCCGTCCGGATCCACCAGCATCACGTTGGAGATGTGGATCGGAGCCTCCTGGGTGACGATCCCGCCGGTCTTGGCGCCGCGCTGCGAATCGACCCGGGTGTGCCGCTTCACGCGGTTGACGCCCTCCACGATGACCCGCCGGTCTTCCGGAAGAACCGCGATGACGCGCCCGACGAGTCCGCGGTCCTTGCCCGCGATGACCTGGACGGTGTCGCCCTTGTGGATGTTCAAGCCCGGCATCACAGCACCTCCGGAGCCAGTGAGACGATCTTCATGTACTTCTTGTCGCGCAGCTCGCGGCCCACCGGGCCGAAGATGCGGGTTCCGCGCGGTTCGCCGTCGGCCTTCAGGACCACTGCGGCGTTCTCGTCGAAGCGGATGTACGAGCCGTCGGGACGCCGCCGCGATTTCGTCGTGCGGACCACGACCGCCTTGACCACATCGCCCTTCTTGACGTTGCCGCCGGGGATGGCGTCCTTCACCGTGCACACGATGGTGTCCCCGATGCCGGCGTAGCGCCGGCCGGAGCCACCGAGCACGCGGATGACAAGCAGCTCCTTGGCACCGGTGTTGTCGGCGACACGAAGTCGCGACTCCTGCTGAATCACTGTCCTTCTCCTGATCGTCGTGCCGGTTCTCGCTCATCGCGAGCCTGGCCGAACTTGCACGTCCGAACTTGCCGGACGCTGCCGGCGGCGCGTGCGCCGTCGGCGGATCTCTACTTGGCCTTCTCGATGATCTCGACGACCCGCCAGCGCTTGGTCTTGCTGGTGGGCCGGGTCTCCATCAGCAGCACCCGGTCGCCCACACCGCAGGCATTGGCCTCGTCGTGCGCCTTCAGCCGGCTCGTGCGCCGGACGACCTTGCCGTACAGGCGGTGCTTGAACCGGTTCTCCACCGCCACCACGACCGTCTTGTCCATCTTGTCACCGACCACCAGGCCCTCACGAACCTTGCGGTCGTTCCGCGTGCCTTCGTCCACTATCGCACCCTCGCTCATGCCGCACCGCCGGACTCTTCGGACACCGGGGTGATCCCCAGCTCACGCTCCCGCATCACGGTGTAGATGCGGGCGATATCGTGCTTGACCGCGCGCAGCCGGCCGTGCGACTCCAACTGGCCGGTCGCCGACTGGAAGCGCAGGTTGAACAACTCCTGCTTCGCCTCGGTCAGCTTCGCGGCCAACTGGTCATCGGCCAGCTTGCGCAAGTCCTCGGCCTTCGTTCCCGCAGCCATCAGATGTCCCCTGCCACGTCACGCCGGACGATCCGGCACTTCATCGGAAGCTTGTGCGCCGCCCGGGTGAGCGCCTCGCGGGCGACATCCTCGTTCGGGTAGCTCAGCTCGAACATCACGCGCCCCGGCTTGACGTTCGCGACCCACCATTCCGGCGAGCCCTTGCCGGAGCCCATGCGGGTCTCGGCGGGCTTCTTGGTCAGCGGGCGGTCGGGGTAGATGTTGATCCACACCTTGCCGCCGCGCTTCACCCGGCGGGTGATCGCGATACGTGCGCTCTCGATCTGGCGGTTGGTGACGTAGGCCGGCTCCAGCGCCTGCAGCCCCCATTCGCCGAACGCCACCTTGGTGCCGCCCTTGGCCGCACCCGACCGCGTGGGGTGGTGCTGCTTGCGGTGTTTGACCCTGCGTGGGATGAGCATGGCTATGCCTCCGTTCCTGGCTCTGCCGGCGCCGCCGCCACGGCGACCGGCTCGGCCTCGCGCTCAGTGCGCGGGCGCCGCGTGCGGGGGCCGCGTGCCGCCTCGGCGGCCGCGCGGTCGCGCTCGGCCTTCGTCGTGCCCGCCTCGCCGCGGTAGATCCACACCTTGACCCCGATCCGGCCGAAGGTCGTCTTCGCCTCGCGGAAGCCGTAGTCGATGTCGGCCCGCAGGGTGTGCAGCGGCACCTGGCCCTCGCGGTAGAACTCCGTGCGGCTCATCTCCGCCCCGCCGAGCCGGCCCGATACCTGGATCCGCACGCCCTTGGCGCCCGCCTTCATCGTCGACTGCAGCGCCTTGCGCATCGCCCGGCGGAACGCCACCCGGCCCTGGAGCTGCTCGGCGACGCCCTGGGCCACCAGGGTGGCCTCCAGCTCCGGCTTGGCAACCTCGCGGATGTTGAGCTGGACCTGCTTGCCCGTCAGCTTCTCCAGGTCCGAGCGCAGCTTGTCGGCCTCCTGGCCCTTGCGCCCGATCACGATGCCCGGACGGGCGGTGTGGATGAAGATGATGACCCGGTCCCGGGTGCGCTCGATCTCCACCCGGCTGACCCCGGCGCGCTCCAGCTTGGCCCCCACGAGCCGTCGGATCGCGACGTCCTCGGCCACGTAGTCGGAGTACTTCAGGCCCGGCTTGGTGCTATCGGCGAACCAACGGGTGTTGAAGTCCCGCGAGATGCCGAGTCGGAAACCGTTGGGATGGATCTTCTGTCCCATGTGCTCATCCCTTCTTTCCGGCTGGCGCCGTGGTGCTGTCGTCGGAGACGATGACGGTGATATGGCTGGTCCGCTTGCGGACCCGGTAGGCGCGGCCCTGCGCACGCGGACGGATCCGCTTCATCGTCGGGCCCTCGTCGACGTAGGCCGCGGATATCACGAGGTCATCGGCCTGCATGCGGTGGTTGTTCACCGCGTTCGCCACAGCGCTGGCGAGCACCTTCCCCACCGGCTCGCTGGCCCCCTGCGGGGCGAACTGCAGCGTGACCAATGCATCTTCGGCACCCATCCCACGGATGAGGTCGACCACGCGGCGCGCCTTCATGGGCGAGACCCGCACGTTGCGTGCCTGGGCCCTGGCTTCCATCAGATTCCCCTTGCTCTTGTGTTCGCCGCGCTCAGCGACGACGCGCCTTGCGGTCGTCCTTGACGTGGCTGCGGAACGTCCGGGTCGGGGCGAACTCGCCCAGCTTGTGACCCACCATGTTCTCGGTGACGAACACCGGGACGTGCTTGCGGCCGTCGTGCACCGCGATCGTGTGACCGAGCATGTCCGGGGTGATCATCGAACGCCGCGACCAGGTCTTGATCACGTTCTTGCTGCCCTTGGCGTTCGCCGCGGCCACCTTCTTGGCAAGGTGATCGTCGACGAACGGGCCCTTCTTCAAACTGCGTGGCATGTCGGATCCCTCAGCGCTTCTTGCCGGACTTGCGGCGGCGGACGATGTACTTGTCGCTCGGGTTGTTCTTGCGACGGGTGCGGCCCTCCGGCTTGCCCGTCGGGCTGACCGGGTGGCGGCCGCCCGAGGTCTTGCCCTCGCCGCCGCCGTGCGGGTGGTCGACCGGATTCATGACCACGCCGCGGACGGTCGGGCGCTTGCCCTTCCACCGCATCCGGCCGGCCTTGCCCCAGTTGATGTT
>CAZECO010000203.1:0-5094 GCA_964510455.1 uncultured Actinomycetes bacterium
CGGCCCAGTTCTAGGGTCGGTGTCACCAGCCGCAAGGTAGATCGGGTGATCCCGCCTTTCTCCGTGGGGCTGATTTGGAGATGTATCTCTGGGGGTGCTCCACGCGCCGGGGCCACAGGGGCGTCCGGCGCCATTGCCGCGTGCGCCTCGATCCGCGCCGGGCAGTTGGGCTCGGCGGGGTCGCACGGAAGGGTGAGGGGCGAGCCGTAGTCTCGGTGGGTGCGATCATCCACCGAAGGGCCGGGCGGGGGTCCCGACCGCCCGATGAGGGTCGGCGTGTACGTGGACGGGTTCAACCTGTTCTACGGCGGCCGGGCGCTGTGCGGGCCGGACCAGTCGTGGAAGTGGCTGGACGTGCGTGCGCTGTGCGCCTCCGTCATCGCCGGGCGCAGGGACTGGATCCCGGCGCCGATCACGCGGCTGGTCTACTGCACCGCGGAGGTGACCGGGTCGCCGGAATCGCTGGAGCGGCAGCAGCGGTACAACCTTGCGCTGCGCGCGCACGGGAGCGTCGACCACATCGCCTACGGCGAGTTCAGCGTCACCGCCAAGGAGTCCCTGGTGGCCGTGGCGAGGCGCCGCAGCGTGCGGCTGGTCGAATTCGCGGAGGATCCACTGCCCGCCGCCGAGTGGACCAGGCTGGCTGCGGACGGGGCGCACCTGCTGGTCAAGCACCGCAAGCAGGAGGAGAAGGGCTCGGACGTGAACGTCGCGTCCCACCTGCTGATCGATGTGCTGGAGGGCGAGGTGGACGCGGCGGTGGTGGTGTCGAACGATTCCGATCTGGCGTTCGCCGTCGCGCACGTCCGCCGGAAGGTGCCGGTCGGGGTGATCAACCCTCGCGGCAACCACACCGCCGGCAGCCTTCGCGGCGCGCACGACGAGGGCACCGGGAGGCACTGGTGGCACCGGTTGACCGCCGCCGAGCTGCTCGCGCACCCCCTCCCCGAGCACGTCGGCAACCGCCGGAGGCCCGAGAAATGGGTGTGACACCGGCCGGCTTCGTCCCTCCTGAGGTACACTGGGGCCACCTACCCGGCCTCTAGTGGGCCGGGTCTTTCTTTGCCTTCGGCATCCCGCCCGGGGGCGGTGCCGACGTGGGGTCCCGCCGACCGGGTCGATCCTGCGGCCCGGGGCCGCCCCCGAACGGTACGGGCTTTCCGGAAGTGGGTCCACCGGCGCCCGCCCGCTCCGTCATCATCGCGGTCGGTGGCATGGCAGGGACCCGGTGCGCTGCGTCCGCGGTGATCCGCAGCGGGCGCGGTCGATCACTGCGGACGGCTGGCGAGGCTGAGGTCGAGGTGGGTCTCCATCGATAGGTGGAAGGCGCCGAACCGGTTGACGTTGGACCAGAAGAGCGGGTTCAGCGCTCGGCGCGCCGGTTGGGCGAGGCGGTCGGCCCATTCGGGCTGGGCGAGGACCTGTTGGACCAGGATTCCGTTCACATGGGCGAGTGAAGCTTGGAGGATGTGGAGGCTGAGCATCGAGGCTTCCTGGGTCTCCCGGTCGTGGCCGGGGAGCCCGGAATCGTTGCCGTAGTGCAGGGCAGCGTTCGCGGAGTTCCAGTTCTCCACGACCTGTAGACCCTCGTGGATCTCGGTGCGCATGTCGGGGTCGGAGAGGTAGTCGGCGATGAAGATGGTGCGGACGGCCCGTCCGAGCTCCTCGATCGCCTGGTAGGTGGGGTGCTTCGGCCCGCCGCGGGTGAACCTGCGCAGCACCTGCTCGGCCTCGGCGGTGCCCAGGCGCAGCGCGGTGGCGTACTTGACCATCTGGTCGTACTGGCGGGCGATGAGGTCCCAGTCGATGGTCTTGCCGGACAGCACCGGACCGAGCTGCGGCCAGCGGTCGTCGATCCCGGCCGCCGGCCGGTACAGGCGGGCGGAGCCGATGTTCTTCAGCCGGGGCATGAGTTTGAACCCCAGGAGGTGGGTCATGGCGAACCCGACGATGGAGGCGCCGTGGGTGTCGGTGTAGTTCCGGTCGATCTCTGCCCCGGTCTCCTGCCGCAGCAGGCCCTCGATCATCGCGGCCACTTCGGAGGCCGAGCAGGTCTTGAGCTGGCTGTAGACGCACAGGCTCTTGCGCTCGACGTGCCAGTAGATCATCACCCCCGGCCCGCCGTAGCGGGCGTGCCATTCGGTGGTGAAGTTCGACGCCCAGGATCCGAACTTCTTGGAGTCCGACGCGCACGCCGTCCCTTGTCCCCACCACCGCTCGTCCCGGCTGGCCAGGGTCGCGCTGCCCAGCCGGGCGGCCGCGGCGCGCAGGTTGTCGGTGGTGAGGTAGAGGCGCCGGACCCGGCGCAGCGCGGCCTCGCTGTCGGCGTCGGGGCCGGTGTCGGCCTCGGCGACGGCCTTGATGCCGATGTTGGTGCCCAGCGCGAACAGCACCCGCAACAGGCGGCGGTCCAGGACTGCGCGGTCGGTGACCTCCCGGGTCGCGGTGGTGGTGAACTCGGCGAGGAACCCGGTCAGGTGGGCGGCCTCCTTGAGCACGTCGAGCAGGTCGATCACGCCCCAGGATCGGCGCACGTGGTCCTTCAAGGCGTCCAGGCCATCGGGTTCGGGCTGCTTGACTCTGCCGGGCATGTGGATCCATGGGGCGCCGCGCCGGGTGGTGATCGCCACGCCGCCGCAGCTCCCGTCTGACAGGGCGGTGTTCAGCCGGTCCAGGGCGGCCAGGTGGCGGGCCTTCAGCCCGTCGATGAACACCGTGGGGTCCTGGGGCTGGCGCAGGGCGTCGTAGTGGACGTCGCGGTTGTCCTCGAAGTCCGCGGGCAGGTCGTCGTCGGGGTTGCGCCACCTGGCCCCTCCCAGCGCCCAGACCTCCCTGCGCCGGAGCGCGTCCCGCAGCGCTCTGAGCACGCACAGCTCGTAGGGGATGCGCTCCACGCGGCCGTCGGGATCGACGACCGCTCCTCGCCACTCGGACGGGACGACGCCGTCGATCGGCGGATCCTGCTCAGGGCCGAAGTACCGCTTCTGGGCGGGCCAGTCGTTCGTGGCCGAAATGAGCTCGACGGCGTCCAGGACGGGCCGGTAGGCGGTGTTGTTGCAACGGAGGTCCAGGGCTGCCAGCAGCCCGGGCAGCCCCCGCCGGTAGTGACGGGAGTAAGAGCCAAGCATCGCCTCCCGGACTCGGGCCGCGTGGTCGGGGCGGTTTGCGTGCGCCTCGGCGGCCAGCTCCAGCAGGGCGGCCTCCCCGACAACAGGGAAGATGACCTCCCGCACGGTGCCCTCCGGGCTGGCCAGCGCCGCTTCGGCGATGAGGCACAGCAGCCGGTCCCTCCCGGCGGTCTGCGCGGCGGGCGCCTGCTGGTTCGCGACCCTGTTCTGGGCGCGGGTGGTGAGGCGGTGGACCTGCGCGATGAGCAGGTCGATGTGGGAGTCGACCAACTCGCTGGTGCGGGCATGGCACAATGCCGCCAGCAGTGTGATCCGGGTGGGCCGCGGGCTGGCCCTCAGCTCTGAGGGGAACAGCCGGGCGGCTCGGGCCCGCCACGTTTCGACCAGGGCGTCGGAGACGCCGTCGAACAGGTCGGCAGGCAGGCCCAGCGAACGTATCCGGTCCAGCTTGTCGATCTCGGCCAGGACGGTGTCCAGCCCGGCCTGTCCGGGATCTGCCCGCAACTCGGCCAGCAACCCCCCGCCACGCTCGCCCGGGGAGGTCACGGCAAGCTCGTCGAGCGCCGAGATGGCCTGGGCTGTCAGGCGGCGCAGGGTGGTTGCGGTGAAGTCGCGGTCGAACGCGGCCTGCGCGGCGCCGAGCGCGCGGTCCAGGCGTGAAGGTGCGGGGGGTTCGACGCGCTCGGCCCGGCACCGGGCGATCACCGCGGCGCGGCGGCGCGCATCGTCGAACTCGACCCCGCACACGTCACGCGCCAGCCAGTCGACCAACTTGGCCTCGTCGGCGACGGTGGCCTCCCGGAACCCGCAGGCCCGGCGGATCTGCGACCGGTGGTACTCGATCGTGCGCCCGGACCACCGGTAGTCGGCGAACAGCGCCGGATCGACCTTGACCTGCTCGGCGACGTACCTGATCGCGGCACCCGGGATCTCGTCGGCTCCGCCGGGGAACCGGGCGGCCCCGTCATAGAACTTCAGAAGCAAAGCGAACCCCAGCCGAGTGGGGCCGGCCTTGTTGCCGATCAGCGGCCAATCCGCTTCCACCAGCGTCCAGCAGGCGATGAGCTCCTCGACGTCCAACTCATCGATCACGGCGACCCCCTCCACTCACCGCTGAAAGGGGCCCGGCAGCGGATCCGGGACCAGCGCCTATCAGCCGGGTTGGCGCTTGAGGGTCCGGTAGACGGTGGGCCGGGAGATGCTGAAGATGTCAGCGAGGTCGGTGATGGTGTACTCGCCGCTGTCGTGCATCCGGCGCAATTCCTTGGCCTGCTTCGCGCTGAGCTTGGGCTGGCGCCCCTTGAGCCGGCCCTTGGCCCGGGCGATCGCCATGCCCTCCCGGGTGCGCATCCGCAGCAGGTCCACCTCGAACTCCGCGAACGTGGCCAGGATGTTGAAGAACATCTTGCCCATCGGATCGTTCGAGTCGTAGATGCTGCCCCCCAGGGACAGGCGCACCCCGCGGGCGGCCAGGTCATCGCCGATCTCCCGGGCATCGGGCACGGAGCGGGCCAACCGGTCGAGCTTGGGCACCACCAGCGTGTCACCCTCCCGCACCGCGGCAAGCGCCTTGCCCAGCCCCGGCCGGTCCCGCTTGGTCCCCGTGAACCCCTGATCCAGATAGATCAGCTCCGGGTCCACGCCCAGCGAGATCAGCTGCTCGCGCTGGGCGCTCAGGTCCTGGGCATCGGTGGAGCACCGCGCGTACCCGATCAGATGCCCCATGCCGGCGAGCGTAACGGATAGGCCGGGGTCACTGAGACTCGATCCGGACCACCCATCTGAGAACGAGGATCGCGAGGAGGCGCAGCCGGTCTCGGCGCGGCCTCGGGGTGCACGGTTGGCGAACCTCAAACGGTCAGCAGCAACCGGGCCTGCTTGAGGCCCGGTTCGACCTCAGCCCCACGCCGCCGCCACCGCGCACCGCTACTTTGCGGCTGATGACACCGACCCTAGAACTGGGCCT
>CAZECO010000204.1:0-5089 GCA_964510455.1 uncultured Actinomycetes bacterium
GGACCACTGGGTGGTAGATGCACCCGTCGCGGGGCTTTGCACCCGATACGAGGGGTGTTTCCGGCGATCCGCGGCCGGCAGATGCACCCGATCCGGGGCTTTGCACCCGCAGCGTGGGCTCCCTACGGCGTGTCGCGGGCGATCCGCCCCCGCCACGGGTGCCAAGCCCCCCACCCCCTCTTTGTCAACCTGGGTGCAAACACAGGGGCGATCCGCCCACCCAACGGGTCCAACAGGTAGCCGGCGCCCGCCGGGGAGGAACAGTGGCCGGCGAAGCGCCGTCCCGCGGCAGCCCCGCCGTTGCCCACCGGCCGCTGACCCCGGAATCCGAACATGCGTGCGCGACCGATGCCCCGCGACCTGCCAGCCTGCCCCGCGCACCCCTGCCCGGGACTCCCCGCCGGATTCCGAACAGCTCGATTGTGCCGGGGATCCGGTCCCGCCGCGTGACCCGGGAGCACCGCGGCGGGTGGCTGGCCCCAGTGCGCGGGGATCGGCGGCGCTTCCGGCCGGATGTGGCCGATTCTGCCGGGGATCTCGTCTCGCCCGGACTTCGGGCGGGGTGACACGCTGCACGGCGGCCCGGCCGCCGTCGTTGATCGCGCCGAATGCCTGACTTGGAGCGGTTTGCGCGGCCAGCAAGCCTTGGTCGCGGGGGTGGTGCGGGGGAATCGCGCCTGCTTCGCTAGCGTCGCAGGGGTGATCTGGCGTCTGGCAGCAGCAGGGCTGTCGGGCTGGGCGCTGTCGCTGGCCTTCCAGCCCACGGGGTGGTGGTGGGCGGCGGTGCCCGCGGTCGCCGTGCTGATCGGTTGCTGCTACCGGCAGCCGATCGGCCGATCGGCCGTCATCGGGACAGTGTTCGGAGTCGCCTTCTACCTGTGGCTGCTCGACTGGGTGTCCCCCGTCATCGGCGCGGACGCGGGACTCGGCCTGGCGCTGTACAGCGGGTTGTGGATCGGTCTGACGGCCGCAGCCATTGCCATCCTCACCAGGCTGACCCTGTGGTGGCTGTGGGTCCCGTGCGCCTGGGTGCTGCAGGAGGCTGTCAGCGGTCGCATCCCGTTCGGCGGCTGGGGGTGGGGCCGGCTCGGGTTCTCGCAGGACGCCTCCCCGCTGCTGCCCTGGGCGTCGCTGTGGGGGGTCCCCGCGCTGACATTCGCGGTCGTGCTGAGCGCCGCGGTGCTGGCGAGGCTCGTCGTCGCGGTCCCGCCCCTCGCAAGGGGCACGAGCGATCCCCACCCGGGCGGGAGCCGGCCGGGGATGATCGCCCCCATCGCTGCGCTGGTCGCGGTGTGGCTCCTGCCCGCAGCCATTGCACTGCCGACCGATTCCGAGTCGCTGGCGGGACCGGCGTCTGCGGAGGTCGGCCTGGTGCAGGGCAATGTCCCCCAAGCGGGGCTGGACTTCAACGCCCAGCGGCGTGCGGTGCTGGACAACCATGTGCGCCAAACGATGCAGATGGCGCAGGACGTGGCCGCCGGCGTTGCCGCGCAGCCCGACTTCGTCCTGTGGCCGGAGAACGCCTCCGACATCGATCCGTACCGCAACGCCGACGCCCGGACGCAGATCGACGCCGCCGCCCGGTCGGTGGCGGCACCGATCCTGGTGGGCGCAGTCGTGACCGATCCGCACGACCGCTCCCAGCTGTTCAACCAGGGCATCGTGTGGGACCCGGTCACCGGGCCGGGACAGTCGTACACCAAGCGCAATCTCGTGCCGTTCGGCGAATACGTGCCGTTCCGCGATCAGCTCGAGGGACGGATCACCCGGTTCGAACGGGTGCCACGGGATTTCGTCGCCGGCGACGAACCCGGCACGCTCGACATCGGGGGGACCCGGATCGCGGACGCGATCTGCTTCGATGTCGCCTTCGATGATGCGCTGCGCGATGCGACGCGCGAAGGGGGCCGGATGCTGGTCGTCCAGACGAACAACGCCACCTACAACGGCACCTCGCAGCCCGGGCAGCAGTTCGCCATCTCCCGGATCCGGGCGGTGGAGCACGGCAGGGCGGTGGCGGTGGTCTCCACCTCCGGGCTCAGCGGTGTCATCCAGGCCGATGGGCAGGTGATGGCGGGCACCGCGCTGGGCGAACTGGTGCCCGGCCGGTATGTCGTGCGGATCGACCAGCGAGACACCCTCACGGTGTCCGACCGCGTCGGCGCGGGTCCGGAGTGGGTGGTCGGGGGGATCGCCGCCGCAGCACTGGCAGTTGCCCTGCGGTTGCGTACAGTGGTGAAGAGCACAGCGAACGTTGGTTCAGGCGGCCCGCCCGAGGGAATCCGCGAGAAGCAACGATGATTTCGGACCCCGAGGGGGATCATGAGCGAGACTGCCGGGCGCACCGCCCCGACGTCCGACATCGGTCGGGTGCTGGTGATCATCCCGACCTACAACGAGCGCGAGAATGTCACGCGGATCGTGCCCGCGGTGCTCGCGGCCGCCCCGGTGGACGTCCTGATCGCCGATGACAACAGCCCGGACGGCACGGGCCAGCTGGCCGACGATTTGGCGGCGGCCGATGAGCGCGTCCACGTGCTGCACCGCGCCGCCAAAGCAGGCCTGGGCGCCGCCTACCTGGACGGGTTCCGGTGGGCCCTGGATCGGGGTTTCGGCGCCGTCGTCGAGATGGACGCGGACGGATCGCACCGGCCGCAGGACCTGCCCAGACTCCTTGATGCGCTCAAGGGCGCAGATATGGTTCTCGGTTCGCGGTGGGTGCCGGGCGGCGAGGTGGTGAACTGGCCCAAGTCGCGCGAGTGGCTGTCCCGGGGCGGGAACACCTACGCGCACCTGATGCTGCGGATCCCGCTCAGCGATGCCACCGGGGGGTTCCGCGCCTACCGCACGGACACGCTGCGCGCCATCGACCTTTCGACGGTCGACTCGCAGGGCTACGTCTTCCAGGTCGACCTCGCCCACCGGGCGTTGCGCCACGGCCTGCGGGTCGTCGAGGTCCCGATCACCTTCGTGGAACGCATGCACGGCACCAGCAAGATGAACCGCCGGATCGTTGTTGAGGCGATGTGGCGGGTGACAGTCTGGGGGGTGCGGATGCGCAAGGCCGATCGGTCGGAACAGCGTGCGCCCACCTCCGCCAGCCGGGCGTGAGGGAAGGAATCGGCGTGCGCCTCAGCTTCTCGGCCCTGTTCTTCGGCTACCTGATCGCCGAAGCCCTCCTGCTGTTGTGGTTCTGGTCGGCATTCGGCACCGTCGCACTGGTGTCCCTGCTGGTCGCGGGATTCCTGCTCGGCCTGCTGGTGATGCGCATCGCCGGGCTCACAGCGTTCCGCGCTCTGACCAACGCCCAGGCGCGGGCGGCCGCGTTCGGGGTGGTCGGTGCCGATGGGACGCAGCAGGTGGTCCACGGACCGGCGCCCAGCTCCGCGGACCTGCAAACCACGGCTGAGGATCTGGGCAGGTCGTCGCTGCTGTTCGTTGCGGGGATCCTGCTGCTGGTCCCCGGCATCCTGTCAGGCATCGTCGGCCTGGCTCTGCTGCTGCCCCCGGTCCGCGCACGGCTCGCCCGCCGCCTGTCGGCCTCGATGCGCACCGCGACGGCCTCTGCCACGACGATCACCGTGGTGGAGGGAGACAGCGGGGGGTGGACGGCCCAGCAATGGACGAGCCGGCCCCCATCGGGGGATGCGTCGGGCGGCACCGTGATCAAGGGCGAGATCCTGCCGCCACCACCCCACAACGATCACTAAGCGTTGCTAATCGAACTACCCGCTGTTACCCTGGACACAGTTTCGACTCACGCCCGTTTCCGCGGCGCAATGTAAGTCATTGGTAAATACCGGTCGAACTGGAACGCGGGGAACACCCGGAACGTCTGAAACGTTGCACACTGCAGGGCGAAGGGTGCGCCCATGGAAGGGGTCTGATGAGCGACGGAGCACTGCGCGGCACGCGGCTGGGCACGCTGAGTTACGAGACTGACGACAACGTGACGCTCGCGGAGCGGCAGAAGGTCCACTACGACTGCTCCTGCGGCAAGGAGATCGCTCTGACGTTCTCCACCGAGGCAGAGATTCCACCGGTATGGGAGTGTCGTTGCGGCGCCGAGGCTCTGCTGCGCGGCGGGCAGTGGCCCGACCGCAAGCCGGAGAAGCCGGCCCGCACCCACTGGGACATGCTGCTGGAACGCCGTTCGATCAGCGAACTGGAAGAGCTGCTCGCCGAGCGGCTCGAACTGCTGCGCGAGTCCCGCGATCCCGTCTGAGATTGATCAACAAGCGCAACGGCGCCCGGTCGGAAACGGCCCGGGCGCCGTTTCCTATGCCGGCCCCTGCCAGCAGTCCAGCCGCAGCAGCGTGGCCTTCAGCATGGTCGGCCGATCGGTCATGATCCCGTCCACCCCCAGCGCCAGCAGGCGCTCCACGGTGTCCGGATCGTCGACCGTCCAGACGTGCACCTGAAGGCCGAGCTCGTGGCACATGTCCACGAACGATGCATCGACGATAGTGCGCCCGCCGAAGCTCTCCGGCACCTGGGCGCACGCGGCCCAGCGCGGCAACCACCTGGTGGTCCGTCCGTCCGCGGCCAGCCGGATCCCAGCGACTTCCCGGGGCGACAGGCTCGTGGCCTGCCGCGGTCCCAGGGCCTCGCGGACCGCGGTCAGCCGCCGGTGCGAGAACGATGCGGCCACCACTCGGTCTCCTGCGCCGGTGCGGCGGATGACGTCGATGAACGGTTCGATGGCCGCTGCCTCTTTGACATCGATGTTGAACACCACGTCCGGAAAGGCCATCAGCAGGTCGTCGAGCCGGAGGATCTGGGCGTGGCCGTGGATCTGCATCTGCCGCACCGCCTCCCAAGGGGTCTCGCGGATCAGCGCCTGCTCGCCCGTGAGCCGCTCGAGGTGGGCATCGTGGAACGCAAGGGCGACCCCGTCAGCGGTGGCCCTGACATCGGTTTCGAAGTACCGGAATCCCACGGCATGGGCGGACTGGAAGGCGATGTCGGTGTTCTCCGGCGACTCCCAGGCGCCCCCGCGGTGCGCGATGGCCAGCGGAGTCGGGGCGGACAGGGCCGAGAACTTCGGGGTGGCCCGCCGGACGGAGCGGGACGGGGTCCTCACGATCGT
>CAZECO010000205.1:0-5013 GCA_964510455.1 uncultured Actinomycetes bacterium
CCTTGGCGTTTGGCGCTGCCTCTTCAAATGAGCCCCCAACCGAGGATCCCTGAACCGCGCCCGGGAACTGTGGTTGGTGCATGGTGGGGTGGGGGTAGCGGTCTTCGGGTGATCTGCGCGTTGTTTCGGAAGGACACCACTTGACCGCCTCGCACATCGACGAGACTGTCCCCTCGAAAACCGGCCGAGTCTCATTCGCCCGGATTCACGAACCCCTCGATCTGCCCGACCTGCTCGCCCTGCAGCGGGAGAGCTTCGACTGGCTGATCGGCAACGAGCGCTGGCAGGCCCGGGTGGCTGCTGCTGCGGCCGAGGGCCGCACCGATGTGAACACCACATCGGGCCTGAACGAGGTGTTCGAGGAGCTCGGCGGCATCGAAGACTTCCAGAGCTCGATGTCGTTGACGCTTCGCGACTGCCGCTTCGAGGAGCCCAACTACACCGTCGAGGAGTGCCGGGAGAAGGACCTCACCTACGCGGCACCGATGTTCATCACCGCCGAGTTGTGGGAGGAGAGCAGCGGCGCCATCAAGTCCCAGACCGTCTTCATGGGCGACTTCCCGCTCATGACGGACAAGGGCACGTTCCTGATCAACGGAACCGAGCGGGTCGTGGTGTCGCAGCTGGTGCGCTCGCCGGGCGTGTACTTCGAGCGCTCGGTGGACAAGACCAGCGACAAGGACGTCTTCGTGGCCCGCGTCATCCCCAGCCGGGGCGCCTGGCTGGAGTTCGAGATCGACAAGAAGGACATCGTCAGCGTCCGCCTGGATCGCAAGCGCAAGCAGAACGTGACGGTGCTGCTGAAGGCGCTGGGCTGGAACAGGGAGCAGATCGAGGAGCGGTTCGGCCGTTTCGAGTCGGTGATGCAGACGCTGGACAAGGACCACGTCCACACCGAGGAGGAGGCCCTGGTCGATCTGTACCGCAAGATGCGGCCGGGCGAGCCGCAGACGGTGGAGAACGGCCGGAACCTGCTCAACGGCCTGTACTTCAACCCCAAGCGCTACGACATGGCCAAGGTGGGCCGCTACAAGGTCAACAAGAAGCTCGGGCTGGCGGAGCCGCTGGCGACGACGGTGCTGACCGACGTCGACATCGCAGCCGCCATCGAGTACCTCGCGGCGCTGCACGCGGGGGAGGAGACGCTCGCGTCTCCCAGCGGCGAGGTGCTGCTGGTGGAGACCGATGACATCGACCACTTCGGCAACCGCCGCCTGCGCACGGTCGGGGAGCTCATCGAGAACCAGATCCGGCAGGGCCTGTCCCGCATGGAGCGGGTCGTCAAGGAGCGGATGACGACCCAGGAGACCAAGAGCATCACGCCTCAGACGCTGATCAACATCCGCCCGGTGGTGGCCGCGATCAAGGAGTTCTTCGGGACCAGCCAGTCCTCGCAGTTCATGGACCAGACCAACCCGTTGTCGGGCCTGACCCACAAGCGGCGACTGTCGGCCCTCGGTCCCGGCGGCCTGTCCCGCGAGCGGGCCGGCGTCGAGGTGCGCGACGTGCACCCGTCGCACTACGGCCGGATGTGCCCGATCGAGACGCCGGAAGGCCCGAACATC
Organism: uncultured Actinomycetes bacterium; assembly: GCA_964510455.1. Classification (GTDB taxonomy): domain Bacteria; phylum Actinomycetota; class Actinomycetes; order S36-B12; genus CAVXYG01. The sequence continues at coordinate 1,566 of CAZECO010000205.1, forward strand.
GGCCTGATCGGTTCGCTGTCCTCCTACGGCCGGGTGAACGCCTTCGGCTTCGTGGAGACGCCGTACCGGAAGGTCGTCGAAGGCGTGGTCACCGAAGAGATCCACTACCTGACGGCCGACGAGGAGGACCGCCACGTCATCGCGCAGGCGAACTCTCCGCTCAACGCGGACGGCACGTTCGCCGAGGAGCGGGTGCTGGTGCGCACCAAGGGCGGGGAGGTGGACTACGTGCAGGGCGCAGCGGTCGACTTCATGGACGTGTCGCCGAGGCAGATGGTGTCGGTGGCCACGGCCATGATCCCGTTCCTGGAGCACGACGACGCCAACCGCGCGCTGATGGGGTCCAACATGCAGCGGCAGGCTGTCCCGCTGCTGCGGGCCGAGGCGCCGCTGGTCGGCACCGGGATGGAGTACCGCGCCGCGAAGGATGCCGGCGACGTCATCGTCGCCACCGGTCCCGGCGTGGTGACCGAGGTGTCGGCCACCTCGATCACGGTGATGGGGGACTCCGGCCAGTACCAGTCGTACTACCTGCGCAAGTTCCGCCGCAGCAATCAGGGCACCTGCTACAACCAGCGCCCGATCGTGTCGCAGGGCGACCGCGTCAGCGTCGGCCAGGTCATCGCGGACGGTCCGAGCACCGACGGCGGAGAGATGGCCCTGGGCCGCAACCTGCTCGTGGCGTTCATGCCGTGGGAGGGCCACAACTACGAGGATGCGATCATCCTCAGCCAGCGCCTGGTCGCCGATGATGTGCTGTCCTCGATCCACATCGAGGAGTACGAGATCGACGCCCGCGACACCAAGCTCGGGCCGGAGGAGATCACCCGGGAGATCCCCAACCTGTCCGACGAGGTGCTCGCGGATCTGGACGACCGAGGGGTCATCCGGATCGGTGCCGACGTCGTGCCCGGGGACATCCTCGTCGGGAAGACGACCCCCAAGGGCGAGACGGAGCTGACGCCCGAGGAGCGCCTGCTGCGCGCGATCTTCGGCGAGAAGGCCAAAGAGGTCAGGGACACCTCGCTGAAGGTGCCGCACGGCGAGAACGGCAAGGTGATCGGCGTCCGCGAGTTCAACCGCGAGGACGGCGATGAGCTGCCCGCCGGCGTGAACCAGCTGGTGCGGGTCTACGTGGCGCAGAAGCGAAAGATCAAGGAGGGCGACAAGCTCGCCGGGCGGCACGGCAACAAGGGCGTCATCGGGAAGATCCTCCCGGTGGAGGACATGCCGTTCCTCCCCGACGGCACCCCGGTCGACGTGGTGCTCAACCCGCTGGGCGTGCCCGGCCGGATGAACATCGGACAGGTGCTGGAGACCCACCTCGGGTGGGCCGCGCACGCCGGGTGGGACGTCCCCGCGGACGACCCTGCCGCCGCTTCGTTCGTGCAGGCGCCGCTGTCGGCACCGCCGAACACGAACGTCGCGACCCCGGTCTTCGACGGCGCCCGGGAGGACGTGATGTCGGCCCTGCTGCACAACACGCGGCCCGACTCCGACGGCAACCAGCTGGTCGGGGCCGACGGCAAGGCGCAGCTGTTCGACGGCCGCTCCGGGGAGCCCTATCCGCAGCCGGTGAGCGTGGGCTACCTGTACATCCTGAAGCTGCTGCACCTGGTGGACGACAAGATCCACGCGCGCTCGACCGGGCCGTACTCGATGATCACCCAGCAGCCGCTGGGCGGCAAGGCGCAGTTCGGCGGCCAGCGCTTCGGCGAGATGGAGGTGTGGGCCTTGGAGGCCTACGGCGCCGCCTACGCGCTGCAGGAGCTGCTGACCATCAAGTCCGACGACGTGATCGGCCGGGTGAAGGTCTACGAGGCGATCGTCAAGGGCGAGAACATCCCCGAGCCCGGCATCCCGGAGTCCTTCAAGGTCCTGATGAAGGAGATGCAGTCGCTGTGCCTGAATGTGCAGGTGCTGTCGGCCGACGGCCGGGCGATCGACATGAGGGACACCGACGAGGACGACTTCCGCACAGCTGAAGAACTGGGCATCGACCTGTCCCGGCGCGAGCCGGCGTCGGTCGACGACCTCTGACCGCCCGCCGGCCGCGGCCGTCCCCGAGCCGCGGCCGGCTCGTCCACCCCTGGCCACAACCGACGCTAACCAACGAAGGAATCAACTGTGCTGGACGTCAACTTCTTCGAGCAGCTGCAGATCGGCCTTGCGACGGCCGACGAAATCCGCACCTGGTCCGAAGGCGAGGTCAAGAAGCCCGAAACCATCAACTACCGGACCCTCAAGCCGGAGCGGGAGGGCCTGTTCTGCGAGAAGATCTTCGGTCCCACCCGGGACTGGGAGTGCTACTGCGGCAAGTACAAGCGCGTCCGCTTCAAGGGCATCGTCTGTGAGCGCTGCGGTGTGAAGGTGACCCGCGCCAAGGTCCGCCGCGAGCGCATGGGCCACATCGAACTGGCTGCTCCGGTGACCCACATCTGGTACTTCAAGGGCGTGCCGAGCCGGCTGGGCTACCTGCTGGACCTGGCGCCGAAGGACCTGGAGAAGGTCATCTACTTCGCCGCCCACATGATCACCGAGGTCGACGTCGAGGGGCGGCACAACGACCTGTCGACGCTCGAGCGGCGCCACTCCGAGGAGAAGGAGCGGATCACCAACCGGATGAACGCCGAATTCGGGAGGATCTCGACCAAGCTCGAGGAGGATCTGGCGGCGCTGGAGGCGGCCGAGGCGAAGGCCGACGCCAAGAAGAAGGTCCGCGACGCCGCCGAGAAGGAGATGAAGAAGCTGCGGATCAAGTCCGAGGGCGAGATCGCGCACCTCGACCGGGTCTTCGACCGCTTCCGCACCCTGAAGGTGCAGGACCTCGAGGGCGATGAGCAGCTCTACCGCGACATGCGGCAGCGCTACGGCCTGTACTTCACCGGGTACATGGGTGCGGAGGCGATCCAGAAGCGCCTGCAGACCTTCGACCTGGAGGCCGAGGCGGAGTCGCTGAAGGAGCAGATCGCCACCGGCAGCCGTCAGCGCAAGACGCGGGCCCTGAAGCGGCTGAAGGTCGTCAGCGCTTTCCTCAACACCGACAACAGCCCGATGGGCATGGTGCTGGACGCGGTCCCGGTCATCCCCCCGGACCTGCGCCCGATGGTGCAGCTGGACGGCGGCCGGTTCGCCACCTCCGACCTCAACGACCTGTACCGGCGCGTCATCAACCGCAACAACCGGTTGAAGCGGCTGTTGGACCTCGGCGCACCCGAGATCATCATCAACAACGAGAAGCGGATGCTGCAGGAGTCGGTCGACGCGCTGTTCGACAACGGCCGGCGCGGCCGCCCGGTCACCGGTCCGGGCAACCGTCCGCTGAAGTCGCTGTCGGACATGCTCAAGGGCAAGCAGGGCCGGTTCCGCCAGAACCTGCTCGGCAAGCGGGTGGACTACTCCGGCCGTTCGGTCATCGTGGTCGGCCCGCAGCTGAAGCTGCACCAGT
>CAZECO010000206.1:0-4999 GCA_964510455.1 uncultured Actinomycetes bacterium
TCTCCGACATCACGCGCCGGCCGGAGAAGTACGTCCCGGCGGGCGACACCTCCGGCATTGAGGTCGTGCGATGAGTCGGACGATCAAACACCTGGCGGCGGCGCTTACGGTCCTGCTGCTCGCTCTGATGGCGAACCTCACCTGGATCCAGGTGTTTCAGGCCGAGGAGTTGCGCGCCCACCCGGGCAACCAGCGCGCGGTGCTGGAGGAGTACTCGATCGAGCGCGGACCGATCCTGGTTGGGAGCGCAGCCGCTGCCCAATCGGTTCCCACCGAAGGGGACCTGAAGTACCAGCGCCAGTACTCCAACGGTCCCCTCTACGTGCCGGCCACCGGCTTCTACTCGCGGTTGTACGGCTCAACCGGGCTGGAGCGGGAGGAGAACCAGGTCCTGTCCGGCCAGGACGACCGCTTCTTCGTCAGCCGGCTGCAGCAGCTCATCGCCGGCCGCGATCAGCAGGGCGGCATCGTGACCACGACGCTGAACGCCGCAGCACAGCAGGCCGCAGCCCAGGGCCTGGGCGATTGGCAGGGCGCGGTCGCCGCGATCGACCCCCGGACCGGGGCCATCCTCGCCCTGGTGCAATCGCCCTCGTTCGACCCCAACATCATCGCCTCGCCCAACACCTCCGACGCGCAGGCGTACTACGAGGCGCTCAACGCCGACCCTGCGGAGCCGATGCTGAACCGGCCCCTGGTGTCTCTGCAACCCCCGGGCTCCACCTTCAAAGTCGTCGTGGCGGCCGCTGCGCTGGAGTCGGGCAGGTTCACCCCGTCCTCGGTCATCCCGGGCCCGGCGACGTACACCCTGCCCGGCACCTCGACGACCATGGGCAACTACTTCAACGCCCCGTGCGGGCCCAACGGCCAGGTCACGCTGGAGGAGGCCCTGGTGATCTCCTGCAACACGGCCTTCGCCTGGCTGGGCAACGAGCTCGGTGAAGACGCCCTGCGCGAGCAGGCCCAGAAGTTCGGGTTCGACAGCAGCTTCGACGTGCCGCTCACCGCTGCGGCTGCGCGCTTCCCCACCGATCCGGACGAGGCGCAGGTTGCGCTGTCGTCGATCGGCCAGTTCGATGTCCGTGCGCAGGCGCTGTCGATGGCGCAGGTGGCCGCTGCCGTCGCCAACAGCGGCGTCACCCTCTACCCCAACCTGGTTGCCAGCATCAGCGCTCCTGACCTGCAGGTGCTCGAGAGCCTGCAGCCAAGGACCTTCGCGCAGGCGCTGACCCCGCAGCACGCCGAGCAGTTGAAACAGATGATGGTGGCCGTCGTGAATCGGGGCACCGGATCCAACGCCCGGATCCCGGGCGTCGCCGTCGCCGGCAAGACCGGCGAGGCCGAGACCGACACCGATGCCCCCAACGTCGCCTGGTTCATCGCTTTCGCACCGGCCGACAACCCGCAGGTCGCCGTCGCGGTGGCCGTCGAGAACGCCGGCAGCGCCGATGTGAGCGGCAACGGACTTGCGGGCCCCATCGCTCGCGAGGTCATGGAAGCCGTGCTGGGGCAGTGATCCGCTGATGAATTACGAACCGACGAGCAGCAGCCCAGCCGCAGGGGGCAGAAGGAGGAGCGATGAGCGATCAGCCCACCGGTGAAGCACCACGACTGAGGCTCGGTCAGCGCTACGAGCTGGGTCAGATGATCGGTCGCGGAGGGATGGCCGAGGTCTTCGAGGGCCATGACTCCCGGCTCGACCGGAAGGTTGCGGTCAAGATCCTGCGGCCGGACCTGGCGCAGGACTCGACGTTCCATCAGCGCTTCCGGCGCGAGGCCCACAGTGCGGCCTCGCTGAACCACCCGAACATCGTGGCGGTCTATGACACCGGCGAGGACATGCTCGCCACGCCGGCCGGACCCACGCAGGTTCCCTTCATCGTCATGGAATTCGTGGACGGCGTCACGCTTCGCCAGCTTATGACCAGCGGCAGGCGGCTGCTGCCGGAGCGCGCCCTGGAACTTACCAGCGGTGTCCTGGCGGCGCTGGACTACAGCCACCGCCATGGGATCGTGCATCGCGACATCAAGCCCGGGAACGTCATGCTCACCCCGGCCGGCGATGTCAAGGTCATGGACTTCGGCATCGCCCGAGCGCTCGCCGCAGAGGGCCAGACGATGACCGCGACGTCCGCAGTGATGGGGACCGCCCAGTACCTCTCACCGGAACAGGCGCGCGGTGAGGTGGTGGATGCCCGATCCGACCTGTACTCGACCGGCTGCATGCTGTACGAGCTGCTGACCGGGCGGACGCCCTTCGTCGGGGAGTCTCCGGTGAGCATCGCCTATCAGCACGTCAGCGAGCAGGCGCCGCCTCCTTCGCAGGTGGACCCGGCGGTGCCCGAGCCCGTCGATGCCGTGGTCATGCGGGCGCTGGCGAAGGACCCCAACGACCGCTACCAGTCCGCCGCCGAGTTCCGGCAGGATGTCGGGCGGGCCATCGCGGGCGCGCCGGTGACGGCACCGGTGCCCAGCGCCGCCGGCGCAGCCGCAGCGACCCAGATCATGACGCCCACCGGTGCGACGGCGAAGGCGCCGGTCAAGGCGCCGGAGAAGAAGCAGCCCTCCCCGTGGGTGTGGGCCGGTGTGGCAGCGGCCATCTTGATCGTGGGCGGCCTGGCCGTGGCGCTGGGATCCTCCTTGTTCGGCGACTCCACCAGCACGGTCAGCGTTCCCAACCTCCGGGGGGCCACGGTCAGCGAGGCCCAGTCCACGTTGTCCGCGCTTGGCCTCCGGCTCGGCAGCACCGATCCCGAAGCCTCGGACGAGCAGTCCGGCACGATCATCAATCAGGATCCTGCGGCGGGGGAGCAGTTGGAACAGGGCCAAGCGGTCGATGTGATCGTCTCGGCCGGCCCCGAAGAAGTTGTCGTCCCCAACCTGATCGGCTTGGCTTCCGAGGCCGACGCCGAGCGGGCGCTCGATGAGGTCGGCCTGGTGCTCGGGACGGTGACTCCTCGGGACAGCGACCAGCCGGAGGGCTTCGTCCTGGATCAGGATCCTGTCCAGGGGAACACCGCGGAAGCCGGATCCCGTGTCGACATCATCGTGTCCAGCGGATTCGTCGAGGTTCCGGATGTGGTGGGCCAGACCGAGAGCCAGGCGCGCAGCGACCTGTCGCAAGCCGGACTCGAGGCCGAGGTTGTCTACCAGACCAGCAGCACGGCGAGCCCGGGAACGGTCATCGCCCAGTCCCCCGACGGCGGTCAGCGGGCGAAGAAGGGTGACACGGTGACGATCAACGTGGCGGAGGAGGCTGCAACGCCGACCCCGGAACCGACCCCGACACCGACGCCCACGCCGGAACCGCCGCCGGATGAGGTGGTGGAGGAGGATGCCACCCCCTGAGCCTCGTTCGCGTCACGGCGCGGTTGCCGTCACCGGGTCCAAGCCCCGGCTGGCGGTGACCGCCGTCTCGTCCCCGCACATCGTCAACCAATTGGCCAGCATCAAGTGCCCGTGCTCGGTGAGCACGCTCTCCGGGTGGAATTGCACACCCTCGATGGGCAGACTCCGATGGCGCAGCCCCATGATCACGCCCGACTCGGAACGGGCCGTCACGACGAGCGTGTCGGGCACGGTGCCCGGGTCCAGCGCCAGCGAGTGGTAGCGGGTCGCACGAAGCGGGTTGGGCACCGATGCGAACACGCCCTTGCCGTCATGCGTCACGATCGAGGTCTTTCCGTGCAGCAGTTCGGGGGCCCGTGACACCACCCCCCCGAAGGCTGCGGCGATCGCCTGATGGCCCAGGCACACGCCGAGCAGCGGGGTGCCCGTGCGCCCTGCGGCCTCCACAACGGCCATGCAGGCGCCGGCATCCTCGGGGGTGCCGGGACCCGGGGACAGCAGGACCCCGTCATAGGACCTGATGTCGTACGCACCGGCGTCGTCGTTGCGCAGCACGGTGACGGACGCCCTCAGCTGCTGCAGGTACTGCACCAGGTTGTAGACGAAGGAGTCGTAGTTGTCGACCACCAGGATCCGCGCGCTCACCGTCCCATGATGGCCGACAGCCTCAGGACCGGCCAACCAGCCCTGCGAAGGACGCGCCCACGGTGACGTCGTTGAGCGGCAGGATGGGCACCAGCCACGGGAACACCCAAAGGAAGAGCACGGCCACCACGATCAGGAACAGCAGGACGGCCTGGATGAGTTTCAACGGTGTCGAACCCGGAAGGTGGCGCCACAGGTATGCGTACATCAGGCTGCCGCCCTCAGGATGTCAGCCACCTCTTCGGGCGGGCCTTCCGACTTGGACCGGATATCCGTGAGCTCGCCCCACCACACCCAGCGCTCGGACGAGCCCCATCGGGGATGGCAGGTGACCAGCGTCAGCAGCGACTCGGTCGGCTCGGTCCCGGCGGGCTGGCCCGGTGTTGGATCGATCACCCAGACATCGTTCGGCGCGACCAGATCGTCGATGGTCAGCGTGTAGCTGTACCAGTTGACAGCGGTTTCGATGTAGACCATGTCGCCCGGCCGCAGCTGATCGACGTTCGCCAACGGCTGGCCATGGGTCGCGCGATGTCCGGCGAAGGAGCTGTTGCCCACTTCGCCCGGCAGGGCGGTGCCGGGGAAGTGTCCGAACCCCTTCGTGAGATCCGCCTCCCCCACACCCTCGATGACCGGGGTCGCCCAGGCATCCGCCTGCAGGCGGGGGATGTACATCAACGCGAACGCCTCCTCGGGAATCGGAGGGGTGAACACCGGATCCTCCCAGGCGGTGGTCAACTCCTCGCGGATCCGTTGCGCCTCCTGCTCCGCCTCGACATTCGTCCACCACAGCTCATAGACCACGACCAGGAGCAGCAGCACCCCGACGGTGATCAGGACCTCCCCGGCGATGCTGACGATGCGCCAGGCGAGGCCCGGCCCGGGATCGGGGGCCTGATCCTCTTCGGCGCTGAGCGTCGCCGTCCCGTCAGGCATCCGCGCTCCCATCGTCTCGGAACCCGACCACGCTACTCGATAGCACGGGCGCCATCGGCGGGACCGTCCC
>CAZECO010000207.1:0-4915 GCA_964510455.1 uncultured Actinomycetes bacterium
CTCGATCCGACGTTCAGGGTGATGGCGAAGGGTTGTTCCATCAGGCTGCCTGCCTTTCATCCAGCCGCGCGAGGAAGTCGTCCGGACGGGACCAGAGCTCGGCGGCCGCGCGGATCCTGCCATGTCTGATCCAAGGTGCAGATCGAGCCTCGCCCCCGCGGCGGGTGCAGAGCCCCCCAGCGGGTGCGACAAGCCCGGCCGGCACCGTCCTCACCCGGCCCCGGCCGCTCCAGCGGCCGCACGCTGCTCCCGCGCGCTGGCGTAGGCGTCGGCGTCGCCGTCGTCCACCAGGCCGTAGCGCGCCACATTCCGGTCCGCGATCGCCTGCAGCGCGGCCACCACGTCGGGCAGCCCGGGGTCGCCGAACAGGTGGGCGTAGCGCCGCTGGGGGCGCAGGTACTCCTCGACGCCGACCCGGCGCCGGATCTTCGACACCGCGGTCACCTCCCCGTGCTCGGCCTCGAACACGGGGAACAGCCCGGACTCCTTCGCCAAGCGCGCCAACCGGACCGTGTCGCTGCTCGCCGACCCCCAGCCCAGCGGGCACGGCACCAGCACGTGCAGGTAGCGCGCCCCCCGGACGGACATCGCCCGCGTGACCTTGTCCTCCAGATCCCGCAGGTCGGCGACCGTCGCCGTCGCGACGTACGGGATCTCGTGCGCCATCGCGATCCGCGGCAGGTTCTTGCCCTGCCCGAAGACGTTCCCGGGCGCCGCCCCGACCGCCTGTGTCGTCATGGTCCGTGCCGCCGGCGGCGTCGCGCCCGAGCGCTGCACCCCGGTGTTCATGTACGCCTCGTTGTCGTAGCAGATGTACAGCACGTCGTCGTTGCGCTCGAACATCCCCGACAGCGCCCCGAGGCCGATGTCCACCGTCCCGCCGTCGCCGCCCTGCGCGACGACCCGCACATCGCGATCGCGGCCCTGCGCCTTCAGCGCCGCCGCGATCCCGGTCGCCACCGCCGGAGCGTTGCCGAACAGCGAATGCAGCCACGGCACCTGCCAGGACGTCTCCGGGTACGGGGTGGAGAACACCTCCAGGCACCCGGTCGCGTTGGCGACGATCAACTGCCCGGCGGTCGCGCGCATCGCCGCATCCAACGCGTAACGCGCCCCCAGCGCCTCGCCGCACCCCTGGCAGGCCCGGTGGCCGCTGGTGATGGCGTTGGCCCGACCGGGGTCGGACTGCGCGCTGAGCACATCCAGCGGCAGCAGCCGGTTGCCGACCGCGAACGATCCGACCTGGTAGAACTTCACGTCCGCGCTCATCGCGGCCTCCGATCGGTTGCGGTGGCCACCGCCCCGCCGACGCGGGCGAGCTCCGCCTTCACCACGTCACGGTCGAGGTCGAGGAAGTGCAGCGGCTCCAGGGTCCCCGCCACCGCCTCGGCGAACACGCGCTTCAGCGACGCCGTCGTGATCGGCCGGCCCCCCAGCCCAGCAATGACCGTGTGCAGCGGGATCGAGCAGGCCATTGCGGTCCTGACATCCAGGGTGACGATGCCGCCGACGCCGATGCTGAACGCCTTCTCCAGCACCACGACCCGGCGCACGTGCGACAGCGCAGCCGCAACGGCGTTGTGCGGGAACGGCCGGAACGTGGTGATACCCAGCGCGCCGATCCTGATGCCGGACTCCCGCATGGCGTCCACGGCGTCCTTGATCGTTCCGAGCACCGAGCCGAGCGCGATGACCGCGACCTCGGCGTCCTGCAGGCGGTAGCCCCGCACCAGCCCGCCCGAGGTCCGGCCGAACGCCGACTCGAACTCGGCCGCCACCTGCGGGATGAACTTCAGCGCGTACCGGTGGCGCAGGTTGGCCAGGTAGCGCACCTCCATGAACGCCTCGGGGCCGACCATCGCTCCGATGCTCACCGGATCGGCGGGATCGAGGACCTGTCGCGGGGCGAACGGCGGGAGGAAGGCGTCCACCGCCTCCTGGGTGGGCAGTTCGACCTCTTCCACCGCGTGGGTGAGGATGAAGCCGTCCATACACACCATTACCGGCAGGGCGATCGCCTCGGCGAGCCGGAACGCCTGCAGGTGCAGGTCGACGGCTTCCTGATTGTCCTCCGCGTACACCTGGATCCAGCCCGAGTCGCGCTGGCTCATCGAATCGGAGTGGTCGTTCCAGATGTTGATCGGCGCGCCGATCGCGCGGTTGGCCACCGTCATCACGATCGGCAGGCCCAGGCCGGAGGCGTTGTACACCGCCTCGACCATGAACAGCAGGCCCTGCGATGCGGTGGCGGTGTAGGAGCGGGCGCCGGTGGCGCTGGCGCCGATCGCGACCGACATCGCCGCGAACTCGCTCTCGACGTTGACGAACTCGCAGCCGGGCAGCTCGCCGGACTTCACGATCCGCGACAGCGCCTCCACGATGTGGGTCTGCGGCGAGATCGGGTAGGCGCAGATGACCTGCGGCCGGGCCAGCGCCACGGCGCGGGCGACCGCTTGCGAGCCCTCGATCTGTTCCTTCATCGTGCACTCGCCAGGAGCGCCCGCTCGGCGGCGACGATGTCGAACGCATCGGCAGCCGCGGCCGCGTTGCGCTCCCCGATGTCCCCGGCGAAGCGTTGCCGGATCGCGTCGATCACCGACTGCAGGGTGACCAGGTCCGTCATCGCCGCGAATCCGCCGAGCAGTGCGGCGTTCGGCACCGGTTTGCCCAGGCGGCGCCGCGCGATGTCCGTCGCCGGTACGGTGAGCAGCCGATCGGCGCGACGCCACTGGGCGAACCGGGCGAGGCCGAGTTCGCCGAACGACTTCGTCGTGTTCACCAGGACGCAGCCCTCCTCGGGCAGCCCGGCGAAGACATCCACCTGATGCAGCAGCGTGGCGTCCTGGATGATGATCGCGTCCGGCACGATGATCGGTTCCCGGGTCCGGATGACCTCGTCGCTGATCCTGCAGTACGCGACGACGGGGGCTCCGGTGCGCTCCGAGCCGAAACTGGGAAAAGCCTGGGCATGGCGGCCCTCCGCGAAGGCCGCCGCCGCCAACAGTTCGGCCGCGGTGACCACGCCTTGCCCGCCGCGGCCGTGGATCCGGGTCTGGAACACGCCGCCTCCTCTACCTTCGACCGTACCTCGCGGGCAACCGTTGACGAAGTGCTCTCCCCGCCATGTGCCGCCGATCCGGCACGCCGCTCTGCCTGTGCCACCCGCCACCGAGTGCTCCCGACCGACCCTGACCGTCCGGCGCGACAAGAGCCGGAGGAAGTCGCATTCCCCGTTCGCCGAACTGGCCGGCGCCGGGCTGCCGACCGGCCGGGCCGGCCTGCGCGGCGCTGCCACGGCGGACCTCGCGGGGTACCGTTTGCGCGGAGGCGGTCGCATCAGGCGCGGAGCCGCCCCGAGCGAGGAGGCGCGATGACGGGAATCAACGAGATCCTGGGTGGAGTGTTCGGTGCAGGCGGGACCGTCGATGTCCAGAAGATGCTGGGCCCGGTCGTAGAACTGGTGCAAACCACCCCCGGCGGAATCCAGGGCCTGTTGACCCAGTTGCAGAACAGCGGGCTCGGCGAGCAGGTCACCAGTTGGATCGGACCCGGCGAGAACGCCCTGGTCGATCCGACCAAGCTGACCAGCGCGCTCGGCCCCGAGACGGTGCAGGCGCTTGCGCAGAAGGCGGGCGTGCCGCTGGAGCAGGCCGCCAGCAGCCTGGCGGCGCTGCTGCCGCAGATCGTGGACAAGCTCTCGCCCGGCGGGACGATCCCCGGCGTGGACCAGGCGGCCGACCTGGCCAAGAAGATCCCCGGGGCCGAGGGCGTCACCGATCAGGTCACCGGTCTGCTGAAGGGTCTGCTCGGGGGCCACGCGGGCACTTCGGACGCTCCGCCTGCTGGATGATCTTGGAATGGGCGAAGGGGCGCGGGAGTGATCCGGCGCCCCTTTCGCCTTGGGCGTACGCCGGGATTCATATTGGGCGGCCGACGGTTGGCACCATTGACGGCAAGGATGCGGCTGCCCTCCGAAACCGAACTGGACCGTGCAGTGTCGGGGGAGCGGGTTAGCATCGGGTATCACCGGCCTGGCGAGACGGGCCCAGGCGGATGGAGCGGCTAATGTTCGAGAGGTTCACCGACCGAGCGCGGCGGGTGGTGGTGCTGGCGCAAGAAGAGGCCCGCATGCTCAACCACAATTACATCGGCACCGAGCACATCCTGCTGGGCCTGATCCACGAGGGCGAGGGCGTCGCGGCCAAGGCTCTGGAGAGCCTCGGCATCTCGCTGGAGGCCGTGCGGCAACAGGTCGAAGAGATCATCGGACAGGGGCAACAGGCTCCCTCCGGCCACATCCCCTTCACCCCGCGCGCCAAGAAGGTCCTGGAGCTGTCCCTGCGCGAGGCGCTGCAGCTCGGCCACAACTACATCGGCACCGAGCACATCCTGCTGGGCCTGATCCGCGAGGGCGAGGGCGTCGCGGCGCAGGTGCTGGTCAAGCTGGGCGCCGACCTGGGCCGGGTCCGCCAGCAGGTCAACTCCCTGCTGTCGGGCTACCAGGGCAAGGAGCCGGCGACCGCGGGCGGTCCCGCGGAGGGCACCCAGAGCGGCTCGCTGGTGCTCGACCAGTTCGGGCGCAACCTGACGCAGGCCGCTCGAGAGGGCAAGCTCGACCCTGTCATCGGCCGGGAGAAGGAGCTGGAGCGCGTCATGCAGGTGCTCTCCCGGCGCACCAAGAACAACCCCGTCCTGATCGGCGAGCCGGGCGTCGGCAAGACAGCCGTCGTGGAGTCGATGGCGCAGAAGATCGTGGCCGGCGACGTGCCCGACACGCTGCGCGACAAGCAGCTCTACACCCTCGACCTCGGGGCGCTGGTGGCCGGCAGCCGGTACCGCGGCGACTTCGAGGAGCGGCTGAAGAAGGTGCTCAAGGAGATCCGCACCCGCGGCGACATCATCCTGTTCATCGACG
>CAZECO010000208.1:0-4824 GCA_964510455.1 uncultured Actinomycetes bacterium
AGGGGAAGCCATGACGCAACCGCAGCAGTGGGGCTGGGTCGACGAGGACGGGACCGTCCACGTGCGACTCCCCCAGGGCGGCGACGCGGTCGTCGGACAGTACGCGGCAGGGGACGCAAGCGCGGCCCTGGAGTTCTTCGGGCGGAAGTACGCCGACCTCGCGGCCGAGGTCCGGCTGACCGCCGAACGCCTGCATCAGGGCAACACCAGTCCGGACAAGGCCGACGCGACGGTCGCGCGGATCAGGGACGTGCTCAAGACGCCAACCTTCGTCGGCGACCTCGACGCCCTCGGCCAGATGCTCGATGCCCTGCATACAGCTGCTGCGGAGCGCCGGCTCACCGCCGGGGCCGAGAAGACGCGGGTGCGCAATGAGGCGGCAGCCGCCCGCGAGGCTCTGGTGGCCGAGGCAGAGCAGCTCGCCACCTCGACCCAGTGGAAGGCCACCGGCGAGCGGTTCAAGGAACTCCTCGAACAGTGGAAGGCTATCCCGCGCTTCGACAAGAAGGCCGAGGAGCAGCAATGGACGCGCTTCAGCTCCGCGCGCAGCGCGTTCGACCACGCGCGCAGGGCGCACTTCGCAGAGTTGGACGCGGTCCGCGCCCAGGCGCTGCAGATCAAGAACGAGATCATCGCCGAGGCCGAGCAGCTTGCGAGCTCCACCGACTGGGCCGAGACGGGCAGGGCGTTCCGTGACCTGATGGAGCGCTGGAAGGCCGCACCACGGGCCTCCCGTGACCTGGAGGACAAGCTCTGGGCGAGGTTCCGCGCCGCGCAGGACACGTTCTTCGATGCGCGAAACGCCGAGCACGCCACCCGGGACGCCGATCAGGTGAACAACGCCAAGGCGAAAGAGGCGCTCGTCGAGCGGGCCGAGGCGCTGCTGCCCATCACCGACGTCGCTGCCGCCCGCCGGTCGCTGCGGACCATCCTGACGGAGTGGGAGGGCGTCGGCCACGTGCCCCGCGCAGCCCGTCCGGCCCTGGAGGCCCGGCTGAAGCAGATCGAGGATGCCGTGGCCAAGGCCGAGCGGCGCCAGTGGCAGCGCACCGATCCGGCCATGCGTGATCGCGCCCAGCAGACCGTGGCCGGTTTCCGCGCCTCGGTGGCGAAGCTGGAGGCGGACGTGACGGCGGCAGCTTCCGCAGGCAATGCCGGCAAGGCGGCGGCGCTGGAGTCGTCCCTGGAGACCACACGGAGCCTGCTGGCGGCCGCCGAACGCGTGCTGGCCGAGTACGAGTCCGCCTGAGTCCCTCAGACGCGGTAAACGTCGTACACGCCCTCGACACCGCGGACCGTCCGCAGCACCGCCCCCAGATGCATGGGGTCGGCCATTTCGAAGGTGAAGCGGGAGAACGCGGTCCGGTCCTTGGATGTGGAGACCGACGCGGACAAGATGTTGACATGCTGATCGGCCAGCGCCCGTGTTACGTCCGACAGCAGACCGGCCCGGTCGAGCGCCTCCACCTGCACGTTGACCAGGAACAGCGAGCCCTGCGTCGGAGCCCATGAGACCTCCACCAGCCGGTCGGGCTGATGGGACAGGCTCGCGACATTGATGCAGTCGGTCCGATGCACCGAAACCCCCGAGCCGCGGGTGACGAACCCGACGATCTCGTCGCCGGGGACCGGCGTGCAGCAGCGGGCCAGCTTGACCCATACATCCGGCAGGCCCTGCACCTCCACCCCGGAGTCCCCCCGCGGGCTGGTCCGCCGCTGGGCGGAACGCTGCGGCAGCGGCTCCTCCTCCGCCTCCTCCACCAGCGCCTGTGCCCCGCCGGCCCGCTGGATCAGCCGGTTCACCACGGCGGCGGCGGAGATCTGGTCCTGTCCGACGGCGGCGAACAGGGAGGCGATGTCGGGGTGATGCAGGTCCTTGGCCACCGCTTCGACTGCGGCATTGGTGAGCAGGCGCTGCAGTGGAAGGCCCTGCTTGCGCATCGCGCGGGCGATCCGGTTGCGGCCGATCTCGACGGACTCCTCGCGCTGCTCCTTGGAGAACCAGGCTTTGATCTTGCTGCGCGCGCGGGGGCTTCGCACGAAGTTCAGCCAGTCGCGGCTCGGTCCGGCGTTCTCGGCCTTCGAGGTGAAGATCTCGACGGTGTCGCCGTTGCTGAGCTTGGACTCCAGCGGCACCAGCCGGCCGTTCACCCGCGCACCCACACAGCGGTGGCCGACCTCGGTATGCACCGAATAGGCGAAGTCCACCGGGGTGGAGCCGGTCGGCAGCGAGACGATATCGCCCTTGGGGGTGAAGACGAACACATCCGCCGACTTCAGGCTGTACCGCAGCGAGTCCAGGAACTCCTCGGGATCCTCGGTCTCCCGCTGCCAGTCGAGCAGCTGCCGCACCCAGCCGAGATCCTCCGGGCTCTTCTTGCCTCCCACATCGGACTGCTTGTACCGCCAGTGCGCCGCGACGCCGTACTCGGCTGCGCGGTGCATCGCCATGGTGCGGATCTGCATCTCGACCGGTTTGCCCTGTGGGCCGACGACCGTGGTATGCAGGGACTGGTACATGTTGTACTTCGGCACGGCGATGAAGTCTTTGAACCGGGCGGGTACGGGGTTCCACTTGGCGTGCAGGATCCCCAGGATCTCGTAGCACTCCCGGATCGAATCAACGATGATGCGGACCCCCACCAGGTCGTAGATGTCGTTGAAGTCCCGGCCGCGCACGACCATCTTCTGGTAGATCGAGAAATAGTGCTTCGGTCGGCCGGTCACCACGGCCTTCAGCTTGTGGGTCGTCAGCTCGGCGTTGATCTCCGACATGACGATGCTCAGGTAGTCGTCCCTGGCCGGGGCGTGCTGGCCGACCAGTCGGACGATCTCCTCGTAGACCTTGGGCTGCAGGGTCGCGAAGGACAGGTCCTCCAACTCCCACTTGATCGTGTTCATCCCGAGGCGGTGCGCCAGCGGGGCGTAGATCTCCAGCGTCTCGCGCGCCTTCTGCTGCTGCTTGCGCTCGGGCAGCCAGCGGACCGTGCGCATGTTGTGCAGCCGGTCGGCGAGTTTGATCACCAGCACGCGGATGTCGCGAGCCATCGCGACAATCATCTTGCGCACCGTCTCCGCGGCGCTGGAATCGCCGTACCGGACCTTGTCGAGCTTGGTGACGCCGTCCACCAGGGCGGCGATCTCCTCACCGAAGTCGGCGCGCACCTGATCCAGGGTGTAGGGAGTGTCCTCGACGGTGTCATGCAACAGGGCCGCTGCCAGGGTCACAGAGGTCATGCCGAGGTCTGCCAGAATCGTCGCCACGGCCAACGGGTGGGTGATGTAGGACTCTCCGGAGCGCCGCTTCTGATCGGCATGCAGCAGCCGCGCCGTCTCATACGCCCGGGTGATGACCGCCGTATCGGAGCGCGGGTGATAGTGCCGCAGCGTCCGGAACAGCGGCTCGAGCTCAGGGTACGCCGCCCGGCCGCCGGTGGTGATCCGGGCGAGCCGGTCCCGCAGCCGCCCCACCTGCTCGGTGGCTGCCTGTACCTGCGCTGTCGGCGCGATCGCAGACCGCGCTGGCGGACTCGTCTCACCGGACACAGGCAACCTCCAGCCCCGACCCACAGGGCGTGTTGGACTTCCAGCCTAAGCGAGGTGCCAGGTGGGCGCCCAGGACGGCCCTACTTCGATTTGCGCTGCGAGCGCGACTGTCGGCGCGGCTGCAGCCGGTCGCCGGCGCTGACGACCGTGCGCACCGGCAGATCGGATGCGCTCACCGATGCCGCGGCCAGCGCCCTCACCACATCTCCCTCGGCCGTCGCGGTGGCGGGACCGCTGCCCCGGGCCGCCACGCGCTTGGCCACCGCCTGCAGCGCCGGCTCCCGCTCCTTCAACTGCGCGAGCAGCGGGGTTGCGATGAAGATCGAGGAGAACGCCCCTGCCGCGATTCCGACGAACAGCGCCAGGGAGAGGTCCTTCAGCGTGCCCGCGCCGAGGACCCCTGCGCCGACGAACAGGATCGCCCCGACGGGAAGCAGCGCGACGACCGTGGTGTTGATCGATCGGACCAGGGTCTGGTTGACCGCGAGGTTGGCGGCCTGGCTGTAGGTCACTCTCGACTGCGAGGTGATGCCGCGGGTGTTCTCCTTCACCTTGTCGAACACGACGACCGTGTCGTACAGCGAGTAGCCCAGAATCGTGAGCACGCCGATCAGGGTCGCGGGCGTCACCTCGAACCCGAGGATGGAGTAGATGCCGATCGTGATGATCAGGTCATGCATCAGCGCCACGAGTGCGGACACCGCCATGCGCCACTCGAAGTAGATGGCCAGGAAGGCGGTGACCAGGGTGAGGAAGACGATCAGGCCCTGCAGCGCCTTCTTGGAGACGTCGGCTCCCCAGGTCGGCCCGACCAGCTGGATCCGGATGTCCTCCTGCGGGACACCGCACTCCTCGGCGATCGCCGCGGTGACCTCGTTCGATTCGGCCGGCGACAGCGACACCGTGGTCACCCGGATCTGGTCCTCGCCGATCAGCGTGACGACCGACTGCCCGTCCACCTGCTCGGCCATGATCTCGCGGGTCTGCTCGACGGTGCAGTCGGTGGCCGTGAACTGGAACTCCGAACCGCCGCTGAACTCGATCCCGTAGTTCAGCCCGCGCAGCAGCAGGCTGGCGAGCACCGTGATCAGGATCAGGCACGAGACGATGTACCAGGTGCGCCGCCTGCCGACGTAGTCGTAGGAGATCTCGCCCGAGTAGAGGCGGTGCCCGATGTCGCGAGCTCCCATGTCAGTCCTCCCGGTCCGGTGCGGTCGAGGCCATCGCTGGACCGGGCGCCCGCCGTGGTGCGCCCTTCTCCCGGTGCTTGCCCTCCAG
>CAZECO010000209.1:0-4813 GCA_964510455.1 uncultured Actinomycetes bacterium
TCGCTGGACCGGGCGCCCGCCGTGGTGCGCCCTTCTCCCGGTGCTTGCCCTCCAGCGTCGTGGCGCCGCCGAGCCGATCGGGTGCCACCCCGGTCATGACGCCGCCGCGCGACATCCATTTCGTTCGGCACAGGATCGCTACCAGGGGGCGGGTGAACAGGAACGCCACGATCACGTCCACCACCGTGGTGAGGCCCAGCGCGAACGCGAATCCGCGGACGTTGCCGATGGACAGCCAGTACAGCACCATGGCTGCGAGGAAGGAGACGAAGTCGGCCGCCAGAAGTGTCCGCCTGGCCCGGAGCCATCCCGAATCCGCCGCCTGCCGCAGCGATCTGCCGTCGCGGACCTCGTCGCGCAACCGTTCGAAGTAGACGACGAAGGAGTCGGCAGTGATACCGATCGCCACGATCGCTCCGGCGATGCCGGCCAGCGTCAGTGTGAAGCTGATCGTGCGGCCGAGGATGACGAACATCGCGTACGAGATCACGCCTGCCACGAGGAGGCTCAGGACGGCGATAACGCCGAGCGCGCGGTAGTACAGCAGCAGGTAGATCGCCACCAGGATCAGGCCTATGATGCCGGCGATGATGCCGGCCCTCAACTGGTCGGAGCCCAGTGTCGGCGACACGCTCTCCACGGCCTGGACATGGAGGTTCAGCGGAAGTGCGCCGAACTTCAGAACATTGGCGAGATCCTGTGCGGCGGACGCGGTGAAGGTGCCCGTGATCTGCGCGCTGCCGCCGAGAATCGGCTCGGAGAAGCTGGGGGCCGTGATCACGACACCGTCCAGCACGATGGCGAACTGGTTCTGGGGGGGTGTCTGGGCGGACAGCGCCGTGGACACCTCCGCGAGCTGGTCGGCGCCCTCGCCGTCGAACTCCAGCGTCACGACCCAGGATCCGATGCCCTGTTGCGGCAGCTGTGCCTGGGCGTCCTCGATGTTGGTACCGCGGATGAACGCCGGCTGTAGCACGTACTTCGCGCTGCCGCTGCTGTCGCAGGTGCCCAGGTACTGCGTCGGATTGTCCGGGGAACCGCCGGCCATGTTGACCGGGTCGGTGCAGTCGAGCGCGAGCAGCTGCGTCTGGAAGTCCTCGGACAGGTCGGGGGCCTGCACGATCGTGGCTCGCCCGATCGGGGCGTCCTCGTCGGCGGCGCCCTCGTCGGCGGCGCCCTCGTCGGCGGCGCCCTCATCCGCGGCGCCCTCATCCGCGGCGCCCTCGTCCGCGGCGCCCTCGTCCGCGGCGCCCTCATCCGCGGCGCCCTCGTCCGCGGCGCCCTCGTCCGCCGGCGATTCGCCGGCCTCCGGCACGGGGTCCGGCTCGACGATCGGGTTGCCCTCCATATCGGTGGGTCCCGGGGCGAGGATCGCCTGGACCGGGCGGAAGTTCAGCAGCGCGGTCTGCCCCACCAGGTCGACGATCCGGTCCTGGGTGATGCCCGGCACGGAGACCACGATGGCGGCCGTGTTGCCGGAGCCCTGTACCGCAACCTCCGACTCGGCGACGCCGAGGCCGTTCACCCGCTGGCGGATGATCTCGACGGTCTGCTTGAGCTGCTCTTCGCTGAGGGTCGCCCCCTCTTCGATCGGTGTCGGCGCGAGAATCACCTGCGTTCCGCCCTGCAGGTCCAGCCCCAATCTGGGCACATGGGACTGACCGGGCCAGAACGCCCATAACGAGAGCACCAGGACGCTGAGCAGCAGCATCACCAGCACGCGTCCTGGACGGTACCCAGATGGAGCCGCCACCCGTCCTCCATTGATCGTGAAGAAAACCCCAAACCGACATATCAGGTTACCTCAGCAGTCCCCCGCCACCGTTCAGGTGCGCCCCTGCGGTGGATCCGGCATGTTCGGCGGTTCGGCGGCACCGGCTGCTGGAACGCGAAACGGCAGTACCGGCTGCTCGGGCGCGGGGTTCGCGGGCTGCGGGACTCCGAGGTGGTCGTAGGCGGCAGGCATCGCGACGCGACCCCTCGGCGTCCGGGCGATCAGCCCCTCTCGCACCAGGAACGGCTCGGCCACCGTTTCCACCGTCTCCGTCTCCTCCCCCACGGCGACCGCCAACGTGGACAGCCCGACCGGACCGCCGTTGAACCGGCGCACCAGGGCGTCCAGGACCGAGCGGTCCAACCGGTCGAGCCCGAGATGATCCACCTCGAACAGATCCAGTGCGCTATGGGCCAGCGGGCCGGTGACGTGCCCGTCGGCCTGGACCGACGCGTAGTCGCGGACCCGGCGCAGCAGGCGGTTCGCGATCCGGGGGGTGCCCCGCGAGCGGCGCGCGATCTCCGAGATCCCGGAGTCGTCCGCGGTGACCCCCAGCAGCGCGGCCGATCGCCGCACGATCGTGGCCAGTTGCGGCATCTCGTAGAACTCCAGGTGCGCGGTGAAGCCGAACCGGTCGCGCAGCGGCGGCGGCAGCAGCCCCGCCCGGGTGGTGGCGCCGATCATGGTGAACGGGCTCAGCTCCAGCGGGATCGACGTGGCGCCCGGACCCTTGCCCACCATCACATCGACGCGGTAGTCCTCCATCGCCAGGTACAGCATCTCCTCGGCGGCCCGCGTCGTCCGGTGCAGCTCGTCGATGAACAGCACCTCGTTGGGCTGCAGCGATGTCAGGATGGCCGCCAGGTCGCCCGCGTGCTGGATGGTGGGGCCGCTGGTGATCCGCAACGGGGCCCGCAGCTCTCGGGCGATGATGCCCGCCAGCGTCGTCTTGCCCAGGCCCGGAGGACCCGACAACAGGACGTGATCGGCTGCCGTACCGCGCCGCCGGGCCGCCGTCAGCAGCAGCCCCAGCTGGTCCTTGACGCGCGGCTGGCCGATGAACTCTGCGAGGGTCGCGGGACGCAGCGCACCTTCGACGCCGCGGTCCTCTGCCAGGGGGTCGGGGGCCATCAGCCGGTCGGCCTCATCCTCGGCGGTGGGACTCATGTCGCCTCCGCGGTGTGGTCCAGACTGCGCAGCGCCAGGCGCAGGAGCGCAGCGGTGCTCGGGCGGCCATCGGCGCCGCAGGCGTCGCCCCCGGGCTGCGCGTGGTGTTCGATCCGGGCGATCGCGGCCGATGCGTCGCCGCCGGTCCACCCGAGCCCGACGAGGGCCAGCTGCACCTCGCGGCGCCAGCCCGATGCCTGCTGCGCGGGGGCCGGAAGCGACGGCTCGTCACCCGCCGGCGGGCCCAGCCGGTCGCGCAGATCGATGATCAGGCGCGCCGCCCCCTTCTGGCCGATCCCGGGTGCGGCGGTGAGCGCCGCGGCGTCGCCAGTGGCAACGGCCCGGCGCAGCTGATCTGGGGTCAGCGCACCGAGCAGGTTGATGGCGACCTTGGGGCCGATCCCCTTGGCCAGCTGCAGCGCCTGGAAGCAGGTGCGTTCATCGTTGTCCGCGAATCCGAACAGCAGCCAGCCGTCCTCGCGCACGACCATGCTCGCCGGGACGGTTGCCAGCGCCCCCACCGGCAGCCCGGCCCGGCAGCGCGCGGTGATGAGGAGTTCCACCCCGATCCCGGACACGTCGAGCACGGCCGCGCTCGCCGTGACCGACTGCACGGTTCCTCGGACGAATGCGATCATCACACCACCTCCGCGGCTTTGATCCGGGCAAGCATCGGCATGCGCCACAGGTGGCAGATCGCCAGCGCGAGCGCATCGGTCGCATCCACCGGCCTGGGCGGGGACGCCAGTCCCAGCAGCCGGACGACCATAGCAGCGACTTGCTCCTTGTCCGCCTGCCCGTTGCCGGTGACCGCTGCCTTGACCTCGGTGGGCGTGTGCTCGGCGGTGGGCAGCCCGGCGCGTGCACCGATCAGCAGCACGACCGCCGCAGCCTGCGCCGTGGTCATGGCACTGGCGACATTGTGCTGGCTGAACACCCGTTCGACGGTCACCACGTCGGGCGCGTAGGTCTCGACGAGGCTGCGCGTGCGCACCTCCAGTTCCAGCAGGCGCTGCGCCAGCGGCAGCCCGGCATCGGTGCGCACGACATCGAAGTGCCGGACCTGCAGCGGGCGCCCCGGCCCGCCGTCGACCACCGCCACCCCGCACCGCGTGAGTCCGGGGTCTACCGCGAACACCCGAGTCACCGCCACCTCCAGCCCCGAACAGGTGTACGGAGCCTATCGTGCGCAAGCGAATGGCGGGGCCAGCGACACTCCGGATGTTGACGCACCCGCGCCCGGAGGATGCGTCGCCGACGGGCGCTACTCGGAGGCGGGCGGTTCGGGCGCCGGCTTCACCGCCCTGGCGGTCTTGGCCGCGGACCTCTTGATCCCGCTGCTGGGCTTCGCCACCGCCGCCTTTGCCCTGCTGACCGCAGCCTTCTTGACCGCCGTCTGGGCCTTGCGAACCGCCGCTGCGTGCGACTCGCCGGCGCCCGTGCCGGCCTCGCCGACCGGATCGGCCGGACCCACCGCGGTGCCCAGGACATCCGAGAATCCCAGGCGCAGGTCCTCCACGAGGCTCTCCCGGTCGGGGGCGGCGCGGTCATCCACCGACACGCCGATGAACGCCGTCCCGTCGTAGGTGACCATCGTGATGTTGACGGCGGCTCCGATGGTGGCGACCAGCGGCCAGGTCCCGACGCACTGGACGCCGGCGATGTACAGCGGGATCGGCGGCCCGGGCACGTTGGAGGTCGTGACGTCGCTGGCCTTGGCGGCGTTGGCGAGCACGGGCACCGGAACCAGCCAGGACGCGTCAGCCAACGGGTTCGCCAGGGTGAGGGCGGGCTCCTCGCGCCACCGGCGCACCTGCTCGTGGGCGACCTCGAGCCGCTGCGCGATCGTCGTGTCGCTCACCGGCATCAGGA
>CAZECO010000210.1:0-4793 GCA_964510455.1 uncultured Actinomycetes bacterium
GCCATGAAGATGGAGCACCGCATCGCCGCGCATGTCGACGGCATCGTGGCGCAGGTGCTGGTGCGGCCGGGCATGAGCGTGGACGCCCACCAAGTCGTTGTTGTGCTGGAGGAGGCCGAATGACCCGCCGACCTGTCCGGATCGCCAACTGCTCCGGCTTCTTCGGAGACCGGATCGCCGCCGCCCGCGAACAGGTCGACGGCGGGCCGATCGACGTCCTCACCGGTGACTGGCTGGCCGAGCTGACCATGCTGATCCTGGCCCGGCAGCGGATGAAGCACGGCGCCGGCGCCGGGTATGCGCGCACGTTCCTGACGCAGATGGAGCAGGTCCTGGGCACCTGTCTGGACCGCGGGATCAAGGTCGTCAGCAACGCCGGCGGACTGGACCCGCAGGGTCTGGCGGACGCGCTGGCGGCGAAGGCGGCCGAAGCCGGGCTCGCGCCGCGGATCGCCGTGGTGACCGGCGATGACATCACCGCGCGGCTGCCGGACCTGCTGGCCGGCGGGGAGCCGTTCACCAACCTCGACACCGGCGCGGACCTGCTCGCCGCCAAGATCCAGCCGCTGACCGCCAACGTCTACCTCGGCGGCCGGGGCATCAGCGCGGCACTCGCGGCCGACGCCGACATCGTGATCACCGGACGGGTGACCGATGCCGCCGTGGTCCTCGGGCCGGCGGCATGGTGGCACGGCTGGGACTACGACGCGGACCTCGACCCGATGGCCGGGGCGGTGGTCGCGGGCCACGTCATCGAATGCGGCGCCCAGGCCACCGGCGGCAACTACGCGTTCTTCGCCGACGTGCCCGGACTGGAGCACCCGGGCTTCCCGATCGCCGAGATCGCCGCCGACGGGTCGAGCGTGATCACCAAGCACGACAACACCGGCGGCATGGTCAGCATCGGCACCGTCTCGGCACAGCTGCTGTACGAGATCGGCGAGCCCGCCTATGCCAACCCCGATGTCACCGCACGTTTCGACACGATCCGCCTCGACCAGCTCGGCCGCGACCGGGTCAAGATCAGCGGGGTGCGCGGCCAGACGCCGCCGGAGCGCCTGAAGGTGTCGATGAACTATCTGGGCGGCTTCCGCAACGCGATCTCCCTGGTGCTGACCGGGCTGGACGTCGAGGCCAAGGCCGATCTCGCGGTGCGCACCGTCACGGGCCTGTCGCTGGCGCAGGCGCTGGCCGCGCCATCGCCGCAGGAGCTCGCCGCGTCGAGCAGCCTCGACGTCGCCGAGCTCGACGTCACGTTCGTCCCGCGCGATACCACCGACGCCCCCACCGCCGGGCTCGCCCAGGCTCACCTGCACCTGACGGTCAAGGACGCCGATCCGCGCAAGGTCGGCAAGCCGTTCACCGCGCCGGTCGTCGAATCCGCGCTGGGCTCCTACCCGGGCATGTTCCCGACCGCGCCGCCGGCGGACGGGACCCCGTTCGGCGTGTTCTGGCCGACCACCGTCTCCGCGCAGGCGGTCACCCAGACGGTGACGGTGGACGGCAAGGAGGTCGCGGCGCTGCCGGGCGGCGGGTCCGCAGCCACCGCCGACCCGGGCCCGTTCGCCGCCGCCGAACCGCGCGACGTGGGGGGGCCGACCACCCGCGTCCCGTTCGGCGAGGTCGTCGGCGCCCGCAGCGGCGACAAGGGCGGCAACGCGAACATCGGCATCTGGGTGCCCGCGGGCACGGAGGCCGAGGCGGTGGCGATGGCCAACGGGGAGCTCGACGCGCTGGTCAGCCCCATCATCACCTCCATCTCCGACATGACGGCGCTGATGGCCTCCGAGACCCCCCTGGAACCGGACGCCGCTGCGGCGGCGCGCGCGGACGCGGTGTACGGCTGGCTCGTCGAATACCTCACGCCGGACCGGATCGAGGTGCTGCTGCCGGAGGCGGAGGGTCTTGCGATCGATGTGTTCGCCCTGCCCAACCTGCGCGCGGTGAACGTCGTGATCCACGGGCTGCTGGGCCGGGGAGTGTCGGACTCCACCCGGCTGGACCCCCAGGCCAAGGGGCTCGCCGAGCAGCTTCGGGCGCGGTACGTCGACGTCCCGGCGTCGCTGCTGGAGGCCACATGACGGCCGCGACCGACCGCGAGCCGCTCACCGACCGCGGCCGGCGAACGCGGGAGATGGTGCTGGCGGCCGCGCGCGCGGTGTTCGAGGACCAGGGGTTCGGCGCGACCCGGATGGGCGATATCGCCGCGGCCGCCGGCGTCGCGCACGGCACCGTCTACACCTACTTCGACACCAAGGAGTCGGTGCTGGCGGCGGTCGTGCAGGAGGTGATCGACGACCTGCTGGCCTCGCTGCACGCCTCCAGCGCGCCCGACCCGCTGGAGCGCATCCGCGACGCCAACGACCGGTATCTGGTCGCCTACGCGGAGCACGCCCGGCTGCTGGAGGTGGTGGAGGAGGCGTCCTTCACCGACGAGCGGTTCGGCGCGGTGCTCGAACAGCTGCGCTCCACGCACGTGCAGCGCGTCGCCGCGGCCATCGCCAAGCTGCAGCGGGAGGGGGAGGCCAGCGCCGAACTCGACCCGCACAGCAGCGCCGCCGCCCTGTGCGCGATGGTCGAGGGCTATGCCCGGCACTGGCCGAACCTCGACGCCAACCACACGTTGACCACCCTCTGGGCGCGCGCCCTGGGCCTGTCGAAGAAGGAGTGAGGATGCAATTCACGGAGGAGCACAAGGCGTTCCGCAAGGTCGTCGGCGAGTTCATCGAGACCGAGATCAACCCCTACACCGAGCAGTGGGAGGCGGACCGGATCTTCCCGGCGCACGACCTGTTCCCCAAACTCGCCGCCATCGGAGCGTTCGGCCTGGAGTACGACGAGGCGTACGGCGGCCAGGGCGCGGACCACACCTACACGCTGGTGCTGATGGAGGAGCTGGGCTACCGCTGCAACGTGGCCGCCATCCCGATGGCGATCGCGGTGCAGACCAACATGGCCACCCCGGCGCTGCACCGGTTCGGCACGCACGAGCTGAAGGAGCGCTACCTGAAGCCGGCGATGACCGGGGAGAACGTGGTGTCGGTGGCGGTGTCGGAACCTGACGCCGGGTCCGACGTCGCCGGCATCCGCACCAAGGCGGTGCGCGACGGCGACTCCTGGGTGATCAACGGGCGCAAGATGTGGATCACCAGCGGGTCGCAGGCCGACTGGATCTGCCTGCTGGCGCGGACCTCCGACGAGGGCGGGTTCGGCGGGATGAGCCAGATCATCGTCCCCACCGCCACGCCCGGCTTCAGCGTCGGCCGGACCATCGAGAAGATGGGCAACCACTCCTCCGACACCGCCGAGCTGGTCTTCGAGGACCTGCGGGTACCGGTCGGCAACACCATCGGCGAGATCGGCCGCGGCTTCCAGCAGCAGATGATGCAGTTCCAGGACGAGCGGCTGGCCGGCGCCTACATGGGGGCGATGGGGATGAAGCGGGCGCTGGAGCGGACCGTGCAGTACCTCAAGCAGCGCCACGCCTTCGGCAAGCCGCTGATCGCCAACCAGTACCTGCAGTACAACCTGGCCGAACTGATCGGCGAGGTGGACATGTCCATCGAGTACAACCGAGTGGCGGCCGAGCGGTTCGCCCGCGGCGAGGACGTCACCCGGATGGCGACGATCGCCAAGCTGAAGGTCGGCAAGCTCACCCGGCAGGTGGCCGACGCGGTTGTGCAGTACCACGGCGGCATGGGGTACGCGGAGGAGAACTGGCCGGCCCGCTACGCGCGGGACTCGCGGCTGATCTCGATCGGCGGCGGCGCCGACGAGGTCATGCTCCGCATCCTGGCCCTGATCGAGGGGATGAGCACCCGATGAGCGACGAGGTCGTGGTCTCGATCGACAGCGGTGTCGCTACCATCCGGCTGAACCGGCCGCAGGCGCGCAATGCGCTCGACGGGCGGGCCATGACCCTGCTGCGGGAGGCGCTGGTCCAGACGGCCGAGGACGATGCGGTGCGGGTCGTCGTGCTCACCGGGACGGGGTCGGTGTTCTCCGCAGGGGCCGACCTGAAGGCTGCGGCCGCCGGCGACGCGGGCAGCTTCGCGGCGACCGGGCCGGAGGCGATGGCGCAGCTGCTGATCCAGATCGTCGATCACCCCAAGCCCACGATCGCCCGCGTGCAGGGCGACGTGTTCGGCGGCGGGAACGGCCTGGTCGCGGCGTGCGACCTGGCGGTCGCCACGGACACCGCGCGCTTCGCGTTCAGCGAGGTGCGGCTCGGGCTGACGCCGGCGGTCATCTCGGTGGTCTGCCTGCCGAAGCTGTCGCGCGCCGACGCCATGGAGCTGTTCCTGTTCGGGGAGCGCGTGTCCGCGGGGCGGCTGGTCGCAGCGGGGATGATCAACGCGGCGGTCGCGGAGGGGGAGCTCGACGCGACTATCGCCGAATGGGTGGGCAAGCTGCGGGCGGGTGGCCCGCTGGCGCTGGCCGGGTCGAAGGAGCTGATCAACCGGGTGCCAGCGCTGTCGCGGGCCGACGCCTTCGCCTGGACCGCGGAGAAGTCGGGCGAGTACTTCCGCTCCCCCGAGGCCGCAGAGGGGATCACCGCGTTCCTGCAGAAGCGGGCGCCGAACTGGGCGTGACGTCCGCGCGTTGGTGGTGTGAAGGCGGGGCGTCTGTCGGGTCGGTCGGCCGCGCGGCGAACGGCGCTTGACCCAGCCGTGGCTTGGGCCACGGCTGGGCGAGCCCCCTCACTGGTGCTGGTGAACGCGTCGATATTCGGGGCATGTGCCGGGGTTGAGCGCGGGTTTCGGGGGGTGCCCGGGATTCCGACGCGTTGCCCG
>CAZECO010000211.1:0-4790 GCA_964510455.1 uncultured Actinomycetes bacterium
TCTCCCAGGACGTTGCGCTCAGGCACAGGAACAGCATCGCGTCCATCGCCGGTCCACCGCCACCGGAGGTGCTCCGATTGACGGATGGGCTCGAGGCTTCATACTCGTGGTCGGGCGCCGGATTCGCGTCGCCGCTGAGGGCCCTGCAAGGCCCTGCAGAACTACGCGAAGCAACAGGAAGCTCCGGAAGCCGCGGGCAGAGCGGGGCGCCGGCCGGTCAGCTGGCGCTGCTGGGCCCGCCCTGACTGATCCGCCGGAGCAACGTTCACGACGCCAGTACGGCGGCCATCCGCTCGTTGATCGTGGCCGCTCCCACAGGACAGGTCAACACCTTCGCGAATCAGGAGCCGCAACTCCTCCAGGGGTCCGCCGCAGCGCTGAAGCCCACCAGGTCCACAGATAACGCCCACCAGGTTCCAGCCTCCTGATGAATGACTACCTCGACGGCCCTCACCCCCCAAGCATGCGCAATGCTTCTTCGGGGTGACAGGCCGACAGCGTCGCACAGGATCTTGCGAACCAGCCCAGGCGGCAGTGTCTGGCCGCTGTGGGACGCGAACGTCAATCCTGGGAACGGATCGGACTCCGGCCTCCGGTGGCTCCCGAACGATCGCGTGACCCGGTATCGCAGGGGCTTCCTTGTCAAGACGCGAAGCATCGCGTCCGCCTTCATCCACGGGAATCGGTCCCCCACGGCCGTGAGCGTGAGGGCAGCGCACAACAGACAGTCAGATCCGTCCACACTGGGCCCCAAACCGGTGCTTCGGAATCTGGCGGGGTGGTCCACCCCGCCACTCGCCCCCCAAGACGGGGGCTTCTCGTTGATCGCGACGTCTTCCTGGCGGGTCGATGCCGGGTGCGGGTCTCATCCGGGATTCCGCAGCGATCAACGCTCCCGCAGGCGGCGCCTGCCCGAGAACGCGCGGCAGCGTCGTCGCCGGACCACCGACCCCGCGCGCGGACTGTCCACAGCCGCCGTGTTCGATGTATTGATGCAGACCGCGAACGTCGTCGTCGCCGGCGAGCCTCCCGCTGCGGGGACGCCGGCGCTGGTCGGCGAGGAGCCGGCCGTGGTGATGGTCGCCCGGGCCCTGGTCGACTCCGGGCGGTTCGTGCCGGGGCTGACGGTTGACGGGGACGGACGCGCACGCGGCTGGTGGTGGCCCTTGCCTGCGGCCGAGGACCGCTCCGCGATCCGGGCGCTGCTGACCGACTCCACACCCGGGGCGCACGCCGCAGCCGCAGCCGCCCTCGCCGACCACGTCGATGCGATCGTCCGCAGCCGGCTCGCCGGTGCCGACCCGCTGCCCCGACGGCCGGGCCGCCGAACACTGCCGGAGCTGTGGCTGCAGTCGCTGGTCAGCCGGGATCCGTACCTGCCGGCCACCGTCGACCCGGACCGGGCCCGGGCGCTGGCCGATGAGGTGGCGGCGTGGGTGGCGTCGGGGCGGGTGGCAGCGGGCCAGCTCGGCGTGTGCCTGCGGATCCACGAACCTGCTGAGGGGGACGAGGCGCGCACACCGCAGCCGTCGTGGGCGGTCGAGGTGCTGGTCGCCGATGCCGACGATGTCGGCATGCGCACGCCCCTCGACAAGTGGTGGCCGGACGCGGCCCGCTACGGCCCCGACGCCGGTCGCCAGCTGCTCGCCGACCTGGCCCGGGCGATCCGGGTCGCCCCCGAGCTGGCGGGACTGCTCGACGCCGCGGTCCCGTCGTCCGTCGAAGTGGATGACCGCGCGGTGGCGGCGCTGCTGGGCGAACGGGTGGAGCCGTTGACGGAGATGGGCGTCAGCGTGCTGCTGCCGGCGTGGTGGACCGGCCGGTCCCGGGTCGGCCTGCGCGCGAAAACCAAGAGCCGCAGCTCGCCGGGCGGGATCCAGGTCACCGAGAGCGGATTCGGCCTCGACGAGCTGGTGGACTTCCAGTGGCAGGCCGCCCTGGGCGACGCGACGCTGACCCGGGCGGACCTGAAGGCGCTGGCCGCCGCGGCCGAGGCCCGCCGAGAGCTGGTCCGGGTGCGCGGCCAGTGGGTGCAGGTGCGGGCCGAGGACATCGCCGGTGTGCTGGCCCGGGTCGGCCGCAAGGGGAGCGCGACCGCCGGCGACCTGCTGCGCGCGGGCCTGGGCATCGGGACGCTGGGCGAGCAGGGCGACGTCGAAATCCACGGTGTCGAGGCCACGGGGTGGCTGGGCATGCTGCTCGACGAGGCGCTGCACACCCGGATCCGCCCCGTCGCCCGACCGGACGGGTTCATCGGCGAGCTGCGGCCCTATCAGGCCCGCGGCGTCGGGTGGCTGACGTTCCTGGGCCGGCTCGGGCTCGGGGCCTGCCTGGCCGACGATATGGGGCTGGGCAAGACCGCCCAGCTGATCGGCAGCCTGCTGTCCGATCCGACGCCCGACCCCACGCTCGTGGTCTGCCCGGTGTCGGTCCTGGGCAACTGGGAGCGCGAACTGGCGCACTTCGCCCCCGGCCTGCGGGTCCTGGTGCACCACGGCGCCTCCCGCAGCACCGCAGACCTCGCCGCGCGGTGCGCGCAAGCCGACGTGGTGCTGACGACCTACTCGCTGATCCACCGCGACATCGACAACCTCGCGGAGATCGGCTGGGGCCGGCTGGTGCTCGACGAGGCCCAGCAGGTGAAGAACCCGGGAACGGCCCAGTCCCGCGCGGTACGGCGCCTGCGGGCGGGTCGGCGCGTCGCCCTCACGGGCACGCCGGTGGAGAACCGGCTCTCGGAGCTCTGGTCGATCATGGACGTGCTCAGCCCCGGCCTGCTCGGCCCGATCCGGGAGTTCAAGGAGCGCTTCGCCGTCCCGATCGAGCGCGACGGCGACGAGCAGGCCACCCGGCGGCTGCAGCGGATCAGCGGCCCGTTCATCCTGCGCCGCCTGAAGTCCGATCCGGCGATCGCGCCGGACCTGCCGGACAAGGTCGAGCGGACCGACCGGTGCGTGCTCACCCGCGAGCAGGCGACCCTGTACCAGGCCGTGGTCGCGGAACTGCTGGATGCCGCGCAGGAGAAGGAGGGCATCGACCGGCGCGGCGCGGTGCTGGCGGGCCTGACGAAGCTCAAGCAGGTGTGCAACCATCCCGCGCTGCTGCTCGGCGACGGCTCCGACCTGCCGGGCCGGTCGGGCAAGCTCACCCGCATCGAGGAGCTGCTCGAGGAGATCCTCGACAGCGGCGACCGTGCCCTGGCATTCACCCAGTACGCAGCGTGGGGGAGCATGCTGGCCCCCTATCTGTCCCGCCGGTTCGGGGTGGAGACGCTGTGGCTGCACGGCGGAGTGCCCCGGGCCCGCCGCGACGAGATGGTGGCCCGGTTCCAGGCCGCCAACGGGCCGGGGCTCATGCTCATCTCGCTGCGCGCCGGCGGCACCGGCCTGACCCTGACCCGGGCCAACCACGTGATCCACCTCGACCGCTGGTGGAACCCGGCGGTGGAGGACCAGGCCACCGATCGCGCCCACCGGATCGGGCAGTCCCGCAGCGTGTTCGTCCACCGCCTGGTCAGCGCCGGCACCGTCGAGGAGCGGATCGACGAGATGATCGGTCGCAAGCGGGACCTCGCCCAGCGCGTTGTGGGCAGCGGCGAAGCCTGGCTGACCGACCTGAGCACCGACGACCTGCGCACGGCCGTGGCGCTGCGCAGCGACTCCTGGGAGGCGGCCGGATGACCCCGAGCAGGTGGGACGATCCGTGGCGCACCTTCCCCGCCTCCACCCCGCTGCCGGTGGAAGGCGGGCTGGCCACCCGCAGGCAGCGGGGCTCGATGGTCGAGGCCTGGTGGTCGCGCCGTTTCGTGCAGGTGCTGGAGTCGTACGGGCTGGGCGCCCGGATGCAGCGCGGCCGCCGCTACGCGCGCACCGGCCAGGTCATGTCCCTGGACATCTCGCCCGGGCTGCTGGCCGCGCAGGTGCAGGGGTCGCGGACCACCCCCTACCTGGTTACCGTCACCATCGCGATCCCGACACAACGGCAGTGGCGGGTCATCGACGCCGCCCTGCGCGAGCGGATCGGCCTGGCCGCCCACCTGCTGGCCGGCGAGGTGCCGATGGAGCTCGAGGAGGTCTTCGACCAGGCGAAGGCGCCGCTCTTCCCGCGCCGGTGGCCCGACCTCAAGGCACGGTGCTCCTGCCCGGACAGCGCGAACCCGTGCAAGCACGTCGCGGCGGTCCTCTACGTCTTCGCCGACCAGCTCGACACCGACCCGTGGCTGGTCCTGGAGTGGCGCGGCCGGACCCGCGAGGACGTGCTCGCCGCAGTCGGGCTCTCCGACGCCGGACCGCAGTCCGAGGAGGCGATGCCGCCCTGGTGGCCGTTGCGGCCCGGCGAGCCGCTCCCGCCGCATGAGCACGTCCCCCTCGACGGCCCGGCTGCGCAGCCGCCGAGGACCCCCGACGCAGTGCTTCGCAGGCTGGATGACCTGGCCGTTGCGGCCTGGCGCCAGCCGGTCGTCGAGACCGTGCAGGTGCTCTACACGGCGATCCTGGCCGATCAGGCGGCGCAGCCGAGCGACCACGTCCGGCTCCCGCCCGACTGATCGTCGCAGCTGAGACGGCTAGGACGGGCGATGCGGGCCCGTGCCCTCGCGGACGGCCGCAGCCGCCGACAGCGGTCTATCGTGCGCGGGGTTGAGCGCGTTGAGCGCTGTGGTGTCGGCGCTGGCCGGACGGCTGCTGGACTGCGATCGGCGGCGTTCTCGGCCGGATGGGGCGCTTCGGCATCTGGCGGGAGTGGGAGATGCGTTTGGCAGGCTGCGGACGTCCGTCCGAGGTGAGGGCTAC
>CAZECO010000212.1:0-4768 GCA_964510455.1 uncultured Actinomycetes bacterium
CGGATCGAATAGGCGATGCCCAGGGCCAGCCCGGCCAGCGACGACGCGGCCCGCGCGTGCGCGGTGATCTGGGCGGTGACCGCCGCGACGCCCGCGAAGACCAGCCCGACGCTGGCCAGCGCGGCGCCGTACAGCCACGAGCCCGCCCAGGTGATGCTCTCGATCCCCAGCGACCCGAGCAGCACCGCGGTCAGGAAGGCCAGCACGACATTGGCGATCGCGGCCACGGACAGGCCCGTGGCCAGCGGTGCGAACCGCCCCACCGGGTTGGCCAGCACCAGCTCGGAACGGCCGGTCTCCTCCTCTCCGCGCGTGTGGCGCACGACGGTGAAGATGCTCATCAGTGCGACCACGATCGAGGTCAGGGCCAGCATCTCGTTGGTCATCATGGCGCCGAACGTGTAGTCGTCGACCCCGATCTGCGGGCCGGCCAGGGCGACCGTCGCCGGGCTGCCGATCAGCGCGGCGCGGGCCTGCCGGGCCGCCTCGTCGGGGTAGATGCCGGGGAAGGATGCGGCCGTCAGATACAGGGTGAGCGAGATGCCCAGGATCCACGCCGGGAGGCGCACGCGGTCGCGGCGCAGGGCGAAGCGGATCAGCCGACCCGTACCCGTCAGCACGCCGCCGCCGCGCGCCGGCGCTGCGGTGGGCGCCAGAGTCGAGGTCGCCATGTCAGGCCCCCAGTGCTGCCAGGTCGTCGCCGTAATGGCGCAGGAACAGCTGCTCCAGCGTCGGCGGCTGGCAGACCAGCGAGCGCAGACCGTTGGCGCTGAGGAACTCGATGGCCCTGGGCAGGTCGGCGCCGTCCACGTCGAAGCTGACCGCATCGTCGTGTCGGTGCACAGCGTGGACACCGGGCAGCGCCTCCAGGCCATCGGCCGGGCCGGTCACGTGCGCCTGCACGCTGGACCGCGTCAGGTGGCGCAGCTCGTCCAGCGTCCCGGTCTCCATGGTCTTGCCGAGCCGGATGATCGTCACGCGGTCGGCCAGCTTCTCCACCTGGTCGAGGATGTGGCTGCTCAGCAGGACCGTGCGCCCCTTCTCCTGGTCCTCCCGCAACACTTCCTGGAAGACCGCCTCCATCAACGGGTCCAGCCCGGCGGTCGGCTCGTCGAGCAGCAGCAGCTGGGCATCGCTGGCCAGCGCGGCCACCAGGGCGACCTTCTGGCGGTTGCCCTTGGAGTACGTCCGGGCCTTCTTGGTCGGGTCCAGGTCGAACCTCTCGCACAGCTCGTCGCGCCGGCGCTGGTCGTAGTCGCCGCGCAGCCGGGCGAGCAGGTCGATCGCCTGGCCCCCGGTCAGGTTCGGCCACAGATTGACGTCACCCGGGACGTAGGCCAGTTCGCGATGAAGGGCCACAGCGTCGTCCCACGGGTCCATCCCGAGCACTCGGATGGACCCGGCGTCGGCGCGCAACAGGCCCAGCAGCACGCGGATCGTGGTCGATTTGCCGGCGCCGTTCGGGCCCAGGAACCCGTGCACCTCGCCGGGCTTGAGGGTCAGGTCGAGGCCGTCGAGGGCGGTCACGTGCCCGAACTTCTTGACCAGCCCGGACACTTCGATCGGGACACTCATTCTGCTTCCTCCCTGATTTCGTGCGGTGATGCGAGCGCTGCGGCCACGAGCCCGCCGGTCTCGGCGGTCAGCGGCGGATTGGTCAAAATGTCGACGACCCCGCGCAGATACCGGTGCGCGTGCTCGAGCCCGCCGATCAGGTCCTCGCCGAGCAGGCGGCGGATGTGCTCGTGCAGCACCATGGCGCCCAGGCTCCAGATCGTGATGATGGCGGAGCGGGCGCGCTCGTCGTCGGTGGCGTTCATCAGTCCGGCGGCCACGCTCTGCTCGGACATGTCCACGGCATTGGCGACCAGCGCGTCGACCAGGTCCGCAACGTGGGGCGACCCGTCGACCAGTGTCCGTGCCAGGTAGGCGACCAGCGGCGGGCCGTCATCGATCAGGCGCACCGCGCCGAGCGGGCTCATCGACAGACCGTCGCCGATGGCGCCGCCCTTGACCTCGCGGATGCGTTGGGCGACCCACTCGTCGCACGCGACGCGCAGGCCGTCCTTGGACCCGTAGTGGTGGATGACCAGGCCCGGGGAAACCCCAGCCTCGGCCGCGATGGTGCGCACGCTTGTCGCCGCGACGCCTCGTTCGGCGAAGCACGAGATCGCGGCATCGCGGATGCGGACCCGCGCCGTGCGCTCGTCAGCATGCACTGAACGCATGTTCAACATGCTATACGATCGTTCAGCCGGGTGCCAGGGGGCACGACTGCGAGGCAACCCTGCAGCGCAATGTGCGCGAACGGCAGGATGACGCCCGCCCCCGATCGCCGGCACCCTGCCCGACCCCTCCGGTTGCGGCACCATCCTGCTCGGCTCCCCGAGATCATGCGGACCTTCATCGACGGCGCCGACCTCGACGGGAGAACGATCCATTCCGGCGGCCGCCGTCACCGGGGGCCTTGCGGTGCGTGAAAGAGGAGGCGACCGAAGCTGCGGCCGCTGATCCGCGACTGGCCCCGCTCCGTCGGGCTCATCGCATGCGTGAAGACCGAAGCCCACTCTTGGGGCCCGACATCGACGGGCTGTCCCTGATCTGCGGAGCGACACCCGTCGGGCAGGCCCAGACGATCGATCGACGAGGCCACCACACCCAGGCACTGCCGAGCCCCAGCGCACAGGCGCGGGGAGATGCCGGTGTGGACGTCGTCGGGTCCGCCGGAGTGGACTGCGCCCGTCACCCCGCCGGAGGCCCGCCCGAGGACGGAGCCAGGGGCTCCCACACGTGTCGGTGTTCGGCGACGAATGTCCGGAAGCTGGTGGCCGGCTGCTTGGTCAGCTTTCGGACGGTGCGGTTCGGGATCGCTGAGGCGTTGAACCGGACGATCCGGTAGATCATCTTCTGCACGGCGATGTAGTCGTCGGGCCGACCCTGGGCGGCGAGGTGGGCGCGGTAGTCGGCCTCGCTGGGCCGGGCGTAAGCGATAGGCCGTTGCAGGACCTCGGACATGATCCTGGCGACCTGCTGGTAGCTCAGGGACTGCTCCCCGGAGAGGGTGTAGGCCTGTCCGAGGTGGCCGGGCTCGGTGAGCACAGCGGCGGCCACACGTCCGATGTCGCGCGCGTCGATGAGAGCGGTCCGCGAGCGCCCCGCCGGCAGGTAGATCTCAGACCGTTCGCGGATCTCGTCGGCGTAGGTCGTCGACAGGTTCTGCATGAAGAAGTTGGGTCGCAGCGAGGTGAAGGGGGCGTTCGTCGTCCTGAGGTGGCGCTCCACGGCGTGGTGCGGGGTCTTGGTGTTGAACTGCACGCCCTGCAGGGACAGGAACACCACCTGGCGGACGCCGTTGCGGTTGGCGGCATCCACGACCGGGAACAGGTAGGTCTCGACGTCCTCGATCTGCGGCGGGCGCATCAGGAACACCCGATCCACGCCCTTCAGCAGGTCGTCGAGTTCGCCGCGCGACGCCCCGAATTCGAACACCCGGGGTTGGGCGCCGGGGGGAAGGCGTGCGATGTCGCCCTCTCGTTGGACGGTGGCGATCACCGTCTGGGCGCGGTCGATGAGACTGTCGACGACGGCGGACCCGACGATCCCGGTGGCTCCGGTGACGAGGACGGCGCTCATGGCCGGGTCTCCAGCCGGGCCAGCAGGTCGGCGAGTGCGGCGAGATCCTGGTCGGTCAGCGGATCGAACGCCGGCCGCAGGCGAGCCACGATCTCAGACTCGAAGTCCCTCACCGAGGCCCGAGCCTCGTCGGTCAGCTGCAGCAGCCGCAGGCGGGCGTCCTCGGAGCTTCTCGACCGCTCTACGAGGTCCAACTCGCACAGGCCGTCCACCAGTTGGGTGACCGCGCCCGGGGTGATCCCGAGCCAGCCGGCGAGAGTCCCTGGACTGACGGGCCCGGGAGCGTGCGCCACGAGGAAGAGCGCATCGATCTGGCTGGCTGTGAGCCGCAGGCCGCCGAACGGGCTGCGCCGCACTGCTCTCAGCTCCCGACCGAGCCGCACGACCGCCTCCAAGATCACTGCGACGCCCGCGTCGCGCCCGGCCGCGCCGGTCATGCGGTCACGAACGGCAACTGCCCCACGGTCGTGCGGTCCTGCACCTGGGTCAGGATGTAGTCCGCCAGGTCGTCGCGGGGAATCCGCGTCGACGCATTGACGCCGACCCAGCCGACGCGGTAGGAGCCGGTCCCCGGCTGCTCGGTCAGCCTGGGCCCGCGCACGACAGTCCACTCCAGGCCGGAGGCCTGCAGCACCTGGAGGTGGCCCTCCGCGTCGGCGAGCACGTGGCCGGCCAGCGTCTTGAGGAGCAAGCGGATCACGCGGTCGGCCGCGCCGGGCTGGTCGAAGCCCTCCGCGCGCAGGCCGCCGCCGGACAGGCTGACGATGCGTCTGACCCCATGGGCGTGCATCGCATCGACGATGAGCCTTGTTCCGTCCGTCTGCAGCGTGGGCGGTGAGCCCTTCACGTGGCCGAAGAGGCTGAGCACGACATCTGCGCCCGCGACCGTCTCGCCGACGGCGACCGGGTCGGCCACGTCCCCGCGGATGACCGTCAGCCGCTGCGACTCGACCGACAGCTTGTCGGGATCCCTCACCAGGGCGCGCACGGTGTAGCCCGCGGCCAGCGCCCGGTCGAGCACCCTGCGGCCCACTCTGCCCGAAGCCCCGAACAGGGCGATGGTCGTCATGCGATTCACTTTAGCGGCTAAAGGGCCTGGCGTGCGACCTCGCCCTTCTGCACGGGCGATGAGATC
>CAZECO010000213.1:0-4724 GCA_964510455.1 uncultured Actinomycetes bacterium
ACGTCCACCTCGAACGGCGGCTGCAGCGCCGCCACGAGCATGTCGAGCTCGGTGCGGCGGCGGGGGTCCGGCTCGCAGACCACGGCCCGTCCGGGTGCCGCCGGGCGGCGCACGAGGTGCGCCAGCAGGGCTGCCGCGGTGCCGCCGCCGCCGAGGATGACGATGTCGCCACCGGCCGCCGGCCAGATGCGGTCCAGCACCCGGCCGGTCGACACTGGATCGCGGGCCCAGCCGGCGAGTCCGGCGCCGCTCCTGGCGATCGCATTGATCTCCCGCGTGAGCAGGGCATCGGGATCCAGGTGGGCGAACTGAGCGGCGCAGTGGCGGAACAGGGCTGTCTTGTGGCTGGTGACGACCGCGCCGAGGGCGCCATCCGCCGTCGCGAGCGCCTCGCTGAATGCCCGGTACTGCGCGGGCAGCGCGGGCAGCGGAAGATCCACGCCGCGGCATGCCAAGCGGCGTCCGAGCAGTTCGCCCCAGCGGGGCGCGGCCCGATGGATCAGCGACGAACCGGTCGACACGCCCAGGAACCAGATGACACCGACCGCTGCGACAGGCACTGGTCGATCGTGGATGATGCGACCGGGCGGACGCTCGGCGGGGGCGCGCTGGCGGGACTCGCCGCCAGGGCGGGAGACCGCCCGCCGTGCCGCTCGGGACTACCGGGTTTCTTTGTGCACCGTGTGCTTGTTGCACGTCGGGCAGTGCTTGTTCATCTCGAGCCGGTCGGGGTTGTTGCGCCGGTTCTTCTTCGTGATGTAGTTGCGGTTCTTGCAGTCCTGGCACGCCAAGGTGATCTTGGGCCGGATATCCGTGGCCTTCGCCATGGCGGGGTCCTTCCTGATCCTTCAAGTGGTGCGGCGCGGCGAACCGCGCTCGTGTTGTCGGTAGCGGGGGCGGGACTTGAACCCGCGACACAGCGATTATGAGCCGCTTGCTCTGCCAGGCTGAGCTACCCCGCCCGGGTGATCAACGTCGTGATCGCTCCGAGCCCCAATACGGAATCGAACCGTAGACCTTCTCCTTACCATGGAGACGCTCTGCCGACTGAGCTATTGGGGCAGTGCCCGGCATGCCCACCGAGCCACCTGAAGGGTACTAGGGGGGTGGCGATGATGCGAAATCGCCCTGCTTGGTGGCAGGTGCTGGGTTCGAACCAGCGTAGGCGTAAGCCGACGGTTTTACAGACCGTTCCCATTGACCGCTCGGGCAACCTGCCGTGACCCACGCCGCGATCTGCCAGGATGCAGCAGCGAGGACGTAGGTCAGGATACACAGTGACCGACGCAGAATCCGAACTCGCCGAAGGGATCGTACCGATGGCCGACAACAGTTTCGACATCGTGAGCAAGGTGGAGCACCAGGAGGTGGACAACGCACTGAACCAGGCGGTCAAGGAGGTGGCGCAGCGGTACGACTTCAAGGGGACGGGCGCCCGCATCGAGTGGTCGGGCGAATGGGGCATCATCATCGCCGCCAACAGCGAGGAGCGGGCGAGCGCAGTGCTCGATGTCTTCCACACGAAGCTCGTCAAGCGGGGCGTCAGTCTGAAGTCCCTGACGACCGATGAGCCGAAGCCGTCCGGCAAGGAGTACCGGATCGCCGGGTCCTTCCAGGCCGGCCTCACCAGCGAGCAGGCCAAGAAGCTCGCCAAGATCATCCGCGACGAGGGTCCGAAGGCCGTCAAGACCCAGATCCAGGGGGACGAGTTGCGAGTATTCAGCAAGAGCCGCGACGACCTCCAGTCCGTCATCGCCCTGGTCAAGGGGCAGGAGTTGGACTTCGCGGTGCAATTCACCAACTACCGGTAGGCCGACGGGGGCCCCGCTGCCGGCGGGTCCGCAAGCCACAACCCGACACACCCGGCCCAATTGGTGTCACCTTGACAGCGCGGGTGAGACTAGTAGCAGGCGTACCGCGGCGACGCGGTTTTCAGTGACGATGACCTACCGGCGTCCGGTCTGCGGCCGTGCGACCCCGGAGGCGAGGCAGAGGCGGCAAGGTGGCCAAACAGCTCATCCAGCGAGACGACGTCATCATCCGCTTCGCCGGGGACTCCGGCGACGGCATGCAGCTGACCGGGGACCGCTTCACCTCCTCCACCGCAGCCTTCGGCAACGACCTGTCGACGCTGCCCGACTTCCCCGCCGAGATCCGCGCCCCCGCCGGCACGCTGCCCGGGGTGAGCGCGTTCCAGCTGCATTTCGCCGACCACGCCATCACGACCCCGGGCGACGCGGCCGACGTGCTGGTGGCGATGAACCCGGCGGCTCTCAAGGCGAACCTCGGCACCCTGCGGCGCGGCGGCGACCTCATCATCAACACCGACGAGTTCTCCGCCCGCGCCATCAGCAAGGTGGGCTACACGAGCAACCCGTTGGAGGACGGCAGCCTCGACAGCTACCGGCTGCACGAGATCGCGCTGACCTCGATCACGGTGGAGGCCCTCAAGGGCTTGGACATCACCAAGAAGGAGGCCGAGCGCGCCAAGAACATGTTCGCGCTCGGGATGCTGTCGTGGCTGTACAGCCGCCCGACGGATTCGACCCGCTCGTTCCTGCAGGAGAAGTTCGCGGCCAAGCCCGTCATCCTGGCCGCGAACCTCGCCGCGTTCGAGGCGGGCTGGAACTACGGGGAGACCACCGAGACGTTCTCCGTGCGCTATGAGGTCAAGCCGGCCCCGCTGCCGTCGGGCACCTACCGCAACATCACCGGCAATGCGGCGCTCGCGTTCGGCCTGGTGGCTGCGGCGCATCAGTCCGGCCTTCCGCTGTTCCTGGGCAGCTACCCCATCACTCCGGCCAGCGACATCCTCCACGAACTGTCCAAGCACAAGGCCTTCGACGTCCAGACGTTCCAGGCCGAGGACGAGATCGCCGGGATCGGCGCCGCGCTGGGCGCCGCGTACGGCGGGGCGCTGGGCGTCACCACGACTTCAGGTCCGGGCATCGCGCTGAAGTCGGAGACGATCGGCCTGGCGATCGCGCTGGAACTGCCGCTGGTGATCATCGATGTGCAGCGGGGCGGCCCGTCCACCGGGCTGCCGACCAAGACCGACCAGGCCGATCTGCTGCAGGTGATGTTCGGCCGCAACGGCGAGGCGCCGGCGCCGATCGTGGCCCCGGCAACCCCTGCCGACTGCTTCGACGCCGCCCTGGAGGCGGTCCGGATCGCAACGACGTACCGCACCCCGGTGTTCCTGCTCTCCGACGGGTACCTGGCCAACGGCTCCGAGCCGTGGCGGATCCCCGACGTGGCGGACCTGCCCGACCTGCGCGTGGAGTTCGCCACCGAGCCCAACCACCTCGATGCGAAGGGCGCCCCGGAGTTCTGGCCGTACCTGCGGGACCCCGACACGCTGGCCCGGCCGTGGGCGGTGCCCGGCACCCCCGGGCTGGAGCATCGCATCGGCGGCATCGAGAAGGCCGACGGCAGCGGCGCGATCTCCTACGACCCGGCCAACCACGACCGCATGGTGCGGATCCGGCAGGCGAAGGTCGATGGGATCGCCGCGTCCATCCCGCCGCTGACGGTGTACGACCCCGACGATGACGCGCGGGTCCTGGTGCTGGGCTGGGGCTCGACCCAGGGTCCGATCACCGCGGCGTGCGAGCAGCTGCGCGAGCAGGGCGTGAGTGTTGCGCAGGCCCACCTGCGGCACCTCAACCCGTTCCCCAGCA
Source organism: uncultured Actinomycetes bacterium (assembly GCA_964510455.1). Classification (GTDB taxonomy): domain Bacteria; phylum Actinomycetota; class Actinomycetes; order S36-B12; genus CAVXYG01. The sequence goes on from CAZECO010000213.1 coordinate 3,681, forward strand.
ACACCGGGGATGTGCTGCGCCGCTACCAGCACGTCGTCGTGCCGGAGATGAACCTCGGCCAGCTGTCCCTGCTGCTGCGCGCCAAGTACCTCGTCGACGTGATCAGCGTCAACCGGATCCGCGGGCTGCCCTTCCGCGCCGACGAGTTGGCCGCCACCATCACCGCGATCGCCCAAGGGGCCCCGAAGGAAGCAACGAGCCTGCGATGACCGAGACACCTGCCGCGCTGAGCCTGGTCCCCAAGTCCGAGGTGGCCCAGAAGGCCAAGGATTTCAAGAGCGACCAGGAGGTCCGCTGGTGCCCGGGGTGCGGCGACTACGCCATCCTGGCCGCCGTGCAGGGCTTCCTGCCGGAACTGGGCCTGCGCCGCGAGAACATCGTGTTCGTCTCCGGCATCGGGTGCTCGTCGCGCTTCCCCTACTACCTCAACACCTATGGCATGCACTCGATCCACGGCCGCGCTCCGGCGATCGCCACCGGTCTGGCGACCAGCCGGCCCGACCTGTCGGTATGGGTCATCACCGGCGACGGGGACGCGCTGTCGATCGGCGGCAACCACCTCATCCATGCCCTGCGCCGCAACGTGAACCTGAAGATCCTGCTGTTCAACAACCGGATCTACGGGCTGACGAAGGGCCAGTACAGCCCGACCTCCGAACTGGGCAAGGTGACCAAGTCCACGCCCTTCGGCTCCCTGGACTACCCGTTCAACCCGGTGTCCCTGGCGCTGGGCGCCGAGGCCACTTTCGTGGCGCGGACCATCGACTCCGATCGGCAGCACCTGACCAGCGTCCTGCGGTCGGCGGCGGAGCACGAGGGCAGCGCACTGGTGGAGATCTACCAGAACTGCAACATCTTCAACGACGGCGCGTGGGAGCCGTTGAAGGATGCCGCCGGCAGGGACGACCTGCTGATCCGCCTGACCGACGGCGAACCGATCCGCTTCGGACGGGATATGGCCAAGGGCGTCGCCCGGCTGCCGGACGGCCGGATCGCGGTTGTCGATGCCGCCCACCACGGCGTGGACAACCTGCTCGTCCATCG
>CAZECO010000214.1:0-4705 GCA_964510455.1 uncultured Actinomycetes bacterium
GGGCCGGTCGGACGATCCGCCCGGATGCGGCCCGATGCCGAACTGCGGATCCCGCCAACCCCGCACACCCCGCCAGATCCCGAAGGAGCGGCAACAGCTGCGACGCCGCGAGGCAACTACACCCGAGAGTCCATCCGGGTCGGACTCCGCAGATCGATGTAGGGCTCCTCCGGCTCCCGGGTCTGCGCGAACTCGGGAGGCTGCCGCCGCCGGACGGCCTTCCGGTACGGTGCCCGCAGGCGCCAGGCGAGGAAGAGCGCGACGGCCAACGTGGTCACAGCGATGTAGAACGGTGTGCGTCCGGCGTACGGCGAGGGCAGGTCCAGCGAAGGCATGCTGATCGACGGCATGCTGAATGAAGCGCCACCGCCTGCCGACACCGGTGTGTCCGCCGCCTCCACGACAGCCGCCGCATCCGACTGGGGCGGTTTCAGCTTCGGCTCCACCAGCTTCCCGACGGGCTTGACCTTCGTCCCGTTCGCGAACGCCCAGTCGAGGTAGTACCCGCCGGTCTCGTAGGTGTTGCCCTGGATCCCCATCAGCGTGACGAGGTAGCGCCGGCCGTCCTTCTCCGCCGCCGCCGCGAACGTCCGTCCGGCGTTGGTCGTGAAGCCCGACTTCACACCGATGGCGCCCTCGTAGCCGCCGGTCACGAGCGTGTTCTGATTCCAGATCTCGAACGTCGGGCGGGTTTCTGGATCCTCCGTGCCGGACATCGGGAACGTCGAGTCGCTCAACGCGGCGAATCGCCGGAAGTCGGCTCTGTCCATGCCGGCCCGGGCGATCAGAGCGAGGTCGTATGCCGAGCTCACCTGGCCGCCCGCGTCGAGGCCGCTGGCATTGCGCACCACGGTGTCGTACGCCTGGATCCGGCCGGCTTCAGCCTGCATCTGATCGATGGTCCCGTCGAGGCTTCCGGTGAGATTCGCCACGGCGTTCGCCGCATCGTTGCCGGAGACCAGGAACATCCCCTCGAACAATTGCCGGGCCGTGTAGGTGCTGCCGGAGACGATCCCGACCTTGGAGCCCTCGACGTCGACGTCCTCGTCGGTCGCCGTGTAGATGCTGTCGAGATCGACTCGGGGAAGGACCGTGAGCGCCGTGAGCATCTTCATCGTGCTGGCGGGCGGGAGCTGGTGGTGGGCGTTCTGTGCGGCGAGGACATCCCCGGTGTCCAGGTCTGCCACGAGGAACGAGTTGGCGCCCGGCTGCGGCAGCGGGGAGGCCGACGAATCCACGGTCAGCCCGGATCGGTAGAGCGCCTCACCGCCGACCCGTGGGTTCTCCTCGACCTGTTGGGCTGAGGAGACAGCCGTGGGAAGCGCGACGAGCGCGGTGGCAAGCGTCGCCATGAACGCTCGGCGAACAACCGATCCCGTTGACTGCACGGGTCGATTATTCCCGTGCCGGTTGACATTTCGGTGCGACTGCGTGGTCGTGTCGGGCATGGGGTCGGGACGCGGGTCGCCGGCGCTACCGGACGCCGAGAAGGTCGATCACGAAGATCAGCGTCTTGCCGGCGAGCTGGTGGCCGCCGGTCTGGCCATAAGCCAGCGCAGGAGGGATGATCAGCTCCCGCCGACCGCCCACCTTCATGCCGGGGATGCCGTCCTGCCAGCCCTGGATGAGCCCGCGCAGCGGGAACTCGATGGGTGCGCCGTTCTCCCACGAAGAGTCGAACTCGGCACCGCTGTCGAACTCGACACCGACGTAGTGCACCTTGACGCGGGCCCCGGGAATCGCCTCGTCGCCGTCGCCGACCGTGATGTCGCGAAGCTGCAGGGTGGTGGGGGCATCGCCGCCGGGGAAGTCGATCTCAGGCTTTTCCGGATTCATGGGAGCAAGTCTGACAGGTGGCTATTTGGCGAACGGCTGCCGGATCAGCACTTCCTGAGCCGTGGACGCCGCCAGCACGCCGTCGGGGCGGTAGAACGCGCCGCGGGCGAATCCCCGTCCGCCGCCGGAAGCCGGGCTGTCGGTGACGAAGAGCATCCACCGGTCGGCGCGGAACGTCGTGTGGAACCACATGGCGTGGTCCAGCGATGCGATCTCCAGCCCTACCGTGCCGCGCCTGCCGCCGTGCTGGCCGAGGACGGTGCCGGCCATGTTGAGGTCGGAGAAGTACGTCATTGCGCACACATGGGGCAGGTTCGCGTCGGGCAGGTCCTGCACGGTCCGCACCCAGACCATCCGGTCGAACAGCCCGTCGGAGATCGCCAAGGCCCTGGGCGGTTCGATGATGCGCAGGTCGAACCGCTGCCTCTCCGGGTACCCGGCTTTCAGCAGCACCCTGGCCCGACGCTCCTCGTCGGCCTCGACCGCCAGGGTGATGTGGTCGAAGACGCGTTCCGGTTCCAGGCCCTCGGCGTCCGGCACCTCGCCCCACCATGCCGGGGGCACGCCCTGGCGCTGGTGCGAAGGTCCGTCCTGCGGCCCCACGAACGACGCGGAAAGGGTGAAGATGACCTCCCCGTACTGGATGGCGCGGACCCTGCGCGTGGCGAAGGTCCGGCCGTCGCGGGGCCGGTCGACCATGTAGACGATGTGGTCGGTAGTGCGGCCCGGCCGCAGGAAATAGGCGTGCAGGGAGTGGAGCTCGCGGGCATCGTCGTCCACCGTGGTTCCGGCGGCGACGAGCGCCTGGGCCGCGACCTGTCCGCCGAAGGCCCGCAGCGGGGCGCCGGCGTGGCACCAGCCGGTGAACACGTCGCGGTCGACCTGCTTCAGCCGCAGCCGCGCCATGAAGTCGGCGTGATCCGAGGGCGGGGGCTGGTCCTCGAACTCTTCGATCAGACCTTCGATGAACATGGGGCCAGTATCGCGGGCTGATGCCGGTCGCGTCGCGGGCCGGGCGTCCGCACCCGATGCGATCCCATGGCGGGTATGCAGCGCCCGCAGCCTGGGGCAGGTGGCCCCTACCACCATCCGTGCTGGCGCGCCCATCGCAGCAGGAACGCCGACATCGTCCCCATCACGACCAGCGCGAGCAGGAGCGCCGGGATCCTGGTGAGGTCGTTGGCGATCAGGTTCATCCCCAGGACCGACGCCAGCGCGGTGATCGGCAGGGTGACCACGGCGATCACGGCGAGCCGCTCGGCTGCGACGGTCATCTTCGTGTCGGTGCGGGTGCGGTAGAACTCGATGACGCCTTGGAGGTAGTCCCGCTGCTCGGTAGCCATCCGGTGCACCCTGTGGAACTCGTCGGCGCAGTCGGCCAGCAGCGCCCGGTCGGCCGAGTCGAGGCTGCGGGCCACGCTGTCCATCCGCTGATGGACCTCCAGGGCCGTGGACGCGATGTTGGCCACCGCCAGCAGGGAATGGCGGGTGCGGAACATCTCGTCGAGGAACGTCTCGGGGTCCCCCATCTGACCAGCGGTGACGCGCTGCTCGAGGGACCACACGTCCGCGGTCACCGTCTCGAGGGTCTCCTCCATGCCCAGGGTCATCGCCGTGGTGATCGCGTGCGTGATCTGCATCGGGCGGGTGGGGCACAGCCGGCCGGCCCTGATCCGGGCCCACACCGCGTCGGTGTTCTGCAGCGGCACGTCCGGTGCGACGGCCGGGTTCGTGGGGCCGTGCACGGTGACCAGGTACCGCTGACCGATGAACTGGTCCAGTTCCACGTAGTGGACGTGCCCATGCTCGCCGATCGCCGGCGCGTGGAGCACGACGAACACATGGTCGGCATACCCGTGGACCTTGGGCATCCGCTGCCGGTCGACGCATTCCCGGATCGCCGTGGGATGGAAGCCGAACACCTCGCGCAGGATGTCGACGGCTTCCCCGTCCGACGTCGGGATGTCCAGCCAGACCAGCGCGTCGGGGTCGGCGAGGACGTCGGTCAGCCGTTCGATGCCGACCACCTCGGCGCGGTCGGGTCCGATGACTCGCACCTCCACGGCGCACCTCCCTGATCAGCCCGTGCGGCCAACGCCGGACGGGGGCTGGACGGAGGCAGGGCGGGATCGCACACACCGACAGCGAGTGCGCAGCGGGGACCGCGCCTCGAACTCCATGAATCCAGCGTGCCAGCACAGCCCGAGTCATGACGGCTGGCGCGATACCTGCCGGATGGCGGTGACGTCGGATGGCTCGGGCCGCGGCCATCCCTCGCCCCACCGCCGCTGTCAACGACCGGACATCACCGCCCGAGGAAGTGCCACCCGCACCAGAGCCAGCCCGCGAACCCGAGCGTCCGTCCGACCCGCGTCGACATCAGCCATGCCAGCAGGTCCGGGATCGTCCCCGGCGGGCGGCTGGCCCGTCCGCGGGCGTGGATCACCAGGGCGGCCAGGGCGATCAGCAGGAAGAGCCCCGATGTCAGCCACGCAGTCACCGGCCAGTCCGCGAGCGCCGTGTTGTCGACGCCGACCGCCTGCGCCGTCGGCGCGTCCCGCGGGTGGAGCATCGGGCCGTCGTCCACCGACAGCACCGCCAGCAGCATCAGTCCGAGCCCCGCCACGGTCGCGGTCACCCAACGCGACGTTGTGGCGTCGGCCGGACGGTACCGGCGCATCATGGCGACCAACCCGAATCCCGCAGCCGCCCATCCCGTCCCTGCGACGAATCGACCCAGCGGATCCGCGCTGGTCAGCGGATCCTGAAGGGCGGAGAGCGTCGGCCACCGCAGGTCATCGCCGGCCGCCAGCACGACGAACTCCAGCGCGGCAATGCTGACCGCCCACCACTTCCACCAGCGCAGGAC
>CAZECO010000215.1:0-3101 GCA_964510455.1 uncultured Actinomycetes bacterium
TCCTGGAACGTGAACCCGATCACGGCGATCGGGATCGTGCCCACGATGACGTACCAGCCCATGCGGGCGTCGATGCTGCTGCGCAGGTCCTTGTTCCCCAGCGAGCGCACCCAGGTGCTGATGATCCGCCAGATGTCGTGGCGGAAGTAGATGATGACGGCGGTCTCGGTGCCGATCTGCGTGACAGCCGTGAACGCCGCCCCGGGGTCCTCCCAGCCGAACAGCTGCGACACGATGAGCAGGTGCGCGCTGGAGGAGATCGGCAGGAACTCGGTCAGCCCCTGCACGATGCCGAGGACGACCGCCTCGAACCACGAAATCACGTGGCCAGGCCCGACTCTTCCAGAATCTCCGCCATCGCCCGCACGGTTGCGATGCGCTCGGCCAGGGTGCCCGCGTAGATCGCCAGCGACAGCGTCCCGACCCCGGCGTCGGCGTAGGCGTGCAGGCGGTCGCGGATGCGGTCGCGCGGCCCGATCAGCGACGTCTTGTCGATGAAGTCGAAGGGCACCGCCGCCGCCGCGGCTGCGTAGTCCCGCGCCAGGTAGGCGTCCTGCACCTGCGCCGCGGCCTCGTCGTAGCCCATCCGCACCGCGAGCCGGTTGTAGAAGTTCTTCTCCCGGCTGCCCATACCGCCGACGTACAGCGAGGCGTAGGCGCGCACCGGCATCGCGCAGGCGTCGAGGTCGTCGCCGATCACCACCGGCACGGTCGGACAGATGTCGAACCCGTCCAGACTCTGGCCGGACTTCTCACGCCCGGCGACGATGCTGGCCTTCAGCTCGTCGGCGAACTCCGGGGAGAAGAAGATCGCCAGCCAGCCGTCGAACAGCTCCCCGGCGAGCTCCAGGTTCTTCGGCCCGATCGCGGCCAGGTACATGGGGATGTGCTCGCGCACCGGATGCACGGTCAGCGTCAGCGGCTTCCCGGGCCCGTCCGGCAACGGGAGGGTGAAGAACTCGCCCTCGTGCCGGACGCGCTCGCGGGCCAGGGCCATACGAACGATGTCGCGGTACTCGCGGGTGCGCTGCAGCGGCTTGTCGAATTTCACGCCGTGCCAGCCCTCGGAGACCTGCGGCCCGGACACGCCCAGGCCCAGGCGGAACCGGCCGGCCGACAGGGTGTCCAGGGTCGCCGCGGTCATGGCCGTCATGGCGGGCGTGCGGGCGGGGATCTGGAACACCGCCGAGCCGATGTCGATCTGCGAGGTCTGCGCCGCGATCCACGACAGGACCGTCGCAGCGTCCGACCCGTAGGCCTCGGCCGCCCACACCACGGCGTAGCCCAGCTTGTCGGCCTCCTGTGCCAGTCCGAGGTTGTCGGCGTCGTTGCCCATACCCCAGTAGCCGAGATTGAGTCCCAGGCGCATGCGCCCTCCTTCGCGTCCCGCCAAGCCTACCCACGGCACGCCGACGGCCCTGCTCGGCGGTGGCGGGTCGGGCGGGTAGGTTTCGGACCATGGAGCAACGGGCGTTGGGGACGTCAGGGCTGTGGGTATCGCGCCTGGCCCTTGGGACGATGACCTGGGGTCGGGATACCGATGAGCACGAGGCCCGCGACCAGTGGAAGTCGTTCCTGGACGCGGGCGGCACCCTGATCGACACCGCGGGGGTCTATGGCGACGGCCTCAGCGAGCGGCTGATCGGCACCTACCTCGCCGAGACCGGGACCCGCGACCAGGTCGTCATCTGCACGAAGTCGGGGTCGAGGCCGCGCACCGCCCGGCGGTTCGACACCAGCCGGCACCATCTGCTCACCGCTTTGGACGCCTCGCTGGACCGCCTCGGCACCGATTACGTGGACCTGTGGCTGCTGCATGCCTGGGACAACCGGACGCCGCTGGAGGAGACGCTGTCGGCGATCGCGTACGCGGTGGCTTCGGGTCGGGTGCGGTACGTCGGGGTCAGCAACTTCTCCGGGTGGCAGGTGGCGACCGCCGCGACGATGCAACGGGCGCTGGGCCCCGCCCTGGTCGCCGCGCAGATGGAGTACTCGCTGGTGCAGCGCGGTATCGAGGCCGAGGTCGTGCCGGCCGCCAAGCACCACGGCATCGGCATCATGGCCTGGTCGCCGCTGGGCCGCGGCGTCCTCACCGGCAAGTACCGGCGCGCGACGCCGCCGGACTCCCGTGCCGCGTCGCCGCACTTCGGGCCGTTCGTGTCGGAGTACCTGACCGAGCCGCACCGCCGGGTCGTGCAGGCGCTGGCCACCGCCGCGGAGGGGCTGGACGTGACACCGCTGGAGGTGGCGCTGGCCTGGGTGCGGGATCGGCCCGGGGTCGTCGCACCCATCCTGGGGGCGCGGACGCACGCCCAGCTGCTGCCCGCGCTGGATGCCGAGGAGCTCGTGCTGCCCACCGAGATCAGCGATGCGCTGGAGGAGATCTCGGCCCCGGCGCTGGGGTACCCGGAAGCCGGCTGGAACCAGCGCGGCTGAGCCCGGACGGCTGCTCGGGTCAGGGGCGCTCGCACACCGCCGCGAGCTCAGCGAGGTCCTGGCGCAGCAGCTTGCCGATATTGCCCCTGGACATCCATCCGGTCAGCAGGTCGAGGGCTTTCGCCAGCGCGCTCACCGGCTCGGCGGAGAACACGACATCGACGCGGACGCCGTCAGCGACCTCGGTGAAGTCGTACCGGGACAGGTATTCCGAGCCGTGGCTGTTCGCCGCCACCTCGTAGAACCGCCGGTCTGCCGCCGCGGTTACCCACATCTCCTCGGTGGCGCTCTGCCCGTACAGGCGCCGCGTCTCGCGCCACCGATACCCCGTTCCGAACGGCTCGCCGGTCAGCACTTCGACCTTCTGGAGGCCGGACAGCCGGTCGGCCGCTGCGGGTATGTCGGTGAAGACATCCCACACCTTGCCCAGCGGCGCCTTGATCACTCTTGATGCGGAGACGTCAGCCATGAGGCGCAGTGTGGCATGACGGTCCGTCCGCTGCCCCGACGGATGCACTGCGGGGCGCCGCCGCACCAGCCTGCATCCAGGAGGCATCATGGCCCGCCCCGTCCATTTCGAGATCCAGGTCGACGACCTCCAACGAGCCATGCAGTTCTACGCCGACGCGTTCGGGTGGCGGTTCGCCGATTGGCATCACCACCGG
>CAZECO010000215.1:3201-4683 GCA_964510455.1 uncultured Actinomycetes bacterium
AGCGGCTCAGCAGGAGCGCAGGAACCGATCCAGCACCCGCGCCCCGAACTGCAGCCCGTCGATCGGGACCCGCTCGTCCACTCCGTGGAAGAGGCTGGCGAAGTCGAGGTCCGGCGGCAGGCGCAGCGGCGCGAACCCGAGGCACCGGATCCCCAGGCGGCTGAAGGCCTTGCCGTCGGTGCCACCGCTCATCAGGTAGGGGATGGCGCGCGCGCCGGGGTCCTCGGCCCGCAGCGCTTGCTGCATCGCCTCCACCAGCGGACCCTCGAAGCGTGTCTGCAGGGCGACGTCCCGGTGCAGCACCTCCAGGTCGACCCCGGCGCCGACGATCCTGCGCACCTCGTCGAAGAATGACTCCTCATGGCCGGGCAGGAACCGTCCGTCGAGGGTGGCGGAGGCCTGTCCGGGGATCACGTTCACCTTGTACCCGGACTGCAGCATCGTGGGGTTGATCGTGTTGCGGAACGCGGGCGCCAGCATGCTCGCCAACGGTCCGACCTGTGCGAGCAGGTGCTGCGGATCGTCGACGTCGAGCCGCTGCCCCAGGGCGTCCGACAGGTGCGCCACCAGGGCCTCGCTGGAAGGGGTGGCGTGGGTCGGGAACGGGTGCGAACCCAGCGCCACCAGGGCTTCGGCCAGCCGGGTGATGGCGTTGTCGGTGTTCACCATGCTGCCGTGGCCGGCCCGACCCTCGGCAGTGAGCCGCAGCCACGCGATGCCCTTCTCCGCGATCTGGATGAAGTACAGCCGATGCTGCTCATCCACCGTCAGCGAGAATCCCCCCACCTCGCCGATCGCCTCATCGACCCCGTCGAAGAACTCGGGGCGATGGTCGACCAGCCAGTGCGACCCTTGCAAGCCGCCGGCCTCCTCGTCCGGCGTGAACAGCACCACCACGTCGCGCGAGGGCCGGTACCCGGTGCGTGCCCACTGCCTCACGACCGCAAGGATCATCGCGTCCATGTTTTTCATGTCGACGGCGCCGCGGCCCCAGATCATGCCGTCGCGGACCTCCGCCGCGAACGGGTCGCACCTCCACTGCGGCGCTTGGGCGGGGACGACGTCGAGGTGGCCGTGCAGCAGCAGGGCAGGTCGGCCGGGGTCGCTGCCCGGGATGCGCAGGTGGACGCCCTGCCGGTTGCCCGCGGTTGTGGAGTAGCGCAGCGGGTCGTAGCCCGCTTCGGCCAGCTTCGCCTCGACATACTCGGCGGCCAGGGCCTCTCCGACCGTGGTCTGCGCCTCCCCGGTGTTGGTGGTGTCGATCCGGATCAGGTCCCGGCACAGGTCCACGACATCCGCCTCGAGGGTCGGCTCTGCGGCGTTGGTCATGCGTCCATCCTGCCTGTCCCTCCGGCTCTCCGCGTTGGTCCGGGGCGAGCCGCTTCGGCTATCATGTTGCAGCGCCGTGCGAAGGCACGGAGCCACCGGTCCGGGTGGCGGAATAGGTAGACGCGCTAGCTTGAGGTGCTAGTGCCCGCAAGG
>CAZECO010000216.1:0-4672 GCA_964510455.1 uncultured Actinomycetes bacterium
CCGTACGGGAAACTGGACCCGTGACCTCCTCGCCGATCCCCAACGTCCTGGCACAGCGCTACGCATCGCCGCAGATGCGTGCCATCTGGTCGCCGGCGCAGAAGATCGTGCTGGAGCGCCGGCTGTGGATCGCGGTGATGAGGGCGCAGGCCGACCTCGGGATCGACATCCCCGCGGCCGCCATCGCGGCGTACGAGGCGGCCGCCGAGGATGTCGACCTCGCCTCGATCGACGCGCGCGAGCGGGTCACCCGGCATGACGTCAAGGCCCGCATCGAGGAGTTCAACGCGCTGGCCGGCTACGAGCACATCCACAAGGGGATGACGAGCCGGGACCTCACCGAGAACGTCGAGCAGCTGCAGGTCCAGCTCGCCCTGCTGCTGGTGCGCGACAAGGTGGTCGCGGCCCTGGCCCGGCTGTCGCTGCTGGCCGTGCAGTATCGGGAGCAGCCGCTCACCGGACGCTCGCACAATGTCGCCGCCCAGACCACCACGCTGGGCAAACGGTTCGCCACGGCGGCGCAGGAGCTCCTGCTGGCCTACCGCCGGCACTCCGAACTCGCCGACCGCTACCCGTTGCGCGGCATCAAGGGCCCGGTCGGCACCAGCCAGGACATGCTGGACCTGCTCGGCGGCGATGAGGAGAACCTGGCGCTGCTGGAGCGCCGCATCGCGCAGCACCTGGGCTTCGCCTCGGTGCTGGACAGCGTCGGCCAGGTGTATCCGCGGTCGCTGGACTACGAGGTGGTGTCGCTGCTGTCGCAGATCGCGGCGGGGCCCTCCAGCCTGGCGACCACGATCCGGCTGATGGCGGGCGCGGAGCTGGTCACCGAAGGGTTCCGGCCCGGCCAGGTGGGGTCCAGCGCGATGCCGCACAAGATGAACACCCGGTCCTGCGAGCGGGTGAACGGGATGGCCGTGCTGCTGCGCGGCTACGCGTCGATGACCGCGGAGCTCGCGGGCAACCAGTGGAACGAGGGCGATGTCTTCTGCTCCGTGGTGCGCAGGGTCGCCCTGCCCGACGCGTTCTTCGCCATCGACGGGCTGTTCGAGACGTTCCTGACCGTGCTGGGGGAGTTCGGCGCCTACCCGGCGGTGATCGAGCGGGAGCTGGAGCGCTACCTGCCGTTCCTGGCGACGACGAAGGTGCTGATGGCGGCGGTGCGCGCGGGGGTGGGCCGCGAGACGGCGCACGGGGCGATCAAGCAGCACGCGGTGGCGGTCGCCCTGGCCATGCGGGAGACGGGGGCGTCCGACAACGACCTGTTGGACCGGCTCGCGGCGGATCCCCGGCTGGGCATCTCGCGGGCCGAGCTCGACGCGCTCATCGCCGCCCCGCTGTCCTTCACCGGTGCCGCGGGCTCCCAGGTGGACCGGGTCGTGGACGAGGTCGCGGGGATCGTCGCACTCCACCCCGATGCGGCGCAGTACCGTCCGGAGGCGATCCTGTGAGCTTCCCCCGGGTGCGCGGGTTGCGCACGATGGAGTTCGGCTCCCCCGGCCAGCTGCGCGAGCGCCTGAACAGCCTGGTGCTGTCCGGTGCGAAGGTCGCGACGTTCGGGCATCCGGCGGAGTACGAGGCCGAGGACGAGATGCCCGAACATGTCGGCGAGCGCCTCGTCGTGGTCGACGACGACGGCCACGACATCGCGACCATCGAGATCGTGGAGACGCGCGAGCGCCGGCTGTCGGAGGTCACGTGGGACATGGTGGAGGCCGAGGGCGAGGGGGACGCATCGATCGCCCAATGGCGCGAAGGGCACACCGGGTACTGGGAGCCGCTGGGCTATCCGGTGCACGACGATCAGCTGATGTTCTGGCAGCGATTCCGGCTGGTGGACCCGCTGCCGCCCGTGCCGCGGGTGACCGCCGGGGACCTCGACCTCCCGGAGGGCTACCGCCACGTCTACTCGGGCAAGGTCCGCGACCTGTTCGCCACGCCGTCCGGTCAGCTGCTGTTCGTCGCCAGCGACCGTGTCTCGGCCTATGACTGGGTGCTGCCCAGCCCGATCCCGGACAAGGGCGCCATCCTGACGTCGATGAGCCTGTGGTGGTTCGAGCAGGTCGCGGACATCGTCGGCAACCACATCGCATCGGTGGACGTGCCCGCCGGTGTCGCCGGGCGCGCGATGGTCTGCCGACGCCTGGACATGTTCCCCGTGGAGTGTGTGGTGCGCGGGTATCTGACGGGGTCCGGGCTCAGCGACTACCGCGCCACGGGGGCGGTGTGCGGCGTCGGGCTGCCGGCCGGGCTGTCCGAGGCGTCCGAGCTGCCGGAGCCGATCTTCACGCCCGCGACCAAGGCGGCGATCGGCGACCACGACGAGAACATCGACTTCGCGGCGGTGGAGGCGGCGGTCGGGGCCGACGTCGCGGCCGAGCTGCGGCGCCTGTCCATCGCGGTGTACTCGCGGGCGGCGCAGCTGGCGGCACAGCGGGGGATCATCGTGGCGGACACCAAGTTCGAGTTCGGCCGCGACCCCGATACCGGCGCGATCCTGCTGGCCGATGAGGTGCTGACCCCGGACTCGTCGCGGTTCTGGCCGGCCGAGTCGTGGGCGCCTGGCCGGACGCAGCCGTCGTTCGACAAGCAGTTCGTCCGCGACTGGCTGACATCCCCGGAATCCGGCTGGGACCGGACGGGCTCGACGCCGCCACCGCCGCTGCCGTACCACGTGGTCGAGGGGACGCGGGAGCGCTACCTGGAGGCCTACCGGCGGCTCGTCGGGCGGCCGTGGCGCGCCGGTTGAGGCGGGAGGCGCGCCGCCTTGTGCAGTGTGCGGCGCGGGGGTGCCCGGCCGGATCCGCCGTGTGCCGCAACGTGCCATCAACAGCAACCGGTCGCAACACGGACCCCACCCGACACCATTCAGCCGTATCCGACGCAGCCGCGATCGCAGTAGCGTGAGGGCGTCGGACCTTCGCGTCCGCAACGACTCGGGAGGATGACATGCCGAAAGGACTCTCCCTGCACGTCGGCCTGAACTCCGTCGATCCGGCGGCCTACGACGGGTGGGACGGGGCGCTGGTCGCCTGTGAGGCAGACGCGCACTCCATGGAGGCGATCTGCGCCGCCCGGGGATTCGCGACCCAGCAGCTGCTGACGGCCGAGGCGACGTCCGACGCCCTGTTGGAGGCGATCGACCGGGCCGCCGAGGAGCTGGTGGCAGGCGATGTGTTCCTCATCAGCTACGCCGGGCACGGCGGGCAGATCCCGGACGAGTCCGGCGATGAACCCGACAGGATGGATGAGACCTGGGTGCTGCGCGACCGGCAGGTGATCGACGACGAACTGCTGCAGCGGTGGGCGCGATTCGCCGAGGGCGTGCGCGTCGTCGTCCTCTCCGACTCCTGCCACTCCGGCTCGGTGGTCAAGGCGCAGTTGGCGGCGCTGGGGGAGGGACAGGTGGCACAGGCCATGCAGCACGGCCGGTTCATGCCCGCGGACGTGAATCGGCGCGACAACGCCGTCCGCAGGGACCTGTACACAGGCTTGAAGGCCGACGCCCGGCAGCCGCAACTGCAGGGGCGGGTGCTGCTGCTGGCGGGATGCCAGGACAACCAGACAGCTGCCGACGGCGACTCCAACGGCCTGTTCACCGGGACGCTGCTCGAGGTGTGGAGGGACGGCGCCTTCACAGGCGGCTACCGGACGCTCCTCACCGCCATCAAGCGCAAGATGCCCCCGTGGCAGAGCCCGAACTACCTGGCGCTGAACGACGCGTCGCGGGAGTTCAACCGCGAGCATCCGTTCACCGTCTGACCCGGCGCTGTGGCGAACCGTCCGTCCTACCCGCAGCCGGTCCGACGCCGGCTGCGCGTCTTCAGCCTCGATCCGACGCACTCGCGGATCCATGGGTCGACCGCGGTCGTCTCGATCCCCTGGGAGCCGCTGCGGCCCGGTCCCTCCGGCAGGCGGATCCGGGTGATCGACGCCCGCGCGGACGGCAGCCGGACGCCCGGCGTGGACCTCGACGATCCGGCCCTGCTGGCCCAGGACGGACTGCCGCCCGACCCCGACGACCCGGCGTTCCGCCAGCAGTCGGTGTACGCGGCACTGTCGGCGCTGCTCGAAACCCTCGATCTCGCGCGCGGACGGCGGCTGCAGTGGCGCAACGTGTGGCGCGGGACGTCTGACGGGCCGGCTGTTCGGCCGCTGGACGTGTTCCCGCACCGGATCGAGGACAACAACGCGTTCTACACGCCCGGCGTCGGCCTGTCGTTCGGCTCCTACTGGGCGCGCGACGATCCGGGCCCCGGCCTGTTCCCCGGCCAGCGGATCCACGGGTGCCTGTCGCAGGACATCGTCAACCACGAAGCGGCCCATGCGTTCCTGCACGAGGTGCGCCCCATGTCGCTGGAGCCGACCGGGCCCGATGCGCTGGCCTTCCACGAAGGCTTCGCCGACATCGTCGCGATCCTGCAGCACTTCAGGCTGCCCGGGCTGCTGGAGGAACAGGTCGCGCGATCGGGCACCGCCATCTGGGAGCCCGGACCGTTCATCGAATTGGCCGGCGAGTTCGGGCGGGGCTCCGGCTCCGACCGCGCGGTCCGGGAAGCGCTCGCGGCAGCAGCAGGGCCGTACACGGACGCGCACGAGCCCCACGCGCGCGGCGCCTTCCTGGTGGCGGCGCTGTTCGAGGCGTTCTTCGCCGCCTACACGTCCAGGATCA
>CAZECO010000217.1:0-4603 GCA_964510455.1 uncultured Actinomycetes bacterium
TGCCCAAGCAGATGGCGCTGGAGCTGTTCAAGCCGTTCGTGATGAAGCGCCTGGTCGACCTGTCGCACGCGCAGAACATCAAGAGCGCCAAGCGGATGGTCGAGCGGTCCCGGCCGCAGGTGTGGGACGTCCTCGAGGAGGTCATCGCCGAGCATCCGGTGCTGTTGAACCGGGCCCCGACGCTGCACCGGCTGGGCATCCAGGCCTTCGAGCCGCAGCTGATCGAGGGCAAGGCGATCCAGATCCACCCGCTGGTGTGCACCGCGTTCAACGCCGACTTCGACGGCGACCAGATGGCCGTCCACCTGCCGCTGTCCGCGGAGGCACAGGCCGAGGCGCGCATCCTGATGCTGTCGACGAACAACATCCTGTCGCCGGCCAACGGCAAGCCCATCACCACCCCGACGCAGGACATGGTGCTGGGCATCTACCACCTGACCGGCCTGCGCGAGGAGGACGCCGGCCACGGGCGGGCCTTCGCGTCGTTGGCCGAGGCGATCATGGCCTTCGACTCAGGGTCGCTGGCGCTGCGGGCCCCAGTCCGGATCCGGATGGACGGTGTGGTGCCGCCGGCAGGCACCGAGCTGCCCGACGGGTGGGAGCCCGGCCAGCCGCTGGTGATGCGCACGACGCTGGGACGGGCGCTGTTCAACGAGGCGCTGCCGCTGGACTTCGAGTACGTCGACCGCCATATCGACAAGGGCGGGCTCGGCGCGCTGGTCAACCGGCTGGCCGAGCGGTACTCCAAGACCGAGGTCGCCGAGGCGCTGGACCGTCTGAAGGAGCTCGGGTTCCACTGGGCCACCCGGTCGGGGGTCACGATCGCGATGACCGACGTCGTCTCGCCGCCGGAGAAGGCGGAGCTGCTGGCCGCGGCGGAGGCTGACGCCGCCGAGGTGCAGCGCAAGGCCGATAAGGGCGCCATCACCGCCGAGGAGCGCCGCCAGGACATGATCCTGATCTGGCAGCGCACGGCCGATGTCCTGGGCAGGAAGATGCAGGACGCGTTCCCGCTCGACAACCCGATCAACATCATGGTGACCTCGGGTGCGCGCGGCAACTACAGCCAGATCCGGCAGATCGCGGGGATGCGCGGCCTGATGGCCAACCCGAAGGGCGAGTTCATCCCGCGGCCCATCAAGTCCAATTTCCGCGAGGGCCTGACCGTGCTGGAGTACTTCATCTCCACGCACGGCGCACGCAAGGGCCTTGCGGACACGGCCCTGCGCACCGCGGAGTCGGGCTACCTGACGCGGCGCCTGGTCGATGTCGCACAGGACGTCATCGTGCGCGATTCGGACTGCGGGACCGAGCGCGGCGTGGCGATCGCCACCGGGGCGTGGCACGACGACCGGCTGGAGGTCGTCGACAACGTCGACACCTCGGTCGTGTCGCGGGTGCTCGCGCGCGATGTCGAGGTCGATGGCGAGGTCTTCGCCCAGGCCGGCGACGAGATCGACGGCCGCCTGGTCGAGAAGCTGGTCGAGCAGGGCGTGGACACCGTGCGGGTGCGCTCCGTGCTGCTGTGCGAGAGCAAGGTGGGCGTGTGCGCCAAGTGCTACGGGCGCTCGCTGGCCAGCGGGCACCTGGTGGATGTCGGGGAGGCGATCGGCATCATCGCCGCCCAGTCCATCGGCGAGCCCGGGACGCAGCTGACGATGCGGACCTTCCACACCGGCGGGGTGGCCGGTGAGGACATCACCCACGGCATGCCGCGCGTGGTCGAGCTGTTCGAGGCCCGCACGCCCAAGGGCGTGGCGCCCATCGCCGAGGCCGACGGCGTCGTGCGCGTCGAGGACACCGACAAGACCCGCAAGCTCGTGATCGAGCCGTTCGACGGCTCGGAGGCGGTGGAGCTGAAGGTCGGTCGTCGGACCACCCTGCTGGTCGAGGACGGGCAGGAGGTCAAGGCCGGGACGCTGCTGGTCAAGGGCGTGGTGGATCCCAAGCAGGTGCTGCGGATCCTCGGTGCCCGCGAGGTGCAGAAGCATCTCGTGGAGCAGGTGCAGGACGTGTACCGCAGCCAGGGCGTGTCGATCCACGACAAGCACATCGAGGTGATCATCCGCCAGATGCTGCGCCGCGTCACGATCATCGAGTCCGGCGACTCGGAGTTCCTGACCGGCGAACTGGTGGACCGGCGCACCTTCGAGCGGCGCAACCGCGAGCTGATCGCCGATGGCGGCCGGGCGTCCCAGGGCCGGGCGGAGCTGATGGGTATCACCAAGGCATCGCTGGCGACCGATTCCTGGCTGTCGGCGGCCTCGTTCCAGGAGACCACGCGCGTCCTGACCGACGCCGCGATGAACTCCCGCAGCGATCCGTTGGTCGGGCTGAAGGAGAACGTGATCCTGGGCAAGCTGATCCCCGCCGGCACGGGCATCCCGGTCTACGCCGATATCGCCGTCGAGGCGACGGAGGAGGCGAAGAACGCGATGTACCCGGCGTTCACCTCCTACGACGAGACCGTCTACCAGGCCGGTTTCGGCGACGTGTCCGGCCCGTCGGTGCCGCTGGACGATTACGACTCGCGCGAAGGCTGGTGACGGCCCCCCAGCAGCGTCTGGGCAGCGATCCACGACGGGCGGGTTCCGCGCAGCTGCGGACCCGCCCGTCGGCGCGCTCGGGGCACGGGTGCCGGTGGACGGCTACGGCTGAAGCAGGCGCAGCTGGGTGACCGTCGTGGACGAGGCCACTTCGCGGTCCTGCGTGTCGCGGACGCTCAGGTGGAGTGTGAAGTCGGACTTCCCGGCCTCGGCAGCCGCCTGGGCCAGGGCCGTCAGCTGCGCCGGGTCCAGTTCCGCGGCCACGGTGACATCGCTGCGGGCGGGCCGCAGGAACGACAGCTCCGCGTGCTTGGCGATGGGCACGATGTTTCCCGCAGGCAGCACCGTCCACGGCAGCAGGCCGCCGGGCAGCTCCGCGATGGCGAACAGTGCCCCAGCGTACATCGTGCCGAGGTGGTTGGCGTTGCCGTCGATCGGCATCACCAGGTGGACCGATCCCGGTGCCACCGACGTCACCCGGATCCCGAACCGGGCGAGGGCGGGCACCGAGGCATGGACGAATTGCGTGGTCGTGTCGGCGTCGCGGAGCAGAGGTTGGGTCACGCGGGGCACGTTAGCGACCAGGTCGCGCAGCCGGTCGACCGGGGTCGGCGCCCGGCGTGTCAGGGCACCTCGGCAGGGACGATGCTCGACCCGGCGCCCTCGCTGCCGAGCAGGACCGAGTTGTTGCCCGGCCCGTCGGGAAGCCACGGCCAGGCGAGAGCCTCGCGCTGCAGCATGAGCGGACCGAGCTGGCTGACCCACGCGTCGCCGGTCCAGCGGTGGATCCGCCAGTAGTCGATCAGGACCAGCCGCGGCGCACCCTCGGGCGAGAGCTCCCAGCCGCCATCGGTGATCGTGCCGGGCACCGGCTGGCCCTTCGTGAGCAGATTGTCGCCCTTCGCCTCCAGCGGCCAGGGCGGGTGGTAGATGAAGCCCTGCACGCCCTTGCCCTTCGACACCAGGGACAGCGAGTGGTCGTCCGGATCCACCAGCAGGGCCTCGGCGTCGTTGGGTCCGTCGGGGTACGTCAGCGTGAAGGACTGCCACGGCACATCGACATCGCCGAGCTCGGACGGCTCGCTGATCTGGTACACCTGAACCTGGTCGCGATCCCGGGTGTTGCCACCGATATCGCCGATCCAGAGCACCGGGTTCCCGCGGGCGTCCCATCCGGGTGCGATGGCCTCCCAGTCCTGCGCCTTGACCCCCGACAGGTTCAGCCGCCCCACCGTCGCTCCGGTCGAGTCGATCGCATAGACCACGGCAGCGCCGCCGGAGTCGTTGACGCCGTACAGGACCCCCGGGTGCAGCCGGCTTGCGGCAAGGCCCGACAACTCGTCGATCTCGGGGTCCTGCAGCGTCCTGCCGGCGACCTGGACCTCCGGGGTGAACGGGTTCGGCGGCTGTGACGGCTCTGCGGCGGGCGCAGGAGCTGCTGTGACGCCCGGATCATCCGAGCCGGACGCCAGGATCGCACCGGCCGAGATCGCCAGAGCGGCCCCCGCCAGCCCGGTCACAACCAGCCCCCGCCTCAGTCGCATTCACCCAGGGTACGCGCTCGGCACGGATCGGTAAGACTGGCGAGGCTGCGTGGCACCTTCGCCACGTGCTCGCCGTTGCGGATGCGGGTTCTCGTCGGCGGTGGCTGTGGCGGCGTTCGGAATCTGGCGGCAGTGCGGCGGGTCGTCGGCCGGGGGCGAAGGGCGGGCGGTGCGTGCGGGAGCCTGTGGCCGTGTCCGGCTGGGGTCGGGCGGAGAGGCCTGCCCCGGTGATCCACGCCGTCGAATGCAGAGGCACGTCGATCGCCAGACCCAGCCGAGAATCCGGCCGCCCCCCGCGTCCGGGCCGGACGCCTGGCGGGCTGGGCACAGCTACGACGGGATCGGCCGCATCGGCTGTCGGACACCGCGGGCGGCGGCCGGGTGGCGGATGACTGCACGCCGGCCAGTCCCCGACCGCCGGCCGCCCACCACCCTCTGCCAGACTCCGCAAGGGTCGACTTTGACCCCTGCGCGCATTCCCCGCTATGCTGAATCCTCGTGGCATGAACCGTG
>CAZECO010000218.1:0-4537 GCA_964510455.1 uncultured Actinomycetes bacterium
CCCCAGTCGGTCTGCAGGGCGGACAGGCCGCCTTCGGTCACGACGAGCAGCAGCGGCGCGGCGGCTCCGGTGGTTCTGATCAGGCGGCACAGCGAGCGCGCCTGCGGCAGCCCCCGGGTCCCATCGATGATGATCGCGTCGTGCGGCGGAGGGTCGAGCAGGGCGCTCCCTTCGGCCGGGAGCACACGGACCTGATGTGTCAACAACTCCAGTGCGGGAAGCGCGTCGGCAGCGGGTCCCGGCAGCGAGGTCAGCAGCAGCAGTCGCACCCGTGCCCACCTCCCTGACTGCGTCGCGTTTCCACCATACTGCCCAATCCTGATCGGCTTTGATTGCATTCCTCCGCCGGGAACCGGCATCGTGGAATCACACGCGCCTTCGGATTGTTGTGTCGGGTGCGCGGACGAAAGGCGAGCAGTGGCGGACGGACTAACGGTACTGATGGTTTCGCTCGTCGCAGCCACCGTGTTCGGGCTCTGGCGACGGAGGGTCGACGGTTCGGTCAAGGAGGTCGATGCGCAGGCGCATGCCGTCGCGGCTCACACCGACACCCCGCAGGAGCAGTTGATGCACATCACAGCCGACGAGTTGGGCGACTCGCTGGGTGCCAGCGCCACGCTCGTGCAGTTCTCCTCGGCCTTCTGCCAACCGTGCCGCGCCACACGACAAGTACTGGGCGAGGTCAGCGGCATGGTGCCCGGCGTGGCGCATGTCGAGATCGATGCCGAGCAGCACCTCGACCTGGTGCGCCGGCTGCATGTGATGCGCACGCCGACGGTGTTCGTGCTCGACTCCACCGGTGCGATCCGCAAGCGCGCGGCCGGCACGCCGCGCAAAGCCGATGTCATCTCCGCACTTGGAGAGTTCGTCACAACGGAGGGAGTGCTGTGAGCGACCGGAAGATCTCGGATTCCATTCGACGGGCGGAGGGTTCGCTGGTGGATCCGCGCGGCCCGCGCTTCGGCGCTGCGATCACAACGGTGGTGCTCGCAGTCATCCTGTTGACAGCCCCATCGGCATTCGCCACCGTGCTGATCGCGGTCCAGGCAGTCGTGTTCGCCCTCGGGGCCTTCCTCGGACTGCGCGCTGCACCGTACGGCTGGCTGTTCCGGACGCTGGTCCGGCCGCGCCTCGGGCCGCCGTCGGAGCTGGAGGAGGAAGCCCCGCCCCGCTTCGCGCAGGGGGTCGGCTTCGCGTTCGCCGCCGTCGCGCTGGTGGCGTCGCTGCTCGGGTGGACGGCTGTTGCGGTCGTGGCGATCGCCATGGCATTCATCGCCGCATTCCTCAATGCCGCCTTCGGATTCTGCCTCGGGTGCGAGATCTACCTGCTGCTGCGCCGCGCCACCGCAGGCTGAGGCTCAATACACCAGCGCCTGCACGTCGGGCTCGGTGATGGCCGCCACGAACGCCGCAGCTCCCTGGATCTGAACCCCGGGAAGCAGGTCCTCGCCGGATACGGCGCGTCGCTGCGCGCAGCGGGCGCAGACGAGGACCGGGCAGGACTGCAGCACCGAGGCGAACAGCTCGGCAGGTTCTGCCCCGATGTCGCTGCTGGCCCCGTCGACCGCGAGCCACACCGCGTCGCCGGCCAGCCATAGACTGACCGGCACACCGGCTGCGCAAGCGGTGGCCGCGACCGACAGCCCGGTCTGCATCCGTTCGGGATTCTCGGATCCGACAGCGATCTTGACGATCAGGCCGCGACTCATCGCCCCAGCCTACGCAGCCGCCGCAGTCGCGGTTGCTGTGCCATACAGTTGGATCGTGGACCTGATCGAGCTTGGCTTCATGGTGCTTCTGGTGATCGTCGCACTGATGATCGTGGGGTTCGCGGGCCTCGTGCTCTACAAGCTCTTCGAGGGCCAGGACTGAGTGTCGGGCACGATCGCTGGGCTGCCCATCGAATTGGCCCACTTGTCGTGGCTGGTGGGCGAGTGGGAAGGCGTCGGTCTGGGGCAGTACCCGACCATCGATGACTTCCGGTTCGGTCAGCGCATCGCAGTCTCCGGCGACGGGCGCCCGTTCCTCAGCTATCGGTCGCGGTCGTGGCTGCTGGATGAGCACGGCCAACTGGTGCGGCCCCTGGCCGCGGAGTCCGGCTACTTCCGGCCCCGCCCGGACAACGGCGTGGAACTGCTGCTGTCGCACCCCACGGGGTATTCCGAGGTCTGGCACGGGTCGGTGCTGGTCACCGGGTTGGAGACCGCACGGATCACCGGTGCCCAGATGGAGCTGCGCACCGACCTGGTGGCGCGTACCGAGAGCGCCAAGGAGTACACCGCAGGGCACCGGCTGTACGGGCTGCGCGAGGGCGAGCTGTTGTGGACGTTCGACATGGCGGCGGTGGGCCACCCGTTGAGCAACCATCTCGCCGCACGGCTGCGACCGGTCGATGAGCCCCGCGCCGCCGGCTGATCTGCAGCAGGCCTGGCGGGAGCAGATCCACGCCGCGGGGATGCGCGTCACGCCACAGCGGGAGGCGCTCCTGGCTGCCGTGTGGCGGATGCGCCACGCCACAGCCGAATCCCTCGTCGCGGAACTGGAGCGCGCCGATTCGGCCGTCAACCTGTCCACGGTGTACCGGGCCCTCGATGCGCTGGAGCGGATCGGCCTCGTCCGGCACGCGCACCTCGGTGCCGGCACCCCGACCTACCACATCTCAGTCGAGTCCCCGCATCTCCATCTGCAGTGCACGGTCTGCGGAAAGGTGATCAGCCTCCCGGTTGCGCAGGCGCAGGGCTTCGTCGAGCACCTCGCGGCGCGCACCGGGTTCGAGGCTGACATCACGCACGCGGCGATCTACGGCCGGTGCGCCGACTGCGTAGTTGCTGCCGATGCCCCGGGCGGGGACCATGAGGTGTGACGACAACGGTGGCGGTGTTCCTTCCCGAAGGTGTTGACGCCGCGGTGCCCTGGCACTTCGGCGACCCGCACCGCGAGCAGGTGTGGCTGCGCGAGGGCGCGTCCGCGGTGGATGTGTCGAACCGCGATGTGCTGAGCGTCACCGGCCCGGACCGGTTGTCCTGGCTGCACAGCCTGACCACGGCACACCTGGAGCGCCTACCGGTGGGCGGCTCCGCGCTCGCCCTGATCCTGGATCCGCAGGGCCATGTGGAGCATGAGCTGCGGTTGACCGATGACGGGGTCCGGACGCTGATCTCCGTGGAGCCCGGCAGGGGCGAGGCGCTGATCGGCTACCTGGACGCCATGCGGTTCATGCTGCGGGTGGAGGTCGCTGCAGAACCGGAGCTGGCTGCCCTGTGGAGCACCGTGCCCGGTGCGCTGCCCGGGCAGGTCCGCCGCTGGGAGCAGCCGGCCGAGTTCCGGGGTGCGGGTTCGACCGAGGCGGGGGCCGACCGGGGCGGGGACGCCTCGCGGTACGTGCCGCACCGGCCCGACGCCCTCCCGGGGGCGGAGGTGCTCGTGCCGCGCGGGGGGCTGGAGGCCGCGCTCTCCGCAGCACCGCATCGCAGCGGCACCTGGGCCCTGGAGGCGCTGCGGGTGGCCGCGGCGGTGCCCCGGCTCGGCTTCGAGACCGACTACCGCACCCTGCCGCACGAGGTGGGATGGATCGGGTCGGCGGTTCACCTGGCCAAGGGCTGCTACCGGGGACAGGAGACCGTCGCGAAGGTGCACAACCTGGGCAGACCCCCGCGTCGGCTCGCATTGGCGCACCTGGACGGATCGGCGCATGACCTGCCTGCGCACGGCGATCCCGTCGTCGTGGACGGGCGCGAGGTCGGGTGGGTCGCGACCGTGGCCCGCCACTACGAGCTCGGGCCGATCGCCACGGTCGTGGTACGGCGCGGGGTGGACCCTGGTGCAGCGCTCCTGGTCGGCGGGGTGCCGGCCACGCAGGAGGCGGTGGTCGCAGCCTGAGCGGTCAGAACTGGCGGGCGGTGCACGGGATCGGTGTGGGGTCCGCCGACTTCTGGCGGGGCGCGGATTCCCGGCGGTATGCGCCATATCTGGCGCGGCGTGTATGGTCCGCGTGCCGGACACCAGTGGCCCCGGCGTGAGGGCGTGCCTCCAGCCGAGCGGCCGGATTCAGACCTCGATCAGGACGGTCATCGGTCCGTCGTTGGCGAATTCCACACGCATCATGGCACCGAAGCGTCCGGTCGCGACCGTGGCGCCCGCGGAACGCAGGTGCGCCACGACGGCGTCGATGAGGGGCTCGGCGACAGCGCCGGGGGCGGCAGCCTCCCAGGTCGGGCGGCGGCCCTTGCGCGTGCTGCCGTAGAGGGTGAACTGGCTGATCACCATCAGCGGAAGGCCCAGATCCGAGGCGGACAGCTCCCGAGTCCCGGGCGGGGGGCACAACCCGGCGTCGAGCACCATCTCGGGTTCGAAGATCCGCAGCGTGTACACCTTCTCGGCGAGTCGTCGCGCCTTCTCGGTGTCGTCGTCGTGGGTGGCCCCGACCAGGACCACGAGTCCGGGGCCTGCGAAGGCGCCCACGACCTGTCCCGCGACGGTGACCCGGGCACCCAGCGCCCGCTGGACGACTGCACGCATGGCCCCGATGCTGCCATGG
>CAZECO010000219.1:0-4535 GCA_964510455.1 uncultured Actinomycetes bacterium
CACAGGAGCAAGCGATCGGCGAAGAGGCGGCGTCGGGGCTTCCATGAGGGGTTGGTCAGAGAGGGCCGTTTTCGCGGCGGCTCGAGGACTGCACCGACACGCTGCGCCGGTACCAGGCCCTGCTCCACTTGGTTCGGCGCCGGCATG
Organism: uncultured Actinomycetes bacterium; assembly: GCA_964510455.1. Classification (GTDB taxonomy): domain Bacteria; phylum Actinomycetota; class Actinomycetes; order S36-B12; genus CAVXYG01. The sequence goes on from CAZECO010000219.1 coordinate 148, forward strand.
GGCAACAAGCCGGCCACGACCCATTGGACTGGTTCGAAATGATTCTGCGTCGCCCGACGACGGGCGCCAGGTCAGAGCCGGGCTGGTTCTGATGGACGACCACGGCATGCTCTGTCGCGTCGAGATCCTTGGAGTGCAGCCTGAATCCAGTTGTCCGCCCTACGTCGCGCCCAACGTCAGGCTTCGGTACGAAGTCGTCAGCGCGTCCTAGCCTTGGAACCTGTCATCAAGGGTGTCCGCGACCGGTCGGGGCGACCACGCTGATGGGTGCCCGCGGCGACTGAGCTCGCAGGATGTCGGGTACACCACGACTCGTTCGAGAGGGTCCGCCGACGCTCAGAGCGACCACTGCTCGCGGAGATGGACCTGCGGATGTGGCCGGCTTGTGCCGTCGATGAACGGCGGTGACCATGGTGTGGTGAGGGTACGAACTGCGGCCGGGCTGGTGATCCTGTGTCTGGCGCTCTTTGCGTGCTCCTTCTCCGGTGTCCAGCCGCAGGGGCCGGACACTTCCAGCCCCGCGGCGCGGCCGACTCCCGAGTCCACCACGACGCCGGAATCGGCACCAACGCCGACGCCCACGCCGGAGCCGCCGCCGCCGCACCCGGTGTCGCTGCCTGCGCTGATGGGCGGCGGTTTCGATGGCCACGATCTGCGGGCCGGGCAGGTACTGGCGAGCAACAGTGCGTACACCAAGTACGCGGCCACCTACCGGGGCAGCGGCCTGACGGTCTCGGGCGTGCTCTACGTCCCCACCGGTCCGGGTCCGTTCCCCGGCGTCGTGCTCAACCACGGCTATATCGACCCGCAGGTGTATGTCACCGGCCAAGGGCTGCAGATCGAGCAGGACTACTTGGCCCGGTCCGGGTTCGTCGTGCTGCACACCGACTACCGCAACCATGCGGGGTCAGACCCAGACCCGGACAACGACCTGAGGCTGCGGCTGGGCTACACCGAGGACACGATCAACGCCGTACTGGCGCTGCGCCAGTCCGGTCTGCCGGAGCTGGACCCTGAGCGGATCGGGATGATGGGCCGGTCGATGGGCGGCGGCGTCACCCTCAACGCCCTCGTCGTGCAACCCGACGTGGTCGATGCTGCCGTGATCTACGCCTCGGTCAGCTCGGACACCGTCGACAACCACCAGAAGTGGACCCGGGGAGGCAGCCCCGGCCTCGCGGAACAGATCGAGACCGCCTACGGCAGCCCAGAGGCGAACCCGCAGTTCTGGGACGAGGTATCACCCCGTACTTACGCCGACCGGATCGGGGTCCCGGTGCTGGTGCACCACGGCACCTCCGACACCACGTGCCCGATCGAGTGGGCCGACGCCACGGTAGCTGCGCTTCAACAGGCCGGAACCGATGTGACCTACCACCGCTACCCCGGAGAAGGCCACGCGTTCTCCGCCGCCTGGGCCGACTCCATGGCCACGACGGTGGCGTTCTTCCGCCAGCACCTCTGACGCCTCCCGCTGCCGGGCGACCTGCTTCCTGCAAGGCACATGCTAAGACCACTTGATCGCCCGCCGACGCCCGTAACCAACCGTGGCTTCAACCATTCGCCGGCCACGCCGGTTGCTGAGGTCGGCTCGATCGACATGAACCCGCCCGCCCGCCGCAGGCGCGCGCGGCCGCTACCGGCGGTGGGCGGGCGGGTCGTGCTGCTGTTGGTTGCGCGTGCGGTCTGCGCGCAGCTGTCCGTGGTGGGCGGGGTCCGGCGCTGGTGGGGCGAGTCTGGGCTTTCGGGTGCGGGTGTCGGCACCGCCGAGGCGGTTGCTGCGCTCGGTGAGCGCCACGAGTCCGAGGTGGCGGTCGGCGGTCCAGCACAGCGTCCTGGTGTGCGGGATGCTGTTGCGGGTCAGGATGCCGGCGGCGGCCAGCTCGACCAGGGCGGCGTGCGCGGCCGGGGGTGTGACGCCGTGCCTGGCCGCGGCCGATTCCACGGTCAGCACCGGTTCCGCGGCAAGGTTGTGCAGGATGCGCAGCACCACCGCCCCACGGCGCGGCTGCGCCGGGGTCAGGCCGAGGTCCGCCCGGTGGCGCACCAGATCCTGGTGGACCGCCTCGTCGAGCGCCTCGACGTCCGCGGCCAGCCGGATCGCGTTGTCCGCCGCGATCTGTGCCGCCTGGCAGAAGCCGATGATCCAGTCGTCCAGCCGCTGGGGCTGATCCCGGAACGCGGACAGCCCGCCGATGTAGGCGTCGGTGTCGCCGGCGAACACGGTGCTGATCGGGATCAGGATGTTGCGCAGGGCGTCGCCGCGGCGCAGCACGGTGTGGATCAACGCTCGGCCGGTGCGGCCGTTGCCGTCGATGAAGGGGTGGATGGTCTCGAACTGCGCGTGGGCGATCGCGGCCCGCACGACCGGGTTGCCGTCCGTGGCGGTCAGGAAGCGCGCCAGGTCGTCGACCAGCCGGGGCACCTCGCCCGGCGGCGGTGGGACGAAATCGGCCCGCAGCGGGCTCCATCCCGGCCCCCCGACCCAGTTCTGCTCCGCCCGCAGGCCCTTGGGCAGGTCCGGTGCGACCACATGCTGCAGGTCCACGATGTCGGCGGCCGTGAGCGGCCGGGCCGGATCGCTCATCGCCGCGACCGCGTCCTCGGTAGCCCGGACGTTCGCCGCCACCTCCAGCGCCACGGCCGGGCCGCTGTGCAGCAGCTCGGCGATCGCGAGCTGCTTCGGGGCCACCCGGTTGCCCTCGATCCACGACGACGAGATGCTCTCCGAGCGGATCAGCAGATGGTTCAGGTACCCCCCGCGCGAACCGATCCGCTCGTCCGCGCGGGCCAGCACCGCCAGGGCGTCTTCCCCGGCCTGCCGGGCCTCCGCCCCGACCTGCGGCAGGCGCTCCCCCAGCGTGTCGGGCACGTACGCCAGGTACCGGCCCGGGGCGCGGTCCCGCCGGCCCAGCCCGAACTCGCGGCCCGGGTTCCACAACAACTCCACGAACCGCGCCACACAACCACCCTCGAAACCGACTCAAATTAAGGTTAGTGAGAGAAGCCTATAGCAAATAGCCACCACACACAGGCTGGCTGTGTGTCCCGGGCGGCGTGGGTGGTTGTGTGGGTTGTCTGGGGTGGCGGACTCCGTCAACCCAGATCGTCAGCTGAGCCCCCTTTTCCCTCAGCCGGATACAGATCGTCGGTGGTCGTCGCCATGATCGGACGGGTCGGTCACCGGGGGCGGTGGCGCGGACCCGCCTGCGGGGGGTCTGCCCACCGAGCGACGTGACGAAACGCGGCGGTCCGTTGACGGGCTGCTTCGACGCCAAGGTCGGCCGCGAGTCCTCTCGCCAAGCACTCGATCTCCGGCACGTCCAAAGGGACATCAGCCCAGCCATCGATGGGCTGCCCACCTGACTCCTGCTGCACAAGATGCTCCGAACCGCCGGGCTGGCCAGAATAGGCGACATCGACTGCCGTCCCAAGACGGCGCGGGAAAGGTCAGCGTGAGCGACGATGCCCTGGAAGGGCCCGGTATTGAGGGTGTCCTCTTCGATTTCCACGCCACCCTGATCGACCAGGGCAGCGGTGTGGAGTGGCTCCAGGCGGCCTGGCGACACGCCGAGCGCGAGTCGGACCCGGCCGCCTCGCTGGGCCCTGCTGCTGCGGCTGAACTCGCCGTGGCCCTGGACCGGATCTGGGACACCGCCCGGGAAATCGACCCGGGCAATAGCCGGGACCTCGACCCCGTCGCCCACCGCAGCGTCTTCAATGCCGCCGTCGGGCGGCTCGGAACGATCGACTCGGAATTGGCGACCGCGCTGTACGACACCTTCCAGTTGCCGTGGCTCGTCAATCAGCAAACGATCCCGGTTCTGCAGGAACTCCGCCGCCGGGGCATCCGCACGGTGCTCGTCTCGAATGTCGGAGTGGACATCAGGCATGTCCTCGACCGAACTGAACTCAGCGACCTCTTCGACGCTGTCGTGCTCTCCTACGAGGCCGGCTCCGTCAAGCCCGATTCGGCCATCTTCGCCGAGGCGCTACGTCGGATCGATGTTCCTGCGGAGCGGGCCCTCATGGTCGGCGACAGTTGGCGCGACGACGCCGGTGCCGCCCGGATCGGGATCCGCACGCTCATCCTGCCGCCGCAGACCGGGGTCAAGAACGATCTTGTGTGGGTGCTTCGGCTCGTTGGGGCTCTTGAGCCGTAGTCATGTGTCGCCAGGGGCAGGACGGATGCCCACGGGTGGCGTGCGTATGCCGGTGGGCCGCGCGAGTGACGTCGGTCCGCGTCCGGGGAGCGGGGCGCTAGCGGGAAGCACCTTTCCCGCTGGTGATGGCCTCGGCAGTACCAACGAGCAGGACGGCCGCGACGATGGCAAGCACGAAGCCCAGGACATTGAGTTCCCAAATGGAGCCCGTGCCCAGCACCCAGG
>CAZECO010000220.1:0-4511 GCA_964510455.1 uncultured Actinomycetes bacterium
CGTCCCGCCGACGCACAGACACCCCACCACCGAGCCGCTAACCTGCACATGTGCAGAAGCATGCAACTCCGCATCAGCGGCGGTGAGCATCGTGCCCACTCCCCTGCATGAGGCCAAGGCGGACCTGTTCCGGGTGCTCGGGCATCCGGTGCGGATCCGGGTCCTGGAGCTGCTCAGCGAGCGGGATCATGCGGTCCACGAGCTGCTGGCCGAGCTCCCGCTGGAGCCGAGCAGCCTGTCGCAGCAGCTGGCGGTGCTGCGCCGCACCGGCCTGGTGCGCCAGCAGCGGGTCCGCGGCGAGGTCGTGTACTCCCTCGTCGTGCCGCAGACCCGCGACCTGCTCGAGGCCGCCCGGTTGGTGCTGCGCGAAGTCGTGGCCGATCAGGCGGACCTGGGCCGGGCCCTGCAGCCGGAGAACCAGGACGCGCCGCGATGAGCACCGCACGGCTGGCGCGCCTGATCCGCCGCACCGGACGGGTCGCCGAACCCGCGCCCCCGCCCCCCGCGGAACACCCCGGCGACGAGTTCCGGCCCGACCCGGTGCTGGCCGGCAGCGCCCAGGTGCGCCATGTGGACTGCGGGTCCTGCAACGGCTGCGAGATCGAGGTCGCGGCCGCGTTCGGGCCGGTGTACGACGCCGACCGGTACGGGGCCAGACTCGTCGCCTCCCCCCGGCACGCCGACGTGCTGCTGGTGACCGGGGTCGTCACCCGCAACATGGCCGCGCCGCTGGAGCGCACCGTCGAGGCCACCCCGCAGCCGCGCGTGGTGCTGGCGGTCGGAGACTGCGCGGTGAACTGCGGGATGTTCCGCGACGGCTACGGCGTGGTCGGCGCGGTCGGCGACGTGGTGCCCGTCGACCTGGGCATCCCCGGCTGCCCCCCGGAGCCCGCGGACATCGTCGCCGCCCTGCGCCGGGTGACCGGTCGATGAATGCCGTGCAGTGGGGGCTGACCGCTCAGCTCGTGCTCGCGGCCGCCGCCATCCTGGCCGCGGCCGCAGCCCCCGACCGGTCCCGCTCCCCCATCGCAGGCGGGCTGTGCGCGGCCCTCGGCGTCGCCGGGGTCCTCACCGGCCTGGCCGCCATCTCCGGCAGCAGCACCGGCCTGGAGATCCCCGTCGCGCTGCCGCTGGACGTGCCGCTGGACCCGTTGATGCTGGCCCCCGACCGGCTCGGCGGGGTGTTCATCCTGCTGGCCGGTGCGGTGGGGGCGCTGACCGCGGTGTACGGGATCGGCTACGCGTCCGGCGCCGCCGCCTCGCGCAGCGGATGGTCCGCGTTCGCGGTGTTCCTGCTGGGCATGCAGATGGTCCCGGCCGCCGACGATGTCGTCACATTCCTGCTGGCCTGGGAGGTGATGGCCATCGGTTCGACGGTGCTGCTGCTGGCCGATCACCGGGTCCGGCCCGCCGTCGTCCCGGCGTCCCTCTGGTACGCCGTCATGACGCACCTGAGCTTCATCCTGCTGCTGGCCGGCTTCTCGGTGCTGGCGGCGCGCGCGGGCGGCACCAGCTTCGACGCACTCGCCGCGGCGGGTGTGACGGGGGGCGCCGCGGATGTCGCGTTCGTGCTGCTGCTGGCCGGTTTCGCGACCAAGGCGGGCCTGGTGCCGGTGCATGTCTGGCTGCCGCGGGCGCACCCGGAGGCGCCCAGCCACGTCTCGGCCGCGATGAGCGCGGCGATGGTGAAGATGGGCGTGTTCGGGGTGCTGCTGACCGCCACCCGGCTGCTGCCGGCCGGCCCGGACTGGTGGGCGGTGCTGCTGCTGGTGCTCGCCCTGGCCTCCGCGCTGTACGGGATCCTGCAGGCGTCGGTGGCCAGCGACCTGAAGCGGCTGCTGGCGTACTCCACCACCGAGAATGTCGGCCTGATCCTGGTCGCGGTCGGCGTCGCGATGCTGTTGCGCGGCGCGGGACAGGACCAGGTCGCCGATGTCGCGCTCACCGCAGCGCTGCTGCTGACCCTCAGCCATGCGGCATTCAAGACCGTGCTGTTCCTGGGCGCCGGCTCGGTGCTGCACGCCACCGGCGAGCGGGACCTGGACCGGCTCGGCGGGCTGGGGCCTGCGATGCCGACGACGTCGCTGACGTTCGGGATCGCCGCGCTCGGTGCGGCGGCCCTGCCGGTGACCGCTGGGTTCGCCGCCGAATGGGTGCTGCTGCAGTCCCTCATCCACGGCGACGGCCACGACGACGTGCTGGTGGCGGTCCTGCTGCCGATCACGGTGGCGGTGGTCGCGCTGACCGCCGGCTTGGCGATGCTCACCTTCGTCAAGGCGTACGGCATCGCGTTCCTGGCCCGGCCGCGGTCCGAGGGGGCCGCGCGCGCCCATGAGGCCGTGCCCGCCATGCGCATCCCGATGCTGCTCGGCGCGCTGGTCGTCCTCGGCCTCGGCGTCATGCCCGGGCCGGTGGCCGCTGCGCTGGCGGAGACGGTCGGGGCGTCCGGCATCGAGGTGGTGGGCCTGCTCGGGGTGTCGCTGCCCGGCCTGGACGCGCTGCTGGACCCGACGGCGCTCCTCGTGCTCGCCGGTGCGCTGGCCGTCCCCCTGGCGGTGGTCCACCTCGCGTCCGCCCGGCGCGCCCCGAGCCGCGCGGTGGACCTGCCGTGGGGGTGCGGCGGGATCCGGGTCAGCCCGCGGATGCAGTACACCGCGACGTCGTACGCCGAGCCGCTGGTGCGGGTGTTCGACGACACGCTGCAGCCCACCCGTGACCTGCAGGTCACGCATGCCGACGAGGCCCACTACCTCGTGTCCCAGATGCGGTTCCGGCAGCGGCTGTCCGACGTGGTCGCCGACCGGCTGTACGAGCCCGTCGTCCGCGCCGCGCTCGCGGTCGGGCGCGGGTCCCGCCGACTGCAGAACGGCAGCATCCACCGCTACCTCGGCTTCTCCTTCACCGCCCTGGTGATCGTGCTGCTGGCGGTGACCTGGTGAGCGCGTGGCCGGTCGCCGCGCTGATCGCGGTACAGGTGGCGGTAGCGGTCGCCCTGACACCGGTGCTGGTGGGCGTGATGCGGCAGACCCGTGCGCGGCTGGAGGGCAGGGCCGGCGCGGGGGTGCTGCAGCCCTGGCGCGACGTCCGCAAGCTGCTGGCCAAGGAGCCGCTGCGCGCGTCGGGCACCGGTCCGCTGTTCGCCGCCGCGCCGCTGCTGCTGATGGCCACCAGCCTGGTGGTCTGCGCGCTGGTGCCGCTGGTGGGCACCCCCACCCTGGAGCTGGTGCCCGACGACCTGTTCGTGGTGGTGTCGGTGCTGCTGCTGGGCACGGTGGCGCTGGCCGTGCTGGGCCTGGCGGCGGGCACTGCGTTCGGCGGGATGGGTTCCAGCCGGCACATGATGATCGGCGCGCTGGTCGAGCCGACCGTCCTGGTGTCCGTGTACGCCCTGTCGATCCCGGTCGGCACCTCGGCCCTGTCGGCGATCGTCGACTCCCGGCTCGACGACGCGGCGGCCGTGATCACCCCGGTGAGCCTGCTCGCGGTCGTCGCCCTGGCCATCGCGGTGCTGGCCGAGACCGGCCGGCTGCCGGTGGACAACCCGTCCACCCACCTGGAGCTGACCATGGTCCACGAGGCGATGGTCCTGGAGAGCTCCGGCCGCGACCTGGCCTGGCTGGAGCTGGGGTCGTGGCTGCGGCTGACCGCACTGCTCGGCCTGGTGGTCAACCTCGTCGTGCCGTGGGGGATCGCGACGACCGCGACGCTGCCCGCGATGCTGCTCGGGGCGACGGCGATCACGGCCAAGCTGCTGGCCGCCGGGGCGCTGGTGGCCGCGGGCGAGGTCTTCCTGGCGAAGGTGCGGCTGTTCCGCGTGCCGGAGCTGCTCGCGGGCTCGTTCGTGCTCGCCTTCCTGTCCGTCACGGCCTCCTACCTGATCGGCTGAGGCGATGTCCGACGTGCTCTTCGACCAGATCATCGCCACCACGGCGGGGCTGCTGCTCATCACCGCGATCCTGCAGGTGTGGCGGCAGTCCCTGTCCGCGTCCATCCGGCTGCTGGCGGTCCAGGGCGCCTCCCTCGGCGTGCTGGTGCTCACCCTCGGCGTCTACGAGGGCGACCACGAGGTGGTCGCCGTCGCCGTGCTGGTCTTCGGCATGAAGGCCGTCGCCATCCCGTGGGCGCTGAGCCGCACCGCGTCGGCGACCGGGGCGGTGCGCGAGGAGGCTCCGCTGGTCAACCCGACCGCCGGCCTGCTGGCCGCCACCGCGCTGACCGTCCTGGCCTACGTCGTCAGCCTGCCGATCATGGCGGTCGTCGAGGGCCCGGCGATCGCGGTGGTGCCGGTCGGGATCGCGCTGATGCTGATCGGCTTCCTGGTCCTGCTGACCCGGCGCAGCGCCCTGTCGCAGCTGATCGGCTTCGTGATGCTGGACAACGGCATCGCCGCCACCGCGTTCCTGACCTCCGGCGGCGTGCCGCTGGTCGTGGAGCTGGGGGTCACGCTCGACGTCCTGCTGGTGGTGCTGATCCTGCGCGTGCTGACCGGACGGCTGCAGCTGGCCACCGGG
>CAZECO010000221.1:0-4510 GCA_964510455.1 uncultured Actinomycetes bacterium
CCCGCCGGGCCGTTGGAAGTCCTGGCCCACCGGGTGGTCTGGACCCTGGTCTTCGTGCTCGGCCTGTTGTGGATCTCCAACGGCTGGCCGGCGGCGCGCAGCGCCCTGGCCGCGCCGCGCCCCAGATGGCTGCTGGCGCTCGCGACCGTGCTGGTGACCATCAACTGGGGGGTCTTCATCTGGGCGGTGACCAACGGCTTCGTCCTGGAGTCCTCGCTGGGCTACTTCATCAATCCGTTGATCTCGGTCCTGCTCGGCGTGCTGCTGCTCGGGGAGCGGCTGCGACCGCGGCAATGGGCGGCGGTGGGGCTGGGCGCCCTGGGCGTCGCAGTGATCACCGCCGGGTACGGGCGGCTGCCGTTCGTCTCGCTGGCCCTGGCGGTGTCGTTCGGACTGTACGGGCTGGTGAAGAAGCGGGCCGGCGTGGACGCGATCCCCAGCCTGGCGGTGGAGACCGGCTACGCAGCCCCCCTCGCCGTGGGGTACCTCGCGTGGCTGGCGGCTGCCGGGACCGGCACCTTCACGGTCCAGGGCCCCGGGCACTCCCTGCTACTCGTGGGCGCAGGTGTCGTCACCGCGGTGCCGCTGCTGCTCTTCGGCGCGGCGGCGATCCGGATCCCGCTGAGCCTGTTGGGCATCCTGCAGTACATCGGTCCGGTCCTGCAGTTCCTGCTCGGGCTGCTGGTGTTCGGCGAACCGATCACCGCCACGCGGTGGGCAGGCTTCGTCCTCGTGTGGCTGGCGCTGGCGCTGTTCACCGCCGACGCGCTGAACGCGCAGCGCGGCCTGCGCCTGGCCCGCTGAAGCCTGCCCAACGCAACGGGTCGGCTAGCCGGCGCGCGCGAGCAGCGAGTCAAGCGACGTCTGCAGGTGGTCGAGAATCCGCTCCGGGTCGGGCGTGATGGCCACGTCGCTGCTCACCGCGAAGTTGACCTGCCCGTTCTGGCTGAAGATCCCCACGGCGATGTTCATGTTGCCGCCCACGCCCCCCATTCCCCAGGCGCCGATCACGTTGGCCCCGGCCAGGGTGAGCGGGACCCGCGGCCCAGGCACATTGGTGACCACCCCGGTCGACTGCTCCTGGGTGACCTTGTGGAGCAGCCGCTCCACCTCGGGGGTGGTGATCGCGGCCACTGAGACCAGGCCGAACGACACGATGGGCAGCTGCGATGCCTTGATCTCGTCGACCTGAGCCTTGATCGAGTTCACCTGCTCGACCTGATCCTCGATGCCGACCGGCAGCAGCACGTTCACCAGGCCGAACCGGTTGCCCAGGTCGCGCGGCAGCGGGTCGTCTGCCTTGCGCAGACTGATCGGCACCGAAACCAGAAGGTTCTCGACGTCGAGGGAGCCCTTCTCCAGCAGGTACAGCCGCATCGCGTTCGTGACGGCGCCCATCACCATGTCGTTGATGGTCGCGTCGAGCGCCTTGCCGGCATCCTTGATCGGCTGCAGCGGCATCGGCTCGAGCCAGGAGACCTTCTTCTTGCCCGACACCTTGCCGTGGAAGATCGTCTTGCCCGGCTTGGGGGAGTTCAGGAAGTCCACCGCGCTCTCGGCGCTGCCGGCGACCACGTCGGCAGCATCCGTCACCGGCTTCACCATGACCGAGGCTTCCATGACCTTGCCGGGAACCTCCCCCACGAGCCCCGGTGCCGACGCGCCGAACTCGAGGATGCGGCTCGGATCTGGGGCGAAGGACAGTGCCTCCTGCAGCGCGTCCGCGCCCGAAGCCAACCGGGCAGGTACCGAGGCGGGATTCTTGACTGCGCCCATGACCGCTTCAGCTGCCTTCGAGGCAGTCTCGGCGAGGCCGCCGACGGCTTCCAGCGCCGGCGACGCGGCTCCCAGTGCGGCGTCGCGCTTGCGCTTGCGCTCCTTCTCGACGACCTCGACCTGCGGCGCGTCCTGCGCCTCGTCGGCCAGCGACATCACCAGGCGCACCAGCGCCCAACCGTCGGCGATGGCGTGCTGGATCCGGGCGTGGATGACGGAGGCCCCGTTGTAGCCCTGGATCAGGTGGAACCGCCACAGCGGCTTGCTGTGGTCGAGCATCTCGCTGCGCTGCTCGGAGATGAGGGCCTCCAGCGCCGGCTTGTCGCCCGGTGACGCAAGTTGGAGGACGTCGACGTGATAGTCGAGGTCGAAGGTCGGATCATCCTCCCAATGCGGCATCAGCAGCGGATTGCGGGACTTGCGGATCCGCTGGTGGAACGTCGGGTACTGGTCGACCAGGCGCTCCTTGAGGGTGCTGCGGAACACAGCGGGATCAATTTCGCGATCCAGGAACATCACCGCGGAGACGGTCTGATGGTTTCCTTCGAAATCGCTGTACAACCAGCAGGCATCGGCGGGCGACAATCGGCGCTCGGTCATCGTGAGGACCTCCCTTGAGTTCACTGGGGAGCCTAGCCATTGCGCGTCCTTGTTGGCGTCTGAATGCCATCGAGATTCTCAGGCCGACGATCCCTGCCAAGATGGCACCGAGCCCGCAGGATGCCTGCAGGACGAGGAGGCGGTCATGGCTGGGACAGTACTGTTCGGCGACGACGGTTCGCCGTCGGCCGACCTGGCGTGGATGTGGATCAACCAGCAGAACTGGGCGGGCTGGAGCATCGATGTGCTCACGGCGTCCCCGGAGCTTGTCGCCAGCGGGGGCGCGCCTCAACCTTGGACACCGCCTCACCCCCGAGCGCTGCTCGATCCCAGCAGCGCCACGGCAGTGCAGCACCTGCGCGCCGCCGCCGATCCCAGGGTTGCGATCCTCCGCTGCAGCGACCGTGACCTGATCGTGGTGGGCCCCCGCGGCCAGGGGCTGATGAAGGCCCTCCACCTCGGCAGCACGGTCGAGTGGCTGATGCACAACCCTCCTGCTCCGCTGGTCATCGCCCGGCGGGGAACGCCGGTACGACGTGCGCTGGTGTGCACCGACGGGTCGCCAGATGCCCAGGCGGCGGCGTCCTCCTTCGGCACCATGCCGTGGTCGGTGGATGTCGACGTCACCGTGCTTGCGGTGCAGCAGGCCGGATTCGACGCGAAGACCGCGGCCGATGACACAGCAGCACTGCTGGACGGCAAAGCGAAATCGGTGCGGCCGCTGGTTCTCGGGCCGAACGACACCGAGGTGTTCTACCACGTCCGCGACATCATCCTGTCGACCGTCAGGACCACCGACGTCGACCTGCTGGTGCAGGGGACCACAGGACAGTCGCGGTGGGCCTCGATGCGGGCAGGGTCGATCGCGACGTCGCTGGCGGCACATGCGCCCTGCTCTGTGTTCATGGTGCACGACCACGGGCCTTCGCAGGCATAGGCTGCCACGTGTGGAAGACCCGTTCGAGGCCCCAGAACGTCGCGCCCTGGCCCATTCGGTCGCGAGATTCACAGCGGCGCACATCGTGCCCCAGCTCGCCGGCTGGGAATCCGCCGGCGAGCTGCCGCGCTCGCTGCACGCGAGTGCGGCCGACGCCGGGCTGCTCGGCATCGGGTATCCGGTCGGTGTCGGAGGCCAGGGCGGCGACGAGGTCGACCAGCTGGTGGCCACCGAAGCGCTGCTGCAGGCCGGGGGCAGCGGCGGCGTGGTCGCAGGGCTGTTCACCCATGGGATCGCCCTGCCCCATGTCATCGACGCCGCGGCAGACCGCCGCGCCGAGGGCGACTCGGCAGGTGCGGACTACCTGATCTCTCGCTACGTCGAACCTGTGCTGCGGGGCGAGGCGATCTGTTCGCTGGCCGTGACCGAGCCCGACGGCGGGTCCGATGTGGCGAGCCTGCGCACGGTCGGCATCCGCGAAGGCGACGGGATTCGGGTCACCGGCGCGAAGACCTACATCACGTCTGGGACAAGGGCGGACTTCGTCGTTGCGGCGGTCCGCACCGGCGGGCCCGGCGCCGCGGGCATCAGCCTGGTGATCATCGACCGCGACGCCTCCGGCTTCGCCGTCACCCGGCGGCTGGACAAGATGGGGTGGGCCTGCAGCGACACTGCCGAGCTGGCGTTCGTCGATGCGACAGTGCCGGCTCGCAACGTGCTGGGCTTCGAGCGGGGGTTCGCCGCGCTTGCCCGACACTTCGTCACCGAGCGCCTTTCGCTCGCGGTGACCGGGTACGCCACCGGCCAGCGCTGTCTGGACCTGGCGGCGCAGTGGACGAAGCAGCGCAGCACGTTCGGCCGCCCGTTGTCGCATCGACAGGTCGTGAAGCACACCCTGGTGGAGATGCACCGCCAGGTCGACCTCGCCCGGCGGTATACGCGGTGGGTGGCTGCTCGGCACGCCGCCGGCGAGATGGTCGTAGCAGAGGCGCTGCTGGCCAAGCAGAGCGGTGTGCAGGCCGGCGAGTACGCGGCCGACCGCGCCGTGCAGCTGTTCGGCGGCGCCGGCTACATGCGAGACAGCGAGGTGGAGCGCCACTACCGCGATGTCCGGATCCTCGGCATCGGCGGAGGGGCGACCGAGGTGATGACGGATCTGGCTGCGCGGCTTCTGGGCTACTGACCGCTGATCAGCAG
>CAZECO010000222.1:0-4477 GCA_964510455.1 uncultured Actinomycetes bacterium
CCTCAGGGACCGCAGCCCACCCCAACTGCAGGCAGATGCTGGCCAGGCGCGCCTTGAGCCATAGGTGGCGGCTGGACTCGGGGCCCCCGCCCCCGGGGACCCACCAGTGCGGGCACCCGCCGGTCCCGCCGGCGGTTCTGCGCAGGAAGCGGGTGCCGTGGCTGTTGCAGACAGCGTGCAGCGATTCGCCGCACCCGGGCTCCGGGCACACCAGTGCCGGCCCGGCGCCCGAGCGCATCAGTGCCCAGTCGCCGTCGTCGCCGACCCAGAGCAACCGCCCGCGGTCCGGACGCGTGCGCGCATGCCGTTTCATCCGCTGCCTCATGGCCACCCCCGTCTCCGGATCGTGCCACGCCGCATCGCCTCCGCCCTCGGTGTCCACAGGCGCAGGGCCCAACGAGAAGGGTGGAACCCCGGATCGGATCCGGGGCCCCACCCTTTCGTGAGGGCCGTACGCGGTGCGACTACGCGGCGTTGTTGAACGCCGTCAGCAGTTGATCGTTATCCGCGTAGACCTCGGTTGCGTTCTCCTGCGTCACGATCAGCGGCTCGAGGTAGAGGGTAGCGATGCTGTTGCCGCTGTCCTCCCACGTGAACACGTCCTCGGTCGTGGCCTCGCCACCGGCGCAGATCTCATTGACCATGTTGATGGTCGCGTCCACCAGCTTGCGGGTGTCCTTGTAGATGGTGGAGTACTGCTCACCGCGGGCGATCCGCTCCACCGCTGCGACCTCGGAGTCCTGGCCGGTCACGACCGGCGTCAACTGCGCCGCGAACGCAGCATTCAGGATGCCCTGGGCCAACTGGTCGTTCGGCGACAGCACGCCGTGCAGCGGGGTGCCGGAGCCGTAGTTGTTGGTGATCAGGTTGTCCATGCGCTCCTGCGCGTTGGCCTTGTCCCAACCCTCGGTGGCCACCTCGTTCAGCGCGGTCTGGCCGGAGACGACGACCACAGTCCCGTCATCGATCTTGGGCTGCAGGATGTCCATGGCACCGTTGAAGAACACCGGCGCATTGGCATCGGTCAGCGCACCCGCGAACAGCTCGATGTTCCACGGCGAGGCGCCCTTCAGCTTCTCCATGCCCTCCAGCAGCGAGGTGCCCTGCAGCTGGCCGACCCGGAAGTTGTCGAACGCGATGTAGTAGTCCGTCCCGGGAGCGTCGATCGGACGGTCGTAGGCCACGATCGGCACGCCCTGCGCCTCCGCGTTGGACACCTGTGTGGTCAACTGCTTGCCGTCCTCGGCACCGATCACGACGACCTTGGCGCCCTGGGTCAGCATGTTGTCGATCTTCTGCTGCTGCGAGGGGGCCGCGCTGCTGGCATCGGCGAACTGCACGTCGGCGACGTAGCCCGCACCCTCGAGGCCGGCCACGAACAGGTCCTTGGCCAGCGTCCAGTTCTCACTGGTCTGGGCCGGAAGAGCTACGCCGATCCGGTCGCCTGCTCCACATTCCGTGGTCGTGATGGCCAATGCATCCGTACCACCGTTGCCCTCGTCGCCCGGCTCTTCTTCGGTCGTACAGGCGCTCAGCACCAGCACGGCGCTGAAGCCGCAGGCGGCTACTACGCGCAACTTCCTCATTCGCTGTCTCCCTTATGTCTCACCGTTGTGAACGTGGTGTGAACCGAACCTACTTCGCGCCTGCCGGTTCGGGGGATTTCTCCTTCTTCTTTCTGCCCGCCGTTATCGAACCGATAATCGACGGCCGCCCCTGCTGCTTGCTCAACAGGTCGAAGGCGACAGCCGCCAGCAGCACCAGGCCCTTGATCACCGACACCCGGTCCTGGCCGACGCCCATCAGCGACAGGCCGTTGTTCAGGAAGGCCATGACCAGACCACCGATGATGGATCCCATCACGGTGCCCACACCGCCGGTCACAGCAGCGCCGCCGATGAACACGGCCGAGATCGCGTCCAGCTCCCAGCTCAGACCGTCCTGCGGCCCGGATGCGCCGGCGCGGGAGATGTAGATGACACCCGCCAGCGCGGCGAGCATCGACATGTTCGCCATCACCAGGAAGTTGATCCGGTCGACCTTCACACCGGACAGCGCGGCCGCCCGCTTGTTGCCGCCGACGGCGTACACATGCCTGCCGAACACGGTGCTGTTCATCAGGAACGAGTAGGCGATCACCAGGACCACCAGGATGCAGCCGGAGATCGGGAACCCGGTCCCCGGGTTGCCGGTGGCGAACTTGAACGCGAAGAACATGATGACGATGCCCATGATGGCGACCTTCAGCGCCATCGCCCACATCGGACCGACCTCGCCGCCGACCTCCTTGGTCTTGGACCGGCCCCGCAGTTCCAGGTACAGGACCGCCAACACCCCGACGACGCCGAGGATCAGGGTCGGGGTGTTCACGATCTTCGTGCCGTCGGGCAGGATGAAGGTGGGCCCTACCTGCGGGATGTAGCCGGCCCCGATCTTCTTGAAGCCCTCGGGCACCGGGACGGTCTGGGAAGAGCCGATCCACTGGTTGGCGCCGCGGAAGATGAGCATGCCGGCCAGCGTCACGATGAACGCCGGAACCAGGATCTTGGAGACCCAGAAGCCCTGCCATGCACCGACCAGCATGCCGATGACCACGGCCGCGATGACCGCTAGCGGCCATGGCATGCCCTCGCGCATCAGCAGCGCCGTGCAGATGCCGACGAACGCCGCCACCGACCCCACCGACAGGTCGATGTGGCCGGCGATGATGACCAGGACCATGCCGATCGCCAGGATCAAGATGTAGCTGTACTGGGATACGACGTTGATCAGGTTCTGAGAACTCAGCACAACACCGTCGGTCGTCACGAAGAACAGCGCGATGATGGCGACGAGGCTCAGCACGATGCCGAACTGGCGGACGTCGGCCTCCCCGAAGAGGGCCTTTCGGATGTCCTTTCCCTTGCTCATCGTCAGATCCTCACTCGTGCGGATGTCATGGACTTCATCAACGACTCCTGGGTTGCGTCGACGGCTGGAACGTTCGAGGTGATCTGCCCCTCGAAGACTGTGTAGATGCGGTCGGACAGGCCGATCACCTCGGGCAGCTCGGAGGAGATGACGATGACGCCCTTGCCCTGTCTCGCCAATTCGAAGATCACTTCATAGATCTCGTACTTGGCCCCGACGTCGATGCCGCGCGTGGGCTCGTCCAGGATCAGGATGTCCGGATCGGTGAACATCCACTTCGCCAGCACGACCTTCTGCTGATTGCCGCCGGAGAGCTTGTCGACGCCCTCGCGCACCGACGGCGCCTTCGTCCGCAGCCGTTTCCGGTAGGCCTCGGCCTCTTCATAGACCTTGTGCTTGTCGATGACTCCGCTGGAGCTCACCTTGCTCAGCTTGGCGGAGACCGTGGTGGTCTGGATGTCGTCGAGCAGGTTGAGTCCGACGCTCTTGCGGTCCTCGCTCACGTAGGCGATGGCGTTGGAGATGCACTTGGCCACCGAGCTGACGTCGATCTCCCGGCCATCCTTGATCACGGTCCCGGACTCGAAGATGCCGTAGGTGTGGCCGAAGATCGACATGGCGAGTTCGGTGCGGCCGGCGCCCATCAAACCGGCGATTCCGACGATCTCGCCCCGGCGGACCTCCAGCGAGGAGCCCTTGCAGACGTAGCGGTCGGCCGCGACCGGGTGCTTCACCCAGAAGTCCTTGACCTCGAAGAAGACCTCGCCGATGTCCGGGGTGCGTTCCGGGAAGCGGCTCTCCATATCCCGGCCGACCATCCCCTTGATGATCCGGTCCTCGTTCACCCCGTCGACGACGGCGTCCAGCGTCTCGATGGACTTGCCGTCGCGGATGATCGTGATCTTGTCCGCGATCTGTTCGATCTCGTTGAGCTTGTGCGAGATCATGATCGAGCTGACGCCCTGCGACTTGAGCTCCTCGATCAGGCCGAGCAGGTGCTGGCTGTCGTTGTCGTTCAGCGCCGCGGTCGGCTCGTCGAGGATGAGCAGGACGACGTTCTTGCTCAGGGCCTTGGCGATCTCGAGCAGCTGCTGCTTGCCCACACCGATGTTCTTCACCTGCGTCTGGGGCTTCTCCTTCAGCCCGACGCGCTCCATCAGCTCCGCGGCCCGACGGTTCACCTCGGTCCAGTCGATCGCGATGCCCTTGCGGATCTCGTTGCCGATGAACATGTTCTCGGCGATCGACAGCTCGGGGATGAGGGCGAGCTCCTGGTGGATGATCACGATCCCCTTGTGCTCCGAGTCGGTGATCGACTTGAACCTGCACAACTCGCCCTTGTAGTAGATGTCGCCCTCGTACGTGCCGTAGGGGTACACCCCGGACAAGACCTTCATCAGCGTCGACTTGCCCGCGCCGTTCTCACCGCAGATGGCGTGGATCTCCGGCTGGCCGACGACCAGCGAGACTTCGGACAGAGCCTTCACACCGGGGAACTCCTTGGTGATCGCCCGCATCTCCAACAGGGTGTTGCCGTTCACAATGCCTCCCGTCCTGAGAGTGGCGC
>CAZECO010000223.1:0-4462 GCA_964510455.1 uncultured Actinomycetes bacterium
CGCATGGTCGCCGGCGCGATGCCGAAGTGTTCGCCCAGCGTGGTCAGGTCCCGCGCCGACATCCGCGGCGGGTGCGTGCCGAGCAGGAGGCTGAGCGCGACCGAACGGGCGCTCAGCGGGGCGGTCAGCTCAGCGAGGGGCACTTGCGGAGTATTACACATTGTCAACAGATGGGGAAATAGCGTAATGCCGTGCAGGCGCTTCATCGCTTCCGAGTACTCCACCGAGCAGCGCTCGTCGGGGCTTCTCCCGAGGCATCGGTACAGGGCCATATCCGAGCGGTCTGCCTGCACCGGAGACTGCCCGGTGGTGGTAACCCTGGAACCGCAGTGGTCGGTAGTCTGGGACGTCCCTCATCGACGCCGGAGAGCCCATATTGCAGGTGCGTGTCCACGGACAATTGATCTGCCGGAGTGCCGACGAAGCGGAGATTGTGCTCCAGCATCTCCCGCTTCACGTGTCACTCACCCGAGCGGAGCCCGGCTGGGTCAAGTCCTTCGAGGTACGGCAGACTGCCGATCCTCTTGTCTGGCAGGTCGAGGAACAGTTCGTTGATGAAGCCGCGTTCGATGCACATCAAGAACGGGTTGCAATGAGTGAGTGGGGCCGCGCGACTTCGGGGATCGAGCGTCGCTATGCAATCGAAGGCATCACTCGTGCGGAGTCGTGACCGCTTGACGATCCGTCGGCAATGTGGCTGCTCCAGTCGCGGCGAAGGCGCCGTTGGTGGCGGTCCTATCGCGATGTGAAGGTAGTTCGGCGAGGCCGGGTGCGGGACTTCGCCGGCGAGAGCATAGCGGCGCGGCGGGAGTCGCCGGGCGGATGCCCGGGGCGACGAGTTTGCTGCGGAAGACCTCACGCACGAGGTGGCTGCGGGGGCAGCCTGGAACGGAACCCGCTCGTTGACGGCTCCTGGGGGATGTGGATGGTCGGTGACGCGTCGGCGTCTGCGGCTGCGCAAACGACGAGGCAGCCAGTTCGACTCGATGACCCGATTGCGGCCGCGCTGCACCAGTACTCGAAGGTCGGGATGGATGCTTCCCCTTCGCTTGTGCGGCTGCGCCAGATCAGAGGCCGCGCTTGGCGTCCAACCACTCGGCGTCGTTCCACGTCACCGGCATCGCGCCGACGGGTTCAAAGGCAAGACTTGGATCGTTCGATTGGACCAGGCACATCAGTCGGTTGCCCAGGAGCATGGCTCTGCGGGCCTGGTCGGCGAATGAGTCGAGCAGGACCTGAGCGGTTCGGCCATCAGCAGCAGCGAAACGATCGAAGGTGGTGAGCACGAGGACCAGGCCTGTGGCGGTATCTGCCCGCCACCCGTAATCGCCCACGGCGACGTCGCGCAGGCAGTCATTGAGCGCGTCCAGGTTCCGTCCGAAGTACGCGGGGAAGTCCAGCGCGGGCGCGAGGGCGTCGAACATCGGTTGTGGCGGGGCCGTCCCGTGAGCCTGCGGACGGAGCGGTTGGGCAGCGCGGAGATGTTGGCTCGCACGACGCGGTAGATCATGCGCTGGACCGCGATGTAGTCCTCCGGTCCGCCGCGCGCGGCTAGGTGCTCGAGGATTAGCAACGAAAGGAGTACACGCCCAGAGGCGGCCGGAAGCGCCCCGCCGCGGCGGTGTTGAGCAGGCGGGCGCCCTGCACGTGCAGGACGAGCGCGGACGGACCGAAGCTGCGAGCGGGGGTTATCGGTATAAACGGTGCATGCAGTTGCGCAACGGTGAGCGTGGGTACGGCGCCATCACGAAGCTGCTGCACTGGCTGACCGTGTCGGCGATCGCTGCACAGTTCTACGTCGGCTACACGATGGAGGCCGACGGCGACGTGCCCGACGTCGATTGCGACCCGCTCGGCGAGGACCGCAGCGGCGGCGACCTGTCCGATGCGGAGAAGGACGAGCTGGACCGGCTCGAAGAGGAGTGCGAGGCCGCCCAGGACCTTCGGGAGGAAGAGGCCGAGGACGCGGTCGGGACCGCGTGGACCGATCTGCTGTCCGGGGACCTGGCCGATGGCGGGCTGACGCTACCGGAGCTCCACGTGCTGCTCGGTGCCACGATCGTGGCGCTGGGCGTCCTGCGGATCCTGTGGCGCCGTGCCTCCCCGCTGCCGCCCTGGGATCCGCGACTGACCGCGCGGGACCAGCGGCTCGTGCACGCCACGGAGTCGACCCTGCTCACCCTCCAGTTCGCGGTCCCCGGATCCGGACTCGTGCTCGTGATCGGCAATGACGATCTGCTGTGGCTGCACATCGCGGCGCACATCGCCTTCTTCCTCGCGCTGGCGGCCCACCTGGCCATGGTCATCGGCAAGGGCCTGCTGCCCAGGATGCTGCCGGGCGGGCAGCGCGCGGACGAGTAGCGGGTCGTCCGCCGGATGCCGCGCCCCGTGCGCTGAGCACGTTGGATCCAGGTGCGCTGGCGCGGGACCCTGCGGCGGACGCCGGGCAAGACGAGCAAACCGCTCGCGTTCGCGCGCCGGCCGCGTCAGGGCAGCGGGGTGCCGGTGAGTTCGGCGAGCCGTTCCAGGAGCTGGTCTTGATAGGTCCGGATCAGGGCGCGCGGGTGCGGGGTCTGCTGTTGGCGGTGGTACCAGTACCCGCCGCTGACTGTCGCGGCCGGGTCGCCGGCGAGCCAGACCTGGGTCTGGTGGCCCAGAACCAGGTCGTCGGGCGCGTGGGCGCCGCCCATCTTGGTCGGGACCCAGCCCGGGTCCACGGCGTTGCTCAGCACGTCTGGCCAGAGTCGGGCGATGCCGAGGGCAAGAGCGGTGATGCTGAGCTTGCTGTCGGCGTACGCCTGCCCGGGGTTCCACGGCCGCTGGATCCAGTCGATATCGCGCAGCGATGCGTCGCCGCTGAAATGCATCCCGCTGGACAGGTAGACCAGGCGGTCCGGGCGGTCGATCAGCGCCGTGAGCAGATAGGGCGCGAGCACGTTGATGGCCAGGGTCCGGGCGTGGCCTTCCGGGGTGCTGCCCCGTGCCGGCTCGAGGTAGACCCCGGCGTTGTGGATGACAGCGTCCGTGCGGCCCAGATCGTTGACCTGGGCGGCGAGAGCCGCGGTCTGCACCGCGCTGCTCAGATCGCCGATGGCCAACCCCGCGGCATCTGCGGCCAGATCGCGAACCGCCGTTGCCCGTTGCTGCGAGCGCGCGTGCAGCACGACATCGTTGCCCTGGTCGATGAGGGCGCGGGCCGCGGCACGGCCGAGGCCGTCGGTCGAGCCGGTGATGAAGATGCGGGCCATCGGAGGTCCCTTCACTAGCGTGGGTGGCGGCCCAGCGCTCTGGGGCGGCAGCTACCCGGGGAGTCTGGAGCGCGACGGGACGGACTCCATGGGTCACGATCGCATCGCCCGCCCAGTGCTGCACGCTGAACCCGATCACGACGACGTCACCCGCTCGGGCACAGCGGCCAGCGTGACCACCGCTGCCGGTGCCGGGTGGTGCAGTCGCCATGCCGTGCCTAGCCTTTCCGGCATGGGCCTCGTCACCGCCGACATCTCCGTCTCGCTCGACCTCGTCGCCGCCGGCCGGGACCAGTCGTTGGAGCATCCCTTCGGGCCGCACGTGGGGGAGCGGCTGCACACCTGGATGTTCGAGCACGGCGATGACAACGCCGACGAGGTCGCGGCGATCCTCCATGCGCGGGCCTATGTCATGGGGCGTCACATGTTCGGCCCCGACCGTGGCGAGTGGGACTTGGCGTGGCAGGGCTGGTGGGGCCCCGAGCCCCCGTACCACGCGCCGGTCTTCGTGCTCTGCTCGCGGCCCCGCCAGCCCCTGACCATGGCGGGCGGGACGACCTTCCACTTCGTGACCGACGGGCTCGAGGCCGCTCTCGTGCGGGCGCGCGACGCCGCCGGCGACGCCGACGTGTCGATCGCCGGAGGCCCGAGCACGCTGAACGCCTACCTCGCGGCCGGGCTCGTCGACGAGCTGCGGCTGCACATCGTTCCGTTCACGGTCGGCGACGGGCTGCGGGTCTTCGACGGCGTCGGGGATCTGGCGTTGGTGCCGGCATCGAGCCGGACGACTCCCCACGTCAGCCATCTCACCTACCGGCTGGCCTGATCACATCTCGGCCGCAGCGCGGGAATCCAGACTTGCGGCGTCCGGCTCTGGACCGCTTGTGGGTGCACCGCCTCGGCGCCGTAACGGGCGTCATGCCCTCGTCGTCGGCGCCAGCAGTTGGGTCGCCCGCACCGTGTCGTACGTCAGCCCTCGTTCCCGCGCACTTCCCGATCCTGCACAAGTTGGACGAGCACATCCCCGACCAATTCCGTCGCGGCATCCAAGGACAGGCCCGTGTCCCGCAGGGCGTTCAGCGTGGCCGGGTGGGTGAAGCCGAAGACTGCGCCACGCACGCGGTCGACCTCGAGGGCTGCGCCGAAGACTCGGGCGTACAGGTCGCCGACCGCCTGCCAATAGGCGGCCCTGCCCTCGAGCAGGGCTGGTTCGT
>CAZECO010000224.1:0-4448 GCA_964510455.1 uncultured Actinomycetes bacterium
CCGGGCACCCAGCGCCCGCTGGACGACTGCACGCATGGCCCCGATGCTGCCATGGCCTCCGCGGTGCTTTGGCCCCGGGACCGCTGCACCGTACCGTTGAGCCATGCTCGGTGAAGTCCAGGGTTTGATCTCGATTGCGCTGATGGTGCTGTTCCTCGTCGTGAAGGTGTGGGCGGTGGCTGACTGCGCGACCCGGCCGCGGGACGCATTCGTGGCCGCCGACCGCCGCACCCGCAACTTCTGGCTGCTGCTGACCGGCGCCGCGCTGGTGACGGGGCTGGTCGCCAGACCGGTGGGGATCTTCGGACTCGCAGGGCTGATCATCGCCCTGGTCTACCTGCTGGACGTCCGGCCGCGGGTGGCCGACATCACCCCCCGGCGGCGGTAGCGCCTCCCGGCCGATCCGCTGCGCTGTTCCGGCAGGGGCCGTGGACACGGACGCGAACGTCCACCACGCCGGCGGGTCATGGAGCCGGGGGCGCCACCTCATCCACGAAGACGTCACCGGCATCGACGATGCGGTAGGCGTACCCCTGCTCGGCGAGGAAGCGCTGCCGGTGTGCCGCGAAGTCGGCATCGACGGTGTCCCGGGTGACGATGGTGTAGAAGTGGGCGGTCCTGCCGTCGGCCTTGGGCCGCAGGACGCGGCCGAGCCGCTGCGCCTCCTCCTGCCGGGAGCCGAAGGTGCCCGAGATCTGGATGGCCACACCCGCTTCGGGCAGATCGACGGAGAAATTGGCCACCTTGGACACCACGAGGCGCTGGATCCGGCCCTGCCGGAAGTCCTCGAACAGCACCTCCCGCTGCCGTACCGGGACCTCGCCGGTGATGACGGGGGCCTCGAGCAGGGCGCCGACCTCGGCCAACTGGTCGAGGTACTGCCCGATCACCAGCACCTGGTCGTCGGCGTGCTGCTCCACCAGCGCCTTGACCACGCGGTTCTTCAGCGGCAGCGTCGCCGCCTGCCGGTAGCGCTCCTCCGGCTCGGACACCGCATAGGACATCCGTTGCGCCGGTGTCATATCGATGCGGACCTCCACACAGTCCGCCGGTGCGATGTAGCCCTGGGACTCGATCTCCCGCCAAGGGGCGTCATACCGCTTCGGCCCGATCAGGCTGAACACGTCCCCCTCGCGGCCGTCCTCCCGCACCAGGGTCGCGGTCAGGCCGAGACGGCGCCGGGCCTGGATGTCGGCGGTGAAGCGGAACACGGGTGCGGGCAGCAGGTGCACCTCGTCGTAGATGATCAGGCCCCAGTCGCGGGCGCTGAACACCTCCAGATGCGTGAACACGCCCTTGGACTTGCGGGTCATCACCTGGTACGTCGCGATCGTGACCGGGCGGATCTGTTTGCGCGAGCCCGAGTACTCGCCGATCTCCTCCTCGGTCAGCATGGTGCGCTTGATCAGCTCGGACTTCCACTGCCGGGCGGCCACGGTGTTCGTCACCAGGATCAGCGTCGTCGCCTGCGCCATCGCCATCGCGGCGGCCCCGACGATGGTCTTGCCGGCGCCGCAGGGCAGCACCACGACCCCGGAGCCGCCGTGCCAGAAGCCCTCGGCCGCATGTCGCTGGTAGTCGCGCACGTGCCAGCTGTCCTCCCGCAGGGCGATGGCGTGCGCCTCTCCGTCCACGTATCCTGCGAGATCCTCGGCAGGCCAGCCGAGCTTGAGCAGCGCCTGTTTGATGTGGCCGCGCTCGCTGGGGTGGACCGCGACGGTGTCGGAGTCGATGCGTGCGCCGACCATCGGCCTGATCCGGGCCGAGGCCAGCACTTCGGCGAGCACCGCACGGTCCAGCGCATGCAGGACCAGGCCGTGGACGGGGTGGTTCATCAGCTGCAGGCGCCCGTACCGGGTCATCGTCTCGGCGATGTCCACCAGCAGCGCATGGGGGACGGGATAGCGCGAGTACCGGATGAGGCTGTCCACCACCTGCTCGGCGTCGTGGCCTGCCGCCCGGGCATTCCACAGGCCCAGCGGCGTGATCCGGTAGGTGTGCATGTGCTCCGGCGCCCGCTCCAGTTCCGCGAACGGCGCGATCTCGTGCCGGGCGGAGTCCGCCTGCTGATGGTTGACGTCGAGCAGCAGCGTTTTGTCGCTCTGCACGATGAGGGGGCCGTCGGTCATCCGCCCATTGTCCCAGCAGTGTGGCGAAAGCGACGATTCGTCCGCCCGGCTACCCCTCGGCCGCGATTGCGGAGATGCCGGCGATGCGCGACAGGGGGAATCCGGCGACCCGTTGGTCGCGATGGTCGAACCCGGACAGCAGGCCGCCCCGCAGCGTCAACGGCTCCACCAGGCGGACCCGGCGGGTGCCGGTGGGGTCGGAGTAGTCCAGCCATACCATGCGCCCCTCGCGGATGGCGGCCGTCAACGCCTCCACCAGGTCGTGCGGGCGGACCGGCGCGACCCGGTCCGGCCCGGTCAGCGCCGCCCGGGCGGACTCCCCTGCGCGCAGCGAGCGGACGGCCGCGGCGAGATGGTCGTCCGGGATAGCGTCGGTGACGACGGTGCGGCGCGCGGACAGGCGGCGGCGTCGCATCGGGGATGCCGCAGTCGCGGAGACCGCCGCCACCCCGATCTTGCGCAGTGCCGCGGTGACCTCATCGGGCCCGACGGGGCTGATCGCCACCCCGGCGGCGACCCGGTGCAGCCGCAGGTGCGCCAGCGAACGGTCCGCCATCGCGGCGGCCAGGGCAGCGTCGTCGTCGGAGGTGACGACGCAGGCAGCCGTCTGCACGCGAATGGATCCATGGCGCCGGCCGACATCGGTGACCAGGGCAGCCAGGGTCTCCGGCACCCGCGTGGCGGACAGGTCCTGCAGTTCGGCCAGCACCTCGGCCGTCGCCATCCCTGCGTCGAACGCGCGGACCAGGGAGTCGGCCGAGATCCGGTAGACCGTCCCGGCGCCGGTGGATTCCAGGTCCGCCAGCAGCGCCACCCGCGCCTGCGCCTGCGGGGTCATCGGGCCCATCGCGGTGGCGGTCAGATCCGCCTGGAGCACGATCTGTTCCACCAGCGCGGGCCATCGCAGGGCAGCCGCGATCCTGACCGCGTCGCTGCCCGGATCCACCAACAGCCGTCCCGCCCGGCTCAGTGCGCCCCGGCCGAACACTCCGAGGAACTCGCCGTCGGCCAGGATCTCGGAGACGAAGCCGGGCAGATCGCGGCCGTTGAGCCTCGGCCGATACCACCCGATGGCCGTCAGCAGCCGGTCGAGATCGATCGCTGCGGCGGTGGGCGCGGTGGCCGCCACGTCCAGCACGAGCCGCCGGATCTCCACAATGCCGGGTGCGTGCAGGGCCTCGGACAGGATCCGGTTGTCTGCATCTTCGGCGGCCAGCGGCGCATGGGACGAGCTGTCGCGCCAGGCGAGCGCCAGTGCCGTCCACTGTCGCGGCTCGGACAGCACGCGCCATGCATCTGCCGTCCGGGTCAGGCCCCAGACCCCCGAGACCGCATCTGCGTCGATCAGCCCGGCGCAGAACGTCATGTCGGCGATCAGCGCGGTCTGCGCCAGCGAGAGCCGCAGGCGCCGGGCCAGCTCGGAGGCATCGCGCTGGTAGATGCCCCCCGACCGCAGCATCCGGATCCCACCCTCGTCCAGCAGGTCGAGCAGCCGTCCCACGGTCCGCGTGACGAGCAGGGCATGCATGCCCGCCGTGGCGTCCGCGTCCTGCACCGCGGCGGCATCCGGCGCGCACGGAGGATCAGGCGGGGCGGCCACCTGGCGGACGTACCGCCCGCCGCGCAGCAGCAGGGCCAACTCGCGCGGCAGCACCACGCTGTCGTGCCCGGCGGGCACCAGCATCTCGCGGGCCAGCAGCCACTCGATCGGGGTGGACGCCGATGCCGTCGACACCACGCGGTGGGCATTCGGCACGGTGCCCCGCGGAGGTCCCCAGACGAGACGATCGAGCGCCGCTCGAGCGCCCGGCGGCGCCATCGCCAACTCGTCGAGGAAGGAGGCCGGATCCTGCGTGTAGCGGCTGATCCGCAAGGTGCCGGATCGGTCTGCGGGGTCGAGGCCGCAGGGGTGGGGGCCAACCAGGTTCGCGGCCGTGGTGACCACCCGAAGGCCGTCGTCGCCGCCCCAGACCAGCGCCAGTTCTCCGCATCGTCGTACGGCGCTGTGGATCGCGTCGCGGAGCGGGGGGTCCGCCTGCGGGTCCATGGCCGCGAGGAGCTCCGAAGGGCTCATCGCCGACTGGTGGGCGACCAGCACTTCGATGACCTGTTGTTCGAGCGCAGTGAGGCGGTCCCAGATCAGGCGGACGCTCACCGGCGACGCGCACCGAGCGGCAAGCGCCGCCAGGTCCTCGGGCAGTTGCCGGACCAGATCAGGGCGGTTGCGGAACAGGGTGATGAGCGACTCGTCGGACATCAGGCCGAGGGACTCGGCGAAGGTCCGGGGCTCGGGGGTGGGCGGCGTGCCCGCGTCGCCAG
>CAZECO010000225.1:0-4389 GCA_964510455.1 uncultured Actinomycetes bacterium
CTCGGAACCCGACCACGCTACTCGATAGCACGGGCGCCATCGGCGGGACCGTCCCGGAAGGTTCGTTATCCACAGCCTTATCCACAACTGTTGATGAACTTACAGGCCTGTAAGTACAGCGGTGGCAGATCGCGGTTATCGCCACCTCGTCGCCAGAACGAACCCCACAGCGATGAACCCGAAGCCGATCGCAATGTTCCACGCCCCCAGCGCATCGCTCACTGGGTTCGGGATCATGTACCAGGCAACAATCCACAACAGCCCGACCACCCAGAGCGTGACCATGGCGATCGGGAGCCAGCGCGGGCTGTCGAAGCGCACGGCCTCCTTGTCCATCTTCCCCGGCGGCGTGTAGACGTTCTTCTTCCGCTTGCGAGACTCAGGCACCGCGACCCCTTCTAGATCGGTTCCAGCACTATGGCATTGGCCATGCCGCCGCCCTCGCACATTGTCCGCAGGCCGTCCCGCGTTGCAGACAGGTGCACCGGATGAATGCTTGACAGGACGCCGTTGCGCGGTTTCCCGATCGGGGAACGGAGGACTGACACAGTGACGGCTTCGCGCATGGGGCTTCCTGTTCGGCAGCGGCTCAGGTTCAGGGTACCCCCGGGATGACGACGGCGATGCGGCTGACATCGCTGCGCGCCACGGCCGGCGCGGCTCAGCCCACCAGTGTCTCCACGACCCGCTGCAGCTCCGCGGTGCGCGCCATCGTGATCAGGACCAGGACCAGCAACACCGCCAGGGTGCCCAGCGCCTGCCAGAGAACCCTGCTCTGCTTCGGCGCGTATGCCATCACGGCAGCGATCGCCGCGCCCACCAGCGCGCCGCCGATATGTGCGCGCCAGTCGATCGAGGGGATGATGAAGCCGATCGCGAGGTTGATGGCGAGCAGGATCGCGATCTGGCTGACATCTCGGCGGAACCGCTTGCCGACCACGAGCAGCGCGGCCATGAGTCCGAAGATCGCACCCGATGCCCCGACAGAGACCGAGTTGGGGTCGCTCACGGCATAGGAGGCGACCGATCCGCCCAGCGCGGCCACCAGGTAGAGGATCAGGAACCTTGCCGATCCCAGGACACGTTCCAGTATCGGTCCGAGCAGGTACAGCACATACATGTTGAAGCCGATGTGCAGGAAGCCCGCATGCAGGAACGCCGCTGTGACCAGCCGCCACCACTCGCCGTACACGGCGATGCCAAGCGGCCACATCCCGAACTCGATGATGAGATCGGTGTCCGCCCCGCCGAAAGACAGCAGCAGCCCGACGCCGAAGAGCGCCACGTTGATGACGATCAGAGTGGAGGTCACCCTTGGCCGGACGGCGATCCTGCCGCCCACCAGATTGGTGGTCTCCCGTACGGCTGCCCGCCCGGCCGCGATGCATTCGGGGCACTGGAAGCCCACAGCCGCACTGGTCATGCAGTCCGGACAGATCGGGCGGTCGCAGCGGCTGCACCGGATGTAGCTCACCCTGTCCGGGTGCCGATAGCAGGTGGGCGGCGCGGACGTCTCGCCCGGCTGCCAGGGGCCCGTTGTCAGGATTGCCGCCGCTCGATCGTGATGCTGTCGATCTTGATGTCCTGCAGTGGGCGGTCCATCCGCCCGGTCGGGGTGATCGCGATCGCATCCACCACATCGCGACTGGATTGGTCGGCCACTTCGCCGAAGATCGTGTGTTTGCGGTTCAAGTGGGGGGTTCGACGCACCGTGATGAAGAACTGGGAGCCGTTGGTGTTCGGACCCGCATTGGCCATCGCGAGCAGATATGGACGGTCGAAGACCAACTCCGGATGGAACTCGTCGGCGAACCGGTAGCCGGGGCCTCCGGTGCCTGTTCCGCGCGGGTCGCCGCCCTGGATCATGAAGTCATCGATCACCCGGTGGAAAAGCGTCCCGTTGTACAACGGCGTGCTTGTCTTCTGCCCGGTGGCTGGGTTCGTCCACTCCTGGGTGCCCTCAGCCAAGCCGACGAAGTTGCGCACCGTCTTCGGGGCGTGGTTCGGGAACAACTCGATCGCAATGTCGCCTGCCGTGGTGTGCAGGGTCGCGATTACCGTTTCGGCCATAGACAGAAGTCTGTCATGCCCCACGGTCGGCTGTGACAGCCCTCGCCGACCGGTCGCGGGCTGCGCCGGCGCAGGGCCTGTTGTCGGCCGGAGTTGATGGGCTCGTCGGAATCCGGCGGGGAGTCCCGGAGGAGGCGCTGGGGTGCCCCTCCTGCTGGCCGGTGCAGGGGCATCGGTCGCGCTCGCAGGTGTTTTCGGATGCCAGCGTCAGCGGCCAGTGCTCAACGAGCTGGGGCTGCCCCACGAGGGTGCGTCGGCTTCGGGTGTTCCCGCCGGCGGGGCGCCCGGAGGCACCGGCTTCCTGTTTGCACCCGCTGCGTGGGCGGATCGCCCCAGTGTTCGCACCCGGTGGGGGGCTTTGCACCTGTGGCGGGGGTGGATCGGCTGCGACACGCCGCTGGGAGCGCACGCTGCGGGTGCATAGCCCCGCAACGGGTGCATCTGCCCGCCGACCCGCGCCGAGACCGGCCCGCCCGATGCTGAATCCACGGACGCCCGCCAGATTCCGAAATACCAGTTGGACCATCCGCCTTGGTGGGCTCGGCGCCGAGGCTACCGCGCTGCGGTGGAAGGCGAGCGCCAGTGACGGCAGGGGTGGAGGCGAAGGGACTTGAACCCTCAACCCCCGCCTTGCAAAGGCGGTGCTCTGCCAGTTGAGCTACGCCCCCCGGTGCCAGATCAGGCTGTCAGGTCAGGTCGGCGGGTGCGGTCGCCTCCTGCCAGAGGTCCTCTTCCGCCTTGTTGGCGACGACCTGGCGGTAGACGACGAATCCGATGGCGGCAAGACCTGCAAGAACCAGCAACTTCTTCACGGTGTTTCCCTTCTATCTGGTCCCTGATGGACCACCACCCTCGGTGCAGTGGGCCTAGCTGGACTTGAACCAGCGACCTCTTCCTTATCAGGGAAGCGCTCTAACCGTCTGAGCTATAGGCCCGTGGCAACGTCCTTCAGGGTACTGTAGGCGATTGCGGCCTCCCAAACCCGGTGACCTGCAACGGTTCGGCGGGGTTCGGAGCCTCAGTTGTCCTCGGTCAGTGTCACCTGCAGGCCCCCGGTGATCGCCACCGCGAGGTTGTACAGGTAGGCGAACAAGGTCGCCAGCGCCGACACCAGGATGACTTCCATCACCGCGACGACCGAGACGATGGTCAGCACTCGGCCGAAGGACAGCAGTCCGGACAGATCGATCGCACTTGCCCCGCTGCCGGCGAGGTCGTCGACGGTTCGGGTGAGTGCCGCGAGTGTCCCGCTCACCGTGAGCATCGCCCACAGGATCATGGTCGCCACAACGAGCACGATCGCGATCGCGATCGACAGCATGAAGGCGTTCTTCATGACCGACCACGGGTCGACGCGGGTCAGGTATAGGTGTGCGTGCCTGATCGTCCTGGTCGGTTCGCCTTGGCCTGACGAGCCTCGTGTGGGATTCGCATCCACCACGACATCCTCCCGCAATGATGGGCGGTCCAGGACGACGCGCGGCGCGCCGGTGTCCGCAAGGTCAGGGCTGGTTTGGGACATCCCCCACTCCTCCTGTCAACTCGCGAGCGTGCCGCACAACGATCCGGCCCCCGCGAACTCCCGCACAACGTGCTCACGTCGAGTAACGGCATTGTACGTGGTCACAGTGGGGTGCACACCAATCCGCACGTCATCCGCCCTCCGCGCCGTTCTCGCCGGGTTCGGCCTCCGGGCCGCCGTCGGGGGCGTCGGCGACGTCCGGTTCCGGCGCCTCGGACGAGCGGGCAACCGCCACGACCTCCACGCCCTCCGCCACCCCCATCAGGGAGACCCCCATGGTGTCGCGCCCGGTCGCCCGGATCTGTTCGACGGCGGTGCGGATCACCACGCCGTTGCTGGCGATCGCGAACAGCTCATCGCCGGGATCGCAGATCAGGGCGCCGACCAGCCCGCCGCGCTCGCTGACCAGCTTCATCGCCCGCACGCCGAAGGTGTTGCGGCCCTTCGCGCGCCATTCCGAGACCGGTGTGCGCTTGGCGAACCCGCCATCGGTGACGGTGACCAGGTCGGTGTCCGGCCGGACCACTTCTGCGGCCAGCAGCTCGTCGCCGGAGCGCAGCCGGATGCCCTGCACGCCCGCCGTCACCCTGCCCATCGGCCGCAAGGTGGCATCGTCGGCGGTGAACCGGACCGACAGCCCCTTGCGGGACACCAGCATCAGATCGTCGCTCTGCGTCAGCAGCTGCGCAGCGATGACCTCGTCGTCATCGTTGAGGATGATCGCCTTGATGCCGCCGGTCAGCCGGGAGTCGTACTCGCCCAGCGCGGTCTTCTTCACCTTCCCGTGCTTGGTGGCC
>CAZECO010000226.1:0-4386 GCA_964510455.1 uncultured Actinomycetes bacterium
ACGACGGCCAACGCGTCGAAATCTGGGGCAAGCCCGCCGAGCTGAGCGCGGATCCCCGGGGCACCCCGAGATTCCGACGCGTTCGCCGTCACCAACCCGAGCGCCGGGCAGCGCAACGACCGTCCGATGACCGCGAGGAGCGTCCGACACCCAGGTCCCTGCGACGGCAGGGGTCGCCCTCCGCAGTCGGCGGGCCGTGAGCTTGGACCCGGTTCTTGCACTGTCGGGTGGGTGGGATCGCCTCCGGTGCGAAGAACCGGCCACGGACGGTCGGAACCACCCGCGCAGCAGGCCACACAGGCCGCAGCCAGTTGGTGAACCCCTACCCCCCACCAGGCCTGCGGGCGCCCGATTACCCTGGACCGGACATGCGTGAGACACCCGTCACCAATCGTGATCCGCTGCACGAGCCGAGCCTGACGAGGTTTCCGTTGGAAGCGGCGGGGCGCGCGGCCGTGCTGCGCGCGCACGATGCGGCGATGGCCGAGGGGCAGGCCGGGTACACGGACCCGCAGTCGGGGTTCTTCGTCATGACAGCCGCCACTCTGCTCAACCGCGGGTTCTGCTGCGGCTGCGGATGCCGGCACTGCCCGTACATCGACTGAGCCCGGCGTCAGTGGTGGTGGGCTCGCACGTGCAGGGTCCGGGCCACCCGCCCGAGCCCGGCCACGACCCCGACGAAGGATGCGGCCATCGCCAGGCCGAGCAGGATCCGGACGGCCAGCTCCCAGTTGAACCCGGACGCCGGAACCTTGAACGGGAACAGCACAAACAACCGCGCCAGGACGACGAGGCACAGCGTCGCGATGGCAGCGTCGCCCAGTCCATGCAGCAGCGGGGACTCGCTGAACAGGTAGCTCACGTTGAGCCCCAGGCTCAGCAGCAGCAGCGCATTGACCAGGCCGATGACGTCCCCGGCGTCGGCTGTCAGGAACGCCGACGACTCCCAGCCGGGCTCGACGTTCAGCACCACCAGCAGCACCACGTCGAACACGATCGCCAGGACGTAGCCCGCCCGCCGCAGGGCCAGTCCGCCGGGCGCGTCAACCATCACTTCCCTCCGCTACCAGCCTTGCGCATGGGGGCGACGGACGGCGAGCCGCCGCGCCCCCGTGTCGGCAACCGGTGCGGCCGATGCACTGCCCAGCCCGCAGCCCCCGGGCTCAGCCGGTGCCCGGCCACCCGGCGAGCGTGTCCAGGTACATCTGCCGGACCTTGGCCACCTGCTCGTCGAGGTTCTCCTTGGTCCAGTCATCCGTCGGGACCGGCGGGAGCACGGCCACGTCGGCGGTCCCCGGGCGGATCACCATGGAGTGCGCGGGCATGATCTCGCCGAGGTTGCGCATCACGATCGGCACCATGGGCACCTTCGCCTGCATCGCGAGGTGGAACGGCCCCTTCTTGAACGGCAGGAGCCGGGACGTGGGCGAGCGCGTGCCTTCGGGCGCGATCGCAATGGACTTGCCCCTCTGAAGCATCTCGACGGCGGACTCCAGCCCGCTGCGGGCCTTCGCGCTGTCCGCCCGATCGATGAACGCGACCTCGGTCAGGTAGCCGATGGGCCCGAAAATCGGGTCCGTCTGCAGCGATTTCTTGGCCACCCCGCTGAAGTCCTTGCGCAGCACGGCGCCGACGACGAACGGGTCGAGCTGGCTCTGGTGGTTGAAGGTGAAAACTGCGGGGCGCTGCGCCCAGGCGTTCTCCTCGCCCACAACGCGCACCCGGACCCCGGCGGTGGTGAGCGCCGCTTCCGGGCCAACCGTTTGTGCGAAGTTCGCCCCCCAGCTGCGGCTGCGATTGAGGGCGGCGAACATGCCGGCCACCCCGACCGCTCCGGCGAACAGCCCCATCGCAGCAGCGGTGCGCACCACATCGACCGGCGTGTAGTCGGCCGGGATCTTCAGGTACACGCGCGCCCAGGACTTCTCCTTGGCGAGGGCGGCGAGCTCCTCGTCGGGGTTCAGGGCGCACGGGGTACCGACCGTGGTCAAGAAGGGCACATCTTCGATCCCGTTGGAATAGGCGTAGGAAGCAGTCAGATCGATGCCGTGCTTCTTGGCGAAGGATCGCACGGCGCTGGCCTTGTGCTTGCCCCAGCGGATCGGCCCCGACAGCTCCCCGGTGTAGCGGCCGTCCTTGTCCACGCCCATCTCGGTGCAGATGATGTGCGCGACGCCCAGGTCGTCGGCCGTGGCTTCGATCTGGGGGCGCGTCGCGGAGGAGGCGATGACGACCGTATGGCCGCGTCGCTCATGGGCCTCGATCAGCGGCCGGGCGTCGGGGTAGATCTGCTCGGCGATCTTGCGGGAGAACACGTTGCGCGCCCACGCCTCGACCTCCTCGACGCTGCGCCCCTCCTGCCCTGCGACCCCGATCCGCATCAGCTCGTCTACGTCGCGCCCGCGGTGCTCGATCGCCAAGCCCTCAGCGAGGCTCTGCGCCAGTTCCTTGGGCGAGATCTCGCCGTGGCGCAACCGGTACTTGAAGAACGCCGAGGCCGAGTACCCGTGGATGAGTGTGCCGTCGAAGTCGAAGAACGCCCCGATGTGCCCGCCTTCGGGCGCGGTCTCGATCTGCTCGATGAGCCATTCGATGT
The DNA here is from genome assembly GCA_964510455.1 of uncultured Actinomycetes bacterium. GTDB lineage: Bacteria > Actinomycetota > Actinomycetes > S36-B12 > CAVXYG01. The sequence continues at coordinate 2,597 of CAZECO010000226.1, forward strand.
CAGCCATTCGTCCCTCCCGTGGGATTCGTCGGTGCCCGTTCGACCATGACCGGCTGCCCAGCTGCCTGGGCGAAATGTCGCAGCGTGTCCAGACGGCGGGTGATCTGGCGGATCTCGTCGGCCAGCGCCTGCCGCTTGGCGGACAGGTCCGGCTCGGTCCCGCCCAACAGGTTCAGGTGCTTGGCCAGTTGGGCTGCGTTGAGGAAGTAGTCGCGCGAAATGGACTCCGCAGTGGGCAGCTGCCGCTGCAGCCATCGCTGCTGCGCGACGCCGAGGCACTTGGCGACCAGGGTCTTGTCATCCGCCGATTGGGCCCCCAGCGCGGCGAGCTCGTCGAACATGACGTTGTAGGCCTCGAAGAACGGTCCGATGACGCGGTGCGCGAGCAGCAGGTCCATCGACCGGAGCTCGTCGAGCACCTCCTCGGGGGTGAACTGCTGATCCCGCCAGCGGGGGTCGATCAGCGACACCTCCGCCGCGATCTGCCCTGCGAATTCCTTGGTGCTGGGGAAGAAGAATTCGAACTTCAGCAGGTCCTTGATACGCCGCGCGTTCTGCCAGGTCGCGTCCGAGATGTCGCTCGCCCCGTCCTCCGCCGCCTGCAGCACGGCGAGTTCGGCGATCGCCCGGTTGAGGAAGAAGTGGATGATCGTGTTGCGGTAGAAGGCGGCTTCGTGCTGCTTGGCCAGCGCCACCGAGTAGACCGGCTCGTGCCCGCCCTCGAAGGACGTCACGACCCCTTCGGACACCAGCCGCTCCAGGGCCTCCCTGGCCTTGGCCCGGGTGGCCAGATCGGATCGCTCCGTGGTGGGCAGGTTGCGCTGCTGGATGTAGGTCAGCAGCGGCTCCAGGACCTGGCGCCCCTCCTCGACGGTGATCGCCCGATCGCCGTTGTCGAGCAGCGCGAAGGTCACCAGGGCCCCCGGGGTGATCGGGGTGACGGCGTTGATCCGGTTGGCCACCTCGAAGGCGACCTTCGGAACGGCCAGCCGCGGACGCAGGAAGCCGTCCTCATCCGCGGTGAGCGCCACCGCGTCGGTCAGGGAGAATGGTTCGCCGAACCGGATGTACGCTCTGCCGAGCCGCCGGGACTGCGCCGAGGAGAACCGATACATCCAGCCGACGCTCTCCGGCTTCTTCTTCCCGCCCATCTCCTCGCTGGAGATGTCGCTCACCTCGTGCTGCTGGTCGTACACCACCGAGGTGGGCACGACGAAGACCTCGTTGTCCGGGTTGTCCTCGAAGGCGTCCATCACGTAGCTGATGACCCCGTAGCGGGGCGGCCGGATCTTGCCGGTGCGCGTCCGACCGCCCTCGATGTACCACTCCAGGTTCTGCTTCTCCGCCATCAGGTGGGCGAGGTAGCCCTTCAGCACCGCCCGGTAGATGGGGTCGTTCTTGAACTCGCGCCGGATGAATACGATGCCGTTGCGCTGGCCGATCACCGAGAACGGCCAGACCGCGAGGTTGGATCCGCCGAGCACATTGTTCGGCGGGAAGCCGTGCGGCATCAGCGCTGACCGCAGGATCATCGTGTCCAGGTACGAGCGGTGGTTCGGCAGGAAGATCAGCCCGGCGGTGCTGTTGAGCGCCGCCAGGTGATCGACCTCGTCCGACCGGTAGTCCACCCGGTAGGCGCGCGACAGCCAGCGGCAGAACCGGTCCCAGATCGCGACGCTGAAGTGTCCGGGCTTGACCGCCATCTCTTTCACACACGCGTCGACCTCGAGCTGCACCTCGTCCCGCGGGCGATCGGTGGAAGCAGCAAGACCCAGCACTAGTGCCCGGTA
>CAZECO010000227.1:0-4382 GCA_964510455.1 uncultured Actinomycetes bacterium
GAGGGGTCAATATTCAACCGGCGGAAAGGGGTCAGTTTTCGGCCGGCGTTGACAGAATGGTCGCTATCTCCTCCGGGGTGGCCTTGCGGACGTGAGACACCTTCGCAGTGGGTCCAGCGCCAACGCCTGGACTGAGGTTCCCCAGGAGAAGTAGACACTGGGTTATGCGGCCTGCTCGGCCTGGGCTGATGCTACCTCGAACAGGATCGGGCTTTGTAGTTGATCTTGGAGTACCTCCTGGAGGTGTTGTAGAACCGGATGTAGCCGTCGATCCCCTCCCGCAGCTCGTCGATGTACTCGTGCTTGACGATGGACCAGAACGACTCGGCGGTGGCGTGGTCGTAGCACGACCCGGTGCGCCCCATGGACCGGCGGATGCCGAACTTCGCGCACTCGGCGATCACGTCCCGGTCGTTGAACTGGCCGCCGCGATCGGTGTGGAACACGGCCCCGGCGCAGTCGTGGTGGCGGGTGAACGCCGCCGCCCGCAGAGCGTCCACCACGAGCTCCGCGCGCATGTGGTCGGCGACCGCCCACCCCAGCACCCGTCCGGAGTGCTCGTCCCTGATGGCGCACAGGAACGCCGGCCCCTCGCCCGTTGTCATGTACGTGATGTCCGACGTCCATACGGCGTCCAGGCGCCCCTGGTCGAAGCGCCGGTCCACAAGGTCGGCGGGGAACGTCCCGTCCTTATCCGAGACGGTGATGGCGATCTTGAAGGTCCGCGGGCTGATCCCCTCCACACCCAGCGCGGCCATCCTGGACGCGACCGTGTTCACGCTCACCGCCACGCCCGCATCGTGCAGGTCGGCGGCGATCCGGGGCGAGCCGTAGGTGCCCTGGGACTCCTTGTGGTGCGCGAGGATCATCGCGTCCAGGTCGTCGCGGCGCTGCCTGGACGTGCTGGTCGGCACTGCGTCCCGGTTCGCCAGCCATCGGTAGTAGCCGGCGCGGGACACCTCCAGCAGCCGGGCCATCCGGTTGATCTCGAAGTTCGCGCACTCCGCCGCCATCAATACGAACCGCTCTGCTTTGGCGGCTTGGAGGCGAAGTACGCGGCTGCTTTTCCCAGGAAGGCGATGTCCTTCTCCTGCTCGGCGACCTGCTTGCGCAGCCGCTGCAGCTCGGCCCGCTCCGCGGCGCTCAACGGCTCCGAGCCGGTGCCCTCCAGCGCCGCGAGGCGGCGCCGCTCGTCCCGGACCCAGTTGCCCAGGGTGACCTCGTTGAGGCTCAGATCCCGGGCCACCTCCGCGATGCTACGCCCGGAATCGATCACCCGGTGCGCGGCCTCGGTCTTGTACTCGGCGGTGAACCGCCGACGACTTCCTGACATGTTGAGACATCCTTCCAGCAGGCCTCAAACCTGCTAATCGATGTCCACTTTCACTGGAGAGCCTCAGACATGCTTGGGCGTGGTCGGCGGGGTCGGCCTATGGGTAGAAGTGCGTGAAGTCGAAAGTGTGGCGTCCCTAGCCCGCAGTGTCGGCGGATCGACCCCAGGCGGTCGTCCTCGCGGCAGTCCGCCCAGCGCCCGATCTGCTTGTACTGCAGGACCACCTGGAGGCGTATTCGTTGCGGGTCCTCGAACTGCACACCTCGCCTGACCCAGAATTGCCAGTTCCTCCACGCCGGCGTTCTGCTCCTACGAGCACCGCTGCGTCATTCCGGCTCCCTTCTGTTGTCAACTCGGCGACGCGGAGACTGACCAGGGGCACCGCCAGCGTGTGCTGAACCCGGGCGCGGCGCTCCTGGCTGCCCAGGTGGATGACCCTCTCGCGGTTGGTCGGCATGGCATCAGCATCCTGAGCCGACAGCCGCATCGCCACGCGAGCCGGTTCCGCATCCCCCTCGCCCTGGACCCTCGGGCAGCCGTCGGACTGCTCCTGGACTTCCGTCAGTCCACCGGCAGCGGCACCGCGCGTGGATCGGAGGGCGCGTTGAACGGGGCGCCCGCGGTTCGCCATCTTGTCGAGCGCGCTGCGTCACAAATCCACGACAGTTGATGGCTTCGCTTGATTCGCTGACGTGGCGAGGGCCCGGACCGTTACGCCCAGCGCATCTGCTGGCCAGCTTTCCGCTGGCTCGACGTGTCCCGGACATCGACGCCCTTCTGGGCGGTAGCGCGCGCCTTCGCGTGACGCGGATCCGGCCTTGGCGTTGTTCAGACGCCGGCAACGTAGGCGGTGAGGAAGTGCACGCCGTGGCCGGTCGAGGTTGCCGCGGGCGCGGTCGTAGTGCTCGGTGGTGCGGGGGTCGGCGTGGCGGGCCAGGATCTGCGCGTCGCGTAGGGGGCAGGATGATCGCTCAGGTCGGATTACCGCTTGCCGAGAGCGCCTTGTACAGGCCGTCGCGGCTCATGCCCACCCCCCTGGCCAGTGGGCCTGCAGTCGCCTCCGCCTGCCCCTGCGCGCGGGAGCGAAGCAGGGTCGGGGACCGCGACGCTGCACCCGCAAGAGCGGATGATGGAGCCAGATTGGCGGTTACCCGTCACTGGACGCTTGGGGAAGTCAGGATGCCGACAACACGGTTCACGGTCCATTCGAGTTTGCCACCGGCCGACGTCATGGCTGTGCTGACCGACTTTGGTCCTGCGCGCGCCAGTCGGTGGCCGAACATCGATGAGGCGCATTTCACGGTGCACGAGCTTGGCCCCGACTGGGCGGAGGTCACCGAGGGGACGGCGCTGGGTTGGGAGCGAACGCGCTACTCCTGGGACCCCGAGGCTGGCACCGTCACGATCGACACCCTCGACTCGAACTTATGGGGATCAGCCAGCGGCTGGCGCTATCAGCTCAGGTCGAGGGCTGGGGGCACCGACGTTCAAGTGACGTTGACCCGCGTGCCCAAGTCCTTGGTGGGCAGGCTCGTCGGCACACTGATCCCCATCGCAGGACCACTCTCACTGCGAAAGCAGTTCGAAACGGTACTCCGCAAGGCCGAGCGTCCCTGACCCGTCCACGCTAGGGGTCACGCGACTGGCGGCGGAGTGGGGCAGGTCGGGATGGCGGTCCACCCCGGACCACGCGGCGAAGACGCAGCGCGTCCTAGACATGCTGCAAGCGTTCTTCGACCGCTACTTCGGGTTGGCTTGATCCCGGGGCGAGGGCCGGAAGTGGCTGTAAGGTCACGCAGACGGACGTCCCAGTCCATGTTTGGCTTGGTGGCAGGCGGGTCGACGGACCTACCCGCCCGGTTCGGGATCGAATTCCAGATCGGCCCCCACCTCGTAGCCAGGCTGAGCGATCTCCGACCTGCTGATCACCCACCTTCGCTTCCCCCAGAACACTTCGCCAAGGCGGTCAAGGGTCGTGAGCACCACCGCGCCGTGCATTTGCCGCGCGTATTCCTGTGCTCCGTTGGACTTGCCAGTCCCTGCGCGTGCCGGTGACGGCACGTCCGTCCAGCACCACTCAGTGGGCTTCGCCGGCATACCACCGAAGAGGCGGGTGCCGACAAGGTTCAACCACTGATGGTGAACGTGGTTCCGGGCGTATTGGAACGCGCGCACGAGCTCACCATTCGCTCCATCGACCGTCGCCGACCAGTTCGGATCGCGGTTCGTCCCAATGGTGTCGCGCGGGCCCTGGCGGAGGTACTGATCGATTGAATCTGCCCAGTTGAGCGCCTCGGCGAGAGCTCCGCGAGCTCGTGACTCGTTGCTCAGTTGGTCTCCGCCGGAGGCGTAGGCCAACGCATGTGTTCGGAACCTCTCGGCGGCGCGAAGGTAGAAGACGACGAGCTCCTTGATCTTCATCGCTCCGGTTACATGGACCTCCACCACATAGTCCTCGGGGTCCACGGTTCAAGGGTAGTGGTGGTCGTGGCGAGCTGCGCCGACCGCCATGAGGGCCGGATGCTTGTCGGGTTCCCGGACCTACCTAGCCTCCCAGGCCAGGGTGGTCGAAGTAGTGCCCGGGCTTGCTCGATGGGTTTGAGTAGGTTCAGGGAATCCTCAATGAGACGAGGCCTCAGAGCCGTTCCCAGGTTTGCCCCAGTGAGCCCGCGCAAGCGGGGCTGGCGTACGCCTTGGGGCTTCTCCGTCCCGGAGACCAGTCTCGTGGCCGGCAATGGGATCCCGAACGTCCCGGATAGCGAGGGATGTGGGCGGTGGTCGAGGCGCCAGTTGGTGTACGGGTTGGTGGACGGAGCCCGATCGGGCCGTTTGGTGATCTTGCAAACTGCCGCCTGGCCTGCGACGATCCGCGCCCGGAGGCGCCCCGGATGCAATTCGAACCCCCACCCTTCTGCTGGAGAGACAGTTGTCGGTGTGGCTCTCCTTCGGTCTGCGTCCCTTCGTTCGCCGTGCCTCGGCGTGGCTCAAGAGGGGAATGGGAGGCCGGGAAATTCTCGGCGAGGATTACTACTATGACTGACTTTGCTGG
>CAZECO010000228.1:0-4380 GCA_964510455.1 uncultured Actinomycetes bacterium
ACGGCGGTGCCGATCGTGGACGAGATACCGGACCCGAAAATGAGGAAGCCGCCCAGCGGGGCGACATCAGGGCCGGGGGCTGCGTGACCCCGCCCGAGCGGTTCCGCCGCACTTACGACAACCCGGTGCCCTCGCGGGCGGATGACGTCCCGGCGACGATGACATCCGCGAACCCTGTCACAGGCAGCGCAGCGCCCGCGCCGCCCGGGTCGGATGGTGGGTATGGGCAGGGGCTGCCGAGTATTACCGACGAGGACCGGCAGTGGGCGTCCCGCTACTTGCACATCCCGTTGGAGGAGCTGGAAGACCACCTGGTCCAGCACCTGATCGCGTCCAACCTGTGAGCACCGGGCGGGATCCCCGGCGGTTGTTCGCCCGGTTGGGACGGGAGCTATGAGCCTGGGATGCGATTGAGGCACATCGCGGACGGGAACAACGCGTGCATGAACCCCTCCGAGAGCCCGCTTCTGGTTGACGCGGCGGGCGATCTGGCTTGGTCAGATGACGAGGCGTCCGGGACCCTGATGCTGTCGGACGAAGATGACTCCGATGGACCGCCGGAACAGCTCGCCGGGACCGCTCACAGCGTTGATCCGCTGCGGGGCTACATCTACCGGGTTCGCAAGGTGCCGCTGCTGGATGCCGCGCAGGTCGAGGATCTCGCCAGGAGCATCGAGGCGGGGCTGTTCGCGACCGCGAAGCTGGACTCCGACGAGGTCTTGTCAGAGGACTTCCGCAGGGAACTGGAGCGGATCGCCGATGACGGCCGTCTGGCGAAGGACCAATTGACTGCAGGGTATCTGCGGCTCGTGGTCGCAGTGGCGAAGCGATACACGGGTCGGGGTGTGCCGCTCATGGACCTCATCCAGGAAGGAAACTTCGGACTCATCCGTGCTGTGGAGAAGTACGACTTCGCAATGGGCTACCGCTTCTCGGTATACGCCACCTGGTGGATCCGGCAGGCGATCACCCGCGCCATTGGCGATCAGGCCCGAACGATCCGACTGCCGATCCACCGTGTGCAACTCGTCGAAAAGCTGGCACGCGTGCGCAGACAGCTGCGCGATGAGCTCGGCCGGGAACCGACGGCGCGGGAAGTTGCTCGGCAACTCGACATTGCACCGGAGATCGTTCTGGAGGCGCAGCAGCAAGGGCGCCCGCCGCTGTCCCTCAGCACCCCGGTAGGCCAGGACACCGAACTCGGCGACCTGATCGTGGAGCGCCGCGAGATCTTCCCGGACGAATCTTCGATCACGCCGCTAATGCGCGAGGTGGAAGTGGCTCTGCAGACCCTGTCTCGCAGCGAGCCGGACGTGCTGCGGATGCGTTACGGGCTGAATGGTCGCCGGATGACGCCCGAGGAGATCGGCGACCACCTGCGGTTGAGCGTCGATCGCGTCGCACGGGTCGAATCGAGAGCGTTGTCGAAGCTGCGCAGCGGTGCCGGGGGCGAATTGCTGCGCACCCATACGAGGCACCGGAGTGTGGAGCGCCGCACCGAAGAGCCGGTGCCGCAGACCACTCGCGGGCTGCGCGAAGATTTGGTCCGCTCCGCGCATCCGGTACTGATCGACCTCGGTTCCTGCGACCGACTCCCAGCCACGGGTCCGGCAGCCAAGCCGGGGATCCTCTACCGGTTCCACCCGGAGCCGGGCCGCGGTGCCGAGATCATTCTGGCGGATTCCCTGGCCGCGGCGGTGGCGCTGCTGAGCGGGGCGGACGACATGGGCGAGTTGCCCTACCCCAACGTGTACTGGGCGCCTGGCGACGCCGCGAGTCTCGCGGAACACAGCCCGGCGCTTCGGTTGATCCGGTCCGCCGCTCAGGGGTCCCATCCGGGTATCGCGCGGCGAGCCCGCCACGCCAACGATCGCGAACAGACGACCTGCGGTCGCGGAATCATGCGCATCATGGTCTACGACGAGACCGGTGTGCTCCTCCAAGCCGCCATCGCCGGCGGGGCCGTGGACTTCGGGTCTCCCCGGCCGTGCGCGCTCGGGTGCCGGGGCGAGGGGTTCCACGCACTCTTGGCCGGCCGTGCCGAGTCAGCCCCACACGCCCGCCTGGATGCCGCACGCAAGATCGCCGCGGCGACGAGAGTCGAGTCGCAGGATCTCCTCGCGTGGTTGGCCCTCAATGACGATCACTGGGCCGTTCGATCAACCGCAGTCGCCCGCGTGACCGATCAGGCCGTCCTCGCCGCAGTGGCGCTGAACGATGCGGACGGCGCAGTCCGCCGTGCCGCAGTGGAGCACCTCGATGATCAGGATGCGTTGGCCCGCATCGTGTTCGCCGACGCGCGGGAATACGTCCGCAGCGCATGCGTGCCGCGGCTGGTCGATCAGGCGCTGTTGGCGAGAATCGTCGCGGAGGATCCCGACGGATCAGGCCTCGCTGCGATCGAGCGTTTGGTCGACCAAGCGGTCCTCGCCCAGCTCGCAGAACTGCACGAGGACGACGGATTCCGGCTGGCGGCCGCAGGGCGCCTGGACGATCAGCCCGTGCTCGCGCGGATCGCCGAGGGTGACGTCAGTCGGAGCGTCCGGGAAGCGGCGGCGAGCCGATTGACGGAGCAACGGCTGCTGGCCCATTTCGCCGAGCGGTCCGCACACGGCACCGTGCGGCGCATAGTCGTACGGGTGCTGGATGACCAGACCGTGCTGGGCCGCATCGCTGAGGGGGACCGCGACTGGCAGATGCGCCACGCCGCCACCGCCCGTCTCAGCGACCAGCCCCAGTTGGCCAGGCTCGCTGTGCTGAGCCCGGATGGCCGGGTCCGGACCATGGCCGCGAGCCGCCTCACCGAACCTGCCTGGCGGGACCGGATTGCGGCGGGCAGCGGCTGCTGGACGGCCGACGACCTTGAGCACCCGGTGCTGGGGGCGCTCTTCGCCGAAGTAGCTGACCGGACGGATCTGCTCGGCAGCGCCGCCGCTCATCCAAGCGCGGCGATCCGCCGGGCAGCGGCGCGCAACCCCGATCTCACCGGCGGCCTGTTGCAGTGGATGTTGACGGACCCCGATGCCGAGGTCCGCGCTCTCGCGGCGTCACGAGTCCTCGACGCCATCGCGGGGTAGCGGTGGAGCAACTGCCCGCCGTGGACGCAGCCGAGGGCACGGCCCCGTCGACGGTGCTCGCCTCCAAGAGTAGGTCCTGGTCCGGAAGCTCAGGGAATCAGGTTTCAGGGTCCCCGGGCACGGGCGTCTTCCAAAGGGCCCACGCTCGCGGTCGCCACCATCGAACCTGCCAACCGGCCGTTGATCCAGCTGACGCGGCGAATCCGCGGCACGAGCGGGTCGTGTCGGCGTGCGCACTCTGCCGCGGTGGAGTGGCAGACCTGCGGCTGGCGATCGCCGGCTGCTAACCCGATGCGCTGCACCGCGGGTGTCGGCGCGGTCCGGCAGGATGGGCGCGTGCTTGAGACGCTGAGCGACCTGCTCTGGCGGGAGTGGTTCGCCATCCTCGGCGCCCCCGTCACGACAGCCGAGATCGTCGGTTTCGTCTTCGGCGCATGGTGCGTGTGGCTCGCCGGGCGGCAGAACCCGTGGAACTGGCCGGTCGGACTCGTGCAGGTGACCGCTTATCTTGTCCTGTTCTGGGGGGCAGGGCTGTACGCGGACTCCGCCCTGCAGGTGGTCTACATCGTGCTCGGGCTGTGGGGGTGGGCGAACTGGTTGCGCGGCGACCAGGGCAGCGAGCTCTCGGTGACGCGGACCCCGCAGCGGCAGTGGGCCGTGCTGGCCGTCGCGGGGGTCATCGGAACCGCGATCGTGTGGCTCACCCTGACGCGGCACACCGACAGCACCGTGCCCCTGGCCGACTCCTCGACCACGGTTCTGAGCCTGCTCGCCACCTATGCCATGGGCCGCAAATGGCTCGAGTCGTGGTGGATCTGGATCGCCGCCGACATCATCTACGTCCCGCTGTATGCGTCCAAGGGGCTGTGGCTCACGGCGGTGCTGTACTCCGTGTTCCTGGCTCTGTGCGTCATTGGGCTGAGCCGTTGGACGGCCGATCTGCGGGCACGTGAATTGGTGGCCGTATGAACGCCGCGGCCCTGACCGTCGGCAAGTTCTACCCGCCGCACCCCGGGCACCTCCAGCTGCTGGCCGAGGCGCTGCGGATCCGTCCCGAGGTCGTGGTGCTGTGCCTGGGCTCCGCGGGCGACTCGTTCGCACCGGCAGCGCGCCTCGGCGCCCTGCTGCGGGACGCACAGGCCCATCGGCTGGAGGTCGCGCGGGTCCATGGCCGGTCCGGCTACGACGAGGCGCCGTTCGACCTGTCGAGCCCGGCTGTCTGGGCATCCCATGCTGCGCTGTTCGCGGAGTACCTGCGCGGGATGCCCGCGGTCGATGTGCTCGTCACCTCCGAGGCATACGG
>CAZECO010000229.1:0-4358 GCA_964510455.1 uncultured Actinomycetes bacterium
GCGGATAGTCTGCGGTCATGCCGACGGATGAAGTGCGAGATGCGGTGCTCGATGCGGCCAGGGCCGCATTCCACACCAGGGGCTATGCCAGGACGAGTGTCAAGGGTGTTGCGGCGATGGCGGGGGTGGCCCCCAACGTCGTGTCCAAGTACTACGCCAACAAGGAGGCGATGTTCGCCGCGGCCATGAAGCTGCCGTTCGACCCGTCCAGCGCGGTTCCGGAACTGCTGGCGCCCGGTCTCGACGGGATGGGGGAGCGGCTGGTCAAGGCGACGTTCGAGGTCTTCGGCGATGAGACCAACCGCGAGGACCTGCTCGCGCTGCTCCAGGCCGGCAGCTCGGCGAGCAAGGCTGCCGCGTCGCTGCGCGAGTTCATCGAGGAGTCCATCGTCGACCGGCTCGCCGGAGCGGTCGGGATTCCGGACGCACGGCTGCGGGCGGCGCTGATCAGCAGCCACCTCGTCGGCCTCGGCATGGTCCGGTACATCGTCAGGCTGGAGCCGTTGGCGTCAGCGCCGGAGGAACAGGTGCTGCGGATCTATGCGCCGCTGATCCAGGATCTACTCGATCCGACGAAGCCGTTGCCGAAGCCGCGGGCCCACCCGGAGCACCACTGAGATCCTGCGACCGAGGCGGGAATTGAGCGACGGCCGCAGCGACCGCGTAGCCTGAACCCGATGATCATCCCGGCCGCAGCCGGGCCAGAAGGAGGTCGCCGTGATCCGTCGGGTGCTGCTGTCGGTGTCTGGGAGCGAGCGGATCCGCGACACGGCTGTATCGGCGCCGGTCACCCGCGACATCGTGAAGCGCTTCGTCGCCGGGGAGACGATCCCCGACGCGGTTGCCGCGACTGCTGACCTCACCCAGCGCGGCCTCACGGTGACGATCGACCGGCTGGGCGAGGACATCAACGACCACGCCCACGCCGAGACCACACGCCACGACTACATCGCCCTGCTGGAACATTTGCACGCTGCAGGGCTGACCGCGGACGCGGAGGTTTCGGTGAAGCTGTCCGCCCTCGGGCAGTCTCTGGCAGCCGACGGCGAAGCGATCGCATTGGACAACGCCCGGGCGATCTGCGCCAAGGCCGCGGAGGTCGGCACCACCGTGACCTTGGACATGGAGGATCACGCGACGACCGATTCGACATTGTCGATCCTGCGGAGGCTGCGCGAGGACTACCCCTGGGTGGGCGCGGTGCTGCAGGCCTACCTCTTCCGCACCGAGCAGGACTGTCGCGACCTCTCCAACGAGGGCTCGCGGGTCCGGCTCTGCAAGGGCGCCTACCGCGAGCCGGCCAGTGTGGCGTATACCAAGCGCCACGATATCGACCTGTCCTACGTCAGGTGCATGAAGGTCCTGATGCATGGGCGCGGCGTGCCGCTGCTGGCCACCCACGACCCGCGGTTGATCGAGATCGCGCGGGCGGTCGCGGTGCATGCCGAGCGGCCGCGGGGCAGCTACGAATTCCAGATGCTGCTCGGGGTGCGGCCCGAAGAGCAGGCGCGACTGGCCGACGACGGCGAGGCGGTCCGCGTCTATGTACCCTACGGCGAGGACTGGTACGGCTACATGATGCGCCGGATGGCGGAGAAGCCGGCCAACGTGTCGCTGTTCCTGAAGTCGCTGAGCTCGACGAAGTAGTCCGCAAGGCACTTCGTGCCTCACCGCTTGTCTGGAGGGGAATATGCATGTCATCGCGGTGCTCGGCGCCGGAGTCATGGGCGAGACCCTGCTGTCCGGCCTGATCAGGGCGGGCCGACGGGTCGATGATCTGCTGATCGCGGAGAAGCGGCCGGAGCGGGCCGTGGAGCTGCGTGAACGGTACGGGGTCGAGGTGGTCAGCCCGGTGGCGGCCGCCGGTCGCGCCGACACCCTGCTGCTGGTGGTCAAGCCGCAGGACATGGCCGTCCTGCTGGACACCATCGCCGGCGAGATCCATCCCGGCGCACTCGTGGTGTCCCTGGCCGCGGGGGTGACGACACAGTACCTCGAGTCGCGCCTACCGGCGGGGACCTCCGTGGTCCGGGTCATGCCCAACACCCCGGCCCTGGTCGACGAGGGGATGGCCGCGCTGTCGCCGGGCGTCCACTGCAACGAGGAGCAGCTGGCCCATGCCGAGGAACTGCTGCGGGCGGTCGGCAGGACGATCCGGGTCGCTGAACACCTGCAGGACGCCGTCACCGCGATCTCCGGCAGCGGACCGGCCTACATCTTCTTCGTGGTGGAGGCGATGATCGAGGCCGGCGTCCACCTGGGCCTGCCGCGCGCCATGGCCACCGAATTGGTGGTGCAGACAACGTACGGCGCGGCCGCGATGCTGAAGGAGACCCGGGAGCACCCAACGGTGCTGCGCGAACAGGTCACCTCGCCGGCCGGGACGACCGCGGCGGCGCTGCGGGAGCTCGAGGTGCATCGCGTGCGGGCGGCGTTCCTGTCCGCGATGGAGGCCGCGCGGGACCGCTCGCGCGCGCTGGGCCAGGGCTGAGGCCCTCAGATCCTCCCTAGCGAGAACCGCTCCACATCCTGCGTCCGGCCCGCGATCACCAGCAGGTCCTTGGGCGCGATGCGGGTCTTGGGGTCGACCGCTTCGAACTCCTTGGTCCCTGCGCGCTGGACCCCCACGCAGCTCACGCCGGTGGTGGACAGCAGTCGGGATTCGCTCAGGGACTTCCCCTCCATCTGTTTGGGCGCCATCAGCAGCGCGATGGCGAAGCCGTTGGCGAATTCGATGTACTCCGAATCCGCGCCCTGGACGAGTTGATGCGCGACCCGGTTGCCCATATCCAGCTCGGGGAAGACGACGTGCCGGGCCCCGACCTTCTCCAGGATCGCCTTGTGCTGCGTCGTCACAGCTTTGGCCCAGATGTTCTCCACACCGAGTTCGGACAGCGCGCTGGTGGCCAGCACCGACGCCTCCAGGGATGAGCCGATCGCCACCACCGCAGTGTTGACGTCTTCCGCCCCCAGGCTGCGCAGGGTTTCGATGTTCGTGCCATCGCCCTCTACCGCCAGCGTCAACAGGGGCGCCATCTTCGCCACCTCGCCAGGATCCCGCTCGATCGCCAGCACCTCCCGGTCGAGTTCCACCAGGGTCTTGGCCAGTTCTGAGCCGAACAGGCCCAGCCCGATCACCATCACGGTGTTCTCGGACACCCGCCTGGGCATAACGACCTCCTCAATGAACGCATCAGTGGTGCCTTCTCGTGCTACCCGATGATCGGCGATCCCTCGGGCAAGCGGTAGGTGTCCGGCTTGCGTCGCAGCGCGAACGCCGAGGCCAGGGTGATGGCACCGAGGCGGCCGGTGAACATCAGAAGCATCAAGACGATGAGCTCCGCCCTGCCCAGCTGCGGTGTGATGCCGGTGGACAGGCCCGCCGTCGCGACCGCCGAGACCGTTTCGAACAGCACGTCCTTCAGCGGGAAGTCGGAGAAGGCCAGCAGCGCCATGACGCCGAATCCGACCAGCGCGCTGTAGGAGACGGTGATGGCGAGGGCGGTGCGGATCAGTTTGGGGGGCAGCCGGCGGTCACCGACGTTGACGTCCTTGGAGCCGCGCGCCTCGGCCAGCAGGACCAGGAACAGCACGACGAAGGTCGTCACCTTGATGCCGCCCGCGGTGGACGCCGACCCGCCGCCGATGATCATCAAGAAGCAGGTCAGCAGGATGGTCTCCTCGGTGACCGCCCCGTAGTCCCAGGCGTTGAAGCCGGCGGTACGGGCGGTGACCGAGGCGAACACCCCGTTGAGCACCCCCCCCCGGGCCGATTCCAGGTTGGTCCCCGGGTTGGACCACTCGAAGACGGTGAGGAACACCGCGCCCACGAGCAACAGCACCGCGGTGGTCGCCACCGTCAGCTTGCTGTGCATCGACCAGCGGCGGGGGGTGCGCCAGCCGTGGCGATGGATGTCCAGGTACACGGGCAGCCCGAGGCCGCCGATCACGATCGCGATCATGATGATCCCGAGGACGATCGGATCCTCCTGGAACCCGATCAGGTTGTCCGGCAACAGGGAGAACCCCGCGTTGTTGAAGGCCGACACGGTGTGGAACAGGCCGAACCAGATCGCCTTGCGGATCCCGATGTCGTAGCCGATCCAGAAGGTGAGTGTCAGCATCACCGACAGCAGCAGCTCCACCAGCAATGTGAACGTCAGCGCGAACCGCAGGATCTGCCGCACATCGCCCAGCGACAGCCCAGGGGTCTCCGCCTGGGCCGCGAGCCTGGTGATCAAGCCGAGCCGCCGCGTCACGAACAGCACCAGCAGCGTCCCCGTCGTCACCATCCCGAGGCCGCCGATCTGGATCAGCACCAGGATGACCGTTTCGCCGAACCACGACCATGTCGTGCC
>CAZECO010000230.1:0-4321 GCA_964510455.1 uncultured Actinomycetes bacterium
TACGAATGGTCGGGCAATCGCAAGGCGGGGGCGGGCCGGATGCGGATCGACACCGCCGAGGAATCGCTGGTCGACATCGATCTGCTCTTCACCCGTCCGTTCAAATCGGCCAGTCGCGCACTGTTCCAGCTGGTGCCGGGCGCCGAAGTCACCGAGGTGGTCTGGCGGATCGTCACCCCGAAGACGAAGTTCCTGCGCATCTTCGGTTTCCTGATGAACCTGGAGAAGTCGGTCGGTCCCGATCTCGAACGCGGCCTCGCCAACCTCAAGCACCTGAACGAGTCCTGAAGCGCTTCACCCAGGCACCAAACCGGCTCTTCGGAATCCGGCGGGGCCTCGGAGGAGGGGCGCGAGGAGGCGCCGGCTGCCTGTCTGCACCCGTCGCGCGGGCGGATCGCCCCGGTGTCCGCACCCGGTGGGGAGCTTTGCACCCGTCGCGCGGGCGGATCGCCCCGGTGTCCGCACCCGGTCCCTCTTTGCACCCGTGGCGGGGGTGGATCGCCCGCGACACCCCGCCGGGAGCCCACGATGCGGGTGCAAAGCCCCGCAGCGGGTGCAGCATCCGGCCACGGATCGCCGCAAAACCCCCCGCAACGGGTGCAAAGCCCCGCAGCAGGTGCCTCTACCCGCCGACACCCGTGGGACCGGCACCACGGGCCGGTCAGCCCGCAGGCCGCCCGATGCCGAAGCTGCGGATCCCGCCAACCCGCACACCCCGCCAGGGGGGACGTCCGCACAGCGCCGAGGGAGGCCGCGGCCCCTGCGATCCGCTGCGCCGCACGACTGGCACGGCAGCTTCGCGCCGCACGACTGGCGCGGCAGCTTCGCGCCGCACGTCAGCGCGTCACGAGGCGGCGGCCGCGTCCGATGATCCATTGCGGAACCGGGCTGCTGCACCTCGGTAGCCGTCCAGCAGGCCCTCAGCCGTGGCCGACCATGCGAACTGCTGCGCATGGGCGCGGGCACTGGCGGCCAGGCGTTCCCGGTAGGCCGGCGCCGCCACGACCCCGTCGAGCACCCGCGCCCACTCCCGCGGGTCGTGCCCCTCGACCAGCAGACCGCTAACCCCGTCCGCGACGGCCGTCCGCAACCCTCCCACCGACGCCGCGATCACGGGCGTTCCGCAGGCTTGCGACTCCACCGCAACCAGCCCGAACGACTCGTTGTGCGACGGCACGAGCGTGCAATCGGCAGCCCGGTACCACTGCGCCAACCTCCCGCGTGCAGCCGGCGGCTCGAACCTCACCATGCCGCCCACACCCAGGTCGGCCGCCAGTCGAGCCAGGGACTGCGGATCGAGCGCTGCGGAGCCGGACGGGCCGCCGCAGATGACCAATTGCACCCGATCGCGCACCTGCGGCGCCTCGGCAGCCATGACGGCCAGCGCCCGGATCAACACATCGGGGGCCTTCAGCGGCTGCAGCCTTCCGACGAACAGCAGCACCACCTTGTTCAGGGGCACGCCGAAGGCATCCCGGGCGGCAGCGCGGTCGCTCGGAGCGAAGTGGTCGAGATCGACGCCGGGGTGGATCACGGTGATCTTGGACTGATCGGCCCCGTACAGACGCTCGAGCTCCGAGGCTTCAGTCGCGGTGCTGGCCACCAGCAGATCGGACGCCGAGACGATCTGGTCCTCGCCCAGGATCCGGGCGTCCGGCTCCGGGTGCTCGCCTGCCGCCTGCGATGCGTTCTTCACCCGGGCGAGCGTGTGCATGGAATGGACCCATGGCACGTCCCAACATCCGGCGGCCACCCAGCCGACCTGTCCCGACAACCAGTAGTGCGTGTGCAGCACGTCGAACCAGCCGGCGGGGCGTCTGGCCTCGTGCCGCATGAGCTCGGCGCTGAAGGCGCACAGGTGGCCGGGCAGCCCTTCCTTGCGCAGTCCCTCGAAGGGGCCCGCCGGAAGATGGTGCACCTGATACCCCGGGACCACAGCGGCCGTCCGTGGCTGTCGAGCACTGGTGGCCCTGGTGAAGACCTCGACCTCGATACCCCGCTGCACCAGTGCCCGGGCAACCGAATCGACATAGACGTTCATCCCCCCGGCATCCCCTGTACCGGGCTGCTCCAGCGGCGAGGTGTGCAGGCTAACCATGGCCACGCGGCGCGGGCGGTCGCTCAGCAGGCGCAATCGCGGCATGCCATCTCCTTCTCCGGCTGATCGGATCCCGGCAGACTGCGGACGCTCCCGCAGCATCCCTACAGTGCGCCGTGGCCCGCCTCGAGCGAGATCGACGCGTACGGCTCGCCGCTGACGATGTGCACCACGCGTTTGGCGATGGTGACAGCATGGTCGGCGAAGCGCTCGTAGAAGCGCGACAGCAGGGTGATGTCGATCGCAGCCTCCACGCCATGCTCCCAGGACGGGCCGAGCACGATGGTGAACAGGTCGCGGTGCAGCCGGTTCATCTCCTGATCCTGGCGCTGGATGTCGGGCGCCAGTTGGAGATCGCGGGTCACGATCACCGAGGCCGTCTTGGTCACGATCACCTCGGCCAGGGTGCCCATCTCGGCGAAGATCGGCTGAACCTCTGGCGGCAGCACGTTCCTCGGGTAGCGCAGCCGCGTCTGCTTGGCGACATGCTTGGCAAGGTCGCCCATCCGCTCCAACGATGCCGACATCCGCATGCCGCTCATCACGATCCGCAGATCCCGGGCAACCGGCTGCTGTTGCGCGGCGATGCTGTAGCAGCGCTCATCGATCTCGTGGGCCAAGGCGTCGACCTGCTCGTCGCGGGCGATGACCTCCTCCGCGAGCTTGAGATCGGCATCCATCAACGATCTGGTCGCCATGCTCATGGCGCGCCCGACGCTGGTGCACATCTGCGCCAGTTCCTGGCTGATGAGCTCCAAGTCGGTCTGATACGCCTCGCGCATTCGTTCCTTCCGCCGTTGGTCGACAACCCCCAGGGTATCCGCGGCTCTGGGCACCTGACCCACCGCGCCGGGACCGTCGTGCGGCATTCCGGTGAACACCGCGTGACGCACTGAGGAAATGTCGACCTCGCACACGGCCCGGCTGCAGCGCCGGTGGCCCCGCGGCCGGGAACTTGGCACCTATTCTCGGTGTGTGGACACAACGCTCGCGCTGACGGTTGTCGCCGCGGCCGGCGTTGCCGTGGTGCTGCTCCTGCTGCGCGGCCGGATGGTGCACCCGGGACCGGTTCCCGAAGCGGCACGGGGGGAACTGTCGCCGGACGTGCCGGGCGCACCGGCCGCCGGGTCCCCGAAGGGGTCGGAACTCCTCCAGGTCATCCGTTCGCTGCCGGGGCTGGTCATCCTGCTGGGCCGGGACGGCCGGATCCTGTTCGCCTCCCCGGACGCCGATCGGGTCAATCTGACCCGCAGGGGCGAGTTGGCCTTCGAGGAGCTGGCATCGATCGCCGGGGAATCGGCCGCCCAGAACCGTTTGCTGGTCCACGAGCTTGCACTGCGGCGCCCGCCGCTGCGCAAGGGCCGGATCGACCTGCGGGTGCGCGCCATCCCGTTGCGCGACGGCAGCGTCCTGCTGCTCATCGACGACCTGACCGAGGAGCAGCGCGTCGCCACCGTGCGCCGCGACTTCATCGCCAACGTCAGCCATGAGTTGAAGACCCCGGTGGGTGCGATCTCGCTGCTCGCCGAGGCGATGATGTCTGCCGGTGACGATCCGGCCGCCGTCGGTCACTTCGCCCAACGGATGCACGCGGAGGCCGACCGGCTCGCCAACCTCATCAACGACGTCATCGACCTGTCGCGGCTGCAGGGTGAGGATCCGCTCGCCGGGGCCCAGCCGGTTGCGGTGGACGACCTTGTCCGTGAGGCCGTCGACTACGTCCACGCCGCTGCGGAGGCCAAGCAGATCGAGATCGTGCTCGGGGGACCGGTCGGCCTGATGGTCATGGGCATGGCCGATCAGCTCGTCACCGCCGTCCGGAACCTGCTCGCGAATGCGATCTCCTACTCGCCGGAGAACACCCGGGTCGCGGTGGCGGTCCGTCGCGACGATGCCATGGTGGAGATCGCGGTGAAGGACCAGGGCATCGGGATCGACGACGACGAGCAGGGCCGGATCTTCGAGCGCTTCTACCGCGTGGACGCGGCGCGCTCCCGGGTGACCGGCGGGACCGGTCTGGGTCTGGCCATCGTCCGCCATGTGTGCCGCAACCATGGCGGCGAAGTGTCGGTGTGGTCGGTTCCCGGCGAGGGCTCGACCTTCACGATCCAACTGCCCCGCTACCACGCTGAGTCCGATCAGGACCCGACAACCGACAGCGGCACCGCGCCGCGCACGACCGAGGGGAGCCAGACGTGACCAAGGTGATGGTGGTCGAGGACG
>CAZECO010000231.1:0-4291 GCA_964510455.1 uncultured Actinomycetes bacterium
TGTCGCGGCGGGTCGCATCGGCCAGCGCACGGAACGTGCGGTCGAAGTCCGGCGGGGCGGTCTGCATGAATACAACCATATGGTTGTATTCAGCCTTCCGTCAAGCCCCCCGTGCGGCCCCCGCAGACCTGGTGATGGTGATCAACGTCTTCGCGTGCACCTATGCACGGGCACACGTTGATCACGACGGCGATTACCTGCCTGTCCCCAGCTACAAGGCACGGTTGTGCAACGCACGGCGGCCGGTAAGCAGCGACGCGATCCGCCTCATGCGGGAGCGCCGGGCCGCGATCGCCGGCTGTTCAACACCGACTTGGCGACTGGCTGCTCGCCGACGCGCCCGCGGCCCTCGGGCTGGCCAGCAATCCGCGGCCCATGGACCTAGTGCCGCGCGAAAATGCAGAGATGGCGCTCTGATTGTTCGGCCTGGCATCCAGGCTGACTATCACTATTGGATCTTTATCACATTGGGGGCGGTGTCAAAGCTCAATACCTCAGCTCCCATAGATTCCATTAACGCAATCCTCTCGGGTGTCGTCCACCGGCCTGGCTCCCCTGTCTGCGGGTTAAGGTTCGTGCGCAACCAATGAGGGCAGTCCGCAAATGCGATAGTGGGGGCAATCCAGGCGTACACCTCATCCGTCACGCCTCCATTCGCATGGTGTGCCATCTGAACAACATCCACCTTCAGATCTTCCTTGTGATTCTGCATCAGTGGCTCGCTGACTTCCGCTCCAGCATCTCCCAGGAACAGCATGCTTTGCTGCTTCGCCTGCATCCTCAACACCAGCGATCCGCCGTTGGCGGGGTCATTCCTCCAGGTGTTGGCGGCGTTCAGCACCTTCACATCTAGTCCAGCAAGGCTTATCTCATCATTCTCATGTAAGTACTTGACTCTTGGATCTCCCTCTGTGATCGACAGGAATTCTTCGAATGTGTCGAAATCATCCCACGGCCGAGAATTCTGTTTGTATAAATCGTAGTCGATATCGCTTGCGAAGATCTCCTGGATCTTCATCCCCTGCGGGTCAGCATAAATCTTGTTGAACGCGCCTATATGGTCGGGATGGGGGTGCGTCAATATCCACGTGTCCACCACATTCCCCTTGTCGAGCACAACTTCCCGCACACGCGCGATTACCTCCTCGCTGGCATACCCTCCATCCACCACAATAAGCTCGCCTTTCGGAGATTCGATCGTGTAGAACATCTGTTGAGCGCTCTCATCGTCGCCGTATTGGGTGATCGTATAGGCCGACTCCAACACTGAACTCCCCCGAACAAGGAGCATCAACAGCGCAGCAAGGGCACCAATGTAGTGACTCTTCATAACATCTGCTTCCCCTACGGCAACATCACGGCCGACCAAGCAAGCACATCCCGCATGCACTTGGCATGCGCGAAAATTGCCTGGGCCTGCCGCAATGTAGCGCTAATCGCCCTCCCCACGGTCAACCTCGGAGGCCACAAACCTGCACCCCGAGGCCACAAACCCGCAACCCCGGCCGCCCACGGAGGCAGATGACTCCCATGTCCGAAGGTCCGGATCGAACTGCAGATACACCGGCACCAGCCGTCGTTGCCCGACTGAGCCTAGCCCGCGGCAGCGACTGCGCCTGCGACGTCCCCAGCGCCACGGGTCCCCGACTCCCGGCCGGAGCAGGACCCGACCCGCGCGACGCCGCAGGCTCGCCGAGGCCGTGTGGGTGTGCACCAGTAGCTCGTCTGGAAGACTCGCCGGCTGGCGAGAGCAGGCTGGTCACAAGGGCCGCATCTTGCTCCGACCCTTGATGCAGATGGCATCCATGTCGCGTAGGGCGACCGGTCAGGCTCTGATGAGTCGGGATCTAAGCGCAGCGAGGGCGGCTCCGACAAACAGGGGCCGGGCGACCGGTCAGGCGAAGCGCTGCGCCAGCGCTCAACGGGCCGCGTTGTCATGCCCGGGAGCGGCACGCCAGTCGCCCGCGCACCGCTGACCCATCGTCGCGCTCGCAGGTGAAGAGCCGGATCCGCACTGCTACCGGCGGAACGGCGCTGCCGCACGCGGCCGACCGCGTCCTCGAACGCCGCCACACCGCCGTCGGCGAGCATCGGCAACCAGCCGGGTCCCGGCGTGCGACGCGACGCCGCGGCCGTCGGCGGTCACCACGATCGGTGGCCTCGGGGTGCCTTCCGGCTGTGGACTTCCTGGACCTTCGACAAGCCCAGGATCCCAGTCAGGACAGGCCCTTCCCACGCGTTCATGGTCCGTGTCGGACCTGGAAGCCATATTGATCCCAGAAGGGGGAATCACCACATGCATGTGAACGCACATCTCGACGTCGACCTCGTCGCGCTGGACAGCGAGGACACCGTCACCGTCCTGCTCGACCTGCAGGCACCGGCGTCTCCAGAGGCCGGAGCGCCGCGGCCGGAGCACACGGCGGTCGTCGTACTCGACCGCTCGGGGTCCATGGGGGGTCGCCGGCTCGCGGCGGCGAAGCGGGCGCTGATCGAACTGGTCGCCAGGCTCGATGACCGCGATCGATTCGGGCTGGTGGTCTTCGACCACAACGCCCAGGTCGCGGTTCCCGCCGGTCGGGTCGGCGATCTGGGGCGCGACCGACTGCGCCGCAGCATCTCCGCAGTGCGTTCCGGCGGCTCGACCGACCTCTCCTCGGGGTACCTGCGCGGACTGCAGGAAGCGCGGCGCGTCTGCACCGCCACCGGGGCGACGATCGTCCTGCTGTCCGACGGCCACGCCAACGCCGGGGTGACCGATCCCGAGCAGCTCAAGCAGGTTGCGGGCAATGCCGCCAAGCAACAGATCTCGACGTCCACGATCGGCATCGGAACCAGCTACGACGAGTCGATCCTGGCCGCCATGGCCGAGGGCGGGCTGGGCAACCACGCGTTCGCGGAGCATTCCGACGCTGCCGCCGCCGCTGTCGCCGGAGAGCTCGACGGCCTGCTGACGAAGACCGTCCAGGCCGCGAACCTGCTCATCCGGCCGACCGGGGATGTCGCGTCGGTGCGGCTGATGAATGACGGGCTGTCGGCGCAGGGCGTGGAGGGCGGAGTGCTGGTCGAGCTCGGCGACTTCTACGGCGGAGAGCAGCGAAAGCTCGTGCTGGCGCTGCAGGTGCCGGCGGTGGCGGCGCTCGGTCTGGCACAGGTGGGGTCGCTCGCCCTCACCTATGTCGAGCTCCCCTCGCTGGAGCAGCACACGATCACCCTGCCGATCTCGGTGAACGTGGTGCCGGCCGACATCGCCGCCGGCCGGGTCCCCGACCCGGTGGTGGAGCGGGAGAAGCTGCTGCAGTCCGCCCAGGCCGCCAAGAAACAGGCGGAGGAGGCGTTGCGGCGGGGCGACATCGATGGTGCCCGCGGGTCGCTGTCGGCAGCTCGAGACGCCCTGGCCGGCGCCGGGCCCGAGGTCCTCGACGAGGAGCTCGCCGACGAGGTCGACTGGCTGCGGACATCGGAGCGGATGCTCGACGAACGCGACAGGGCATACAACGCCAAGCGCATGACGTCCGACCACCGTCGCAAGTCCCGCGGCTACAAGACCCGCACCCTGGGCGGCGAAGTCACCCTTGACCCGGAGGACGGCGGCGAGGCCTAGCCGCAGCCCCAAGCCGGCTGCCCTCACCAATGGGCGGAATCTGGCGGGGAGTGCGGGTTCGGCATCGGGGCGGCGGCCGGTTGGCGGATCTTGGGACCGCCCCGCGGTGCCGGTGCATCCGCGGGCAGATGCACCCGGTGGGGGGTTTGCACCCGCAGCGTGGGTTCCCTGCGGCGTGATGCGGGCGATCCGCCCACGCAACGGGTGCAAACCCCCCACCGGGTGCAAACCCCCCACCGGGTGCAGACTCGCAGGCGATCCGCCCACCGGCGGGTTCATCCTCGCGCCCCGCATGCGGGGACCACCAGCCCGCGCCGCAGCTGCGAGACCTCCAACCGCCGCGCCGGGCGAGCATCCGACCAGCGACTGATTACCTACCCGCTCCAGCAGCAGCACGCCACCCCGCGTGCCCCGAATCCCGGGACTCCCCGCTGGAATCCGACGATCCACCCATGGGCAGCCGGCGGGTTCGGCATCCGCCTCGCGCATGCAGTCGGACACATGTCAAGGTGGCACTACCGCGCAGCCTCCAGAAGGAGTCGATCATCAACATCCTCGACCAGTACGCTCCCGCCGCCGACCGGTACGACCGGATGCCCTATCGCCGCGTCGGACGCAGCGGCCTGCAGCTGCCGGCGATCTCGCTGGGCATGTGGCACAACTTCGGCGACGACACCCCGATCCAGC
>CAZECO010000232.1:0-4260 GCA_964510455.1 uncultured Actinomycetes bacterium
ACCCGCGCGCGCAGCCAGGAACCGACACGCGCTGAAAGACACCAGCCTTCTAGGGCGCCACGCGATGACTACCGTCACCGGGCCGTTGACGACGGCCGCGACCACCGTGCTGCCGATCATCACGCGCAGCCACTCTGCGCCTTCGGCGATGCTGGTGGTCGGATCCGCCGTGGTGGAGGTCCAGGCAAGCATCGAACTCGGTTTCATTGGGCATCCCTCTTCTTGTCCGGAGTCGAGTCATGAGGCGCTTCATCTCCGAGCCATTCCCGGGTTCTCCGCCACCATTCCGCCTCGAACAGGTGGTGTTGCGCCATACCGAACAGGACGATCAATCCGTCTTCTGGTACCCACCGCCGCTCCGGTGGTGGGTCTGCCGGATGCCACATGCAAAGCTTCGTACCGCTTCTGCCGGCGAATCGGTGGGGGGAGTCTGTCGGACCGTCAGCGAGCACGTGGGGCTAGCTCGGCAGTGCTTCATCGAACTCCGCGGCAACCTGCCGTGTCGTGCCCCCGGTATTGGCACGAGTGCAGTGAATGAGTGCCGGGGTGTCTTGCCACGCCTCCGCCGGTAGGCCAGCCTTGGGTAGACCAGCCGAGTTGCTGTAAGTTGGCGGTTGCGATGCGGGGTGTCCGACAGCCAGTGGCCGCGCATCCCCAACTGGCGGCAGCCGTCAGTCGTTGCCGTTCTCCGATGGCGGCGCGGGCTGCTTTGTCGTTGACGAGGGCGAACGCGGCGGTGAGCGCGTTCAGTGCGAGGCTGTTCACCGCCCGCGGGTAGCCGCGGAGGCGTTTTGGATCAGCTCCGCGGGCGTCGGCGGTGAACAACGGGTCCCCGCGGCCGGTGATCCGCAGGTGGTGGGCGATGTAGTCGCCGGCCTCGGCCGGTTCCATTCCGTTGATGGTGGCCCGCACCCTTATGCGCTGGTCGAGGGCGGCGAGGACTCCGAGTCGCAGCCGGTGCCGCAGGGTGGGCGAGCAGCCGGTGGCCGACCCTTGGTGCTGCATCCGCCTCGGCTCGGCAGCAACCCGGGACCGCGAGTTCCGGACACCCGGCGCGCCGAAAAGGGTTCCGTCGGCCGCGCTCTTCGGTGCAACCGATTGGGAGCCTGTCACCAGGGCGGATCGGTGTGCGGAACCGAGATTCGGGGGCGCCCGAGCCATGTGACCCGACCCCGCCCGGCGCAACGGGCTCATCGCGTAGGCTGTCGAGTGCCTTTCGGGGGAGGGGGATCCTTGGTCTCGTTCAACGGAGGGGTGCGCCGGAGCACCCTGATGCTGGGAAATGAACGGCATCGCCTGCTCGCGCTGTTCGACGTCCTCATCTGGGTTTCCGCGTTCCTGATCGCCGTCGCCCTCCGCTTCGACTTCGATGTCGATGCCCAATGGTGGCGCGGGGCGCTGCAGGCTGGCCTGGTCGCGGCGCTGCTGCACGCCGTGGTCGGGTGGACGCTTCGGCTCTACGCCGGACGCCACCGCCTTGGGTCGCTGGACGAGGCCGTGATCGTCGCCCTTGTTGCGATGTTCGTCGGCGCGTCGATCACCGCGGTTCTGCAACTGCCTTTCATCGAGCGGGTCGTGCCGATCTCTGTTCCCGTCGCCGCCACGGTGCTGGCCCTCTTGGGGACGTTGGGGTACCGGCTCGTGCTGCGTCGGGTCCGAGAGCAGGCCTTCCGCCCGTCCAGCGGCGAACGGGCGTTGATCGTCGGCGCCGGCGATGCCGGCGTCTGGCTGGTGCGCGACCTGCTGCACAACCCGGAGTCCCCCTACCTGCCCGTCGGGTTCATTGACGACGACCCACGCAAGAAGCACTTCCGCGTGAGCTATGTGCGCGTGCTCGGGGCGGTGGGCGACCTGTGCCGCCTCATCCGGGAGGAGCGCATCACGCGGGTACTTGTTGCGGCGCCGACCGCAGGCTCTGGCCTGTTTCGACGGGTCTCGGATCAGGTCGCGGGCACCGACGCCAAGATCAAGGTGCTGCCGCCGCTCGCGGAGTTGATCGGCGAAGTGGTCGGAGTGCGAGACCTGCGCGACCTCGACATGGCCGATCTGCTGGGCCGCCATCAGGTCCAGACGGACCTGTCGGAGGTGGCCGGGTACCTGGCGGGCAAACGGGTGCTGGTGACCGGCGCCGGCGGCTCCATCGGCTCGGAGCTATGCCGGCAGATCCACCGGCTCGGGCCGGCCCGCCTCGGCATGCTCGACCGCGACGAGTCCGCACTCCACGCGCTGCAGCTGTCCATCGACGGCAAAGGGCTGCTGAGCACCCGGGATCTCATCCTCGCCGACATCCGTGACCCCGGCCGTCTCGGATGCGTGTTCGAGGAATTCCGGCCCGAAGTAGTCTTCCATGCCGCCGCGCTGAAGCACCTGCCGATGCTGCAGATGTACCCCGAGGAGGGGTGCAAGACCAACGTGATCGGCACCTGGAACGTGCTATCGGCTGCGGGGGCGGTCGGGGTGGGCGTGTTCGTCAACATCTCCACCGACAAGGCCGCTGATCCCACGAGTGTGCTGGGGTCGACGAAACGGTCGGCTGAGCACCTCACCGCGCAGGCGGCGCTGGATTACTCGGGCCGGTACGTGTCGGTTCGGTTCGGCAACGTGCTGGGCTCGCGCGGCTCGGTGCTGACGGCGTTCGCTGAGCAGGTCCGGCGCGGGGGCCCGGTGACGGTCACCGATCGCGATGTGACGCGGTACTTCATGACGATCTCCGAAGCCGTGCAGCTGGTACTGCAGGCCGGTGCTCTGGGCGGCACCGGTGAGGTCATGGTGCTGGACATGGGTGTACCGGTGCGGATCGTTGACGTCGCCGAGCAGTTGATCGCGATGTCGGGCCGCCGGATCGCGATCGAGTACACCGGGCTGCGCCCCGGCGAAAAGCTGCATGAGGTGCTGGCGTCGGCGTCGGAGGCGCTGCGACCGACGGCGCACCGGTTGATCAGCCACGTGCCGGTGGCACCGATGACGCTCGACCAGGTCGCCGACTTGCTGGACATGTACTGCCAGGCACTCGACGTGCGAGAACTGCCCGCAGTGGCTTTGCCGCGGGAGCCGGATGCGCTGGAGATGGAGGGCGTCGCGCGGGCGCCCGAGGCCCAGGCGTAGCGCCTCCACTTGGTGATCCGCCCCCGCCCCGTTGATCGCGGCGGAATCCCATCGTGATGCGCACGGATACGGCGAGTCGCCCAGGAATTCGGCGCGATCAACGCGGGCGTATGTGGGACGACCGTTGAGGAGGGGCGCCCCCAATCGCCGGGGCGCCCCTCCTCAACCGGATGACTGGCTCAGACCTTCTTACGCCTGCTGGAGGCGACCAACCCGCCCCCGACCGCGAGCGCCCCGATACCGGCAACAACCCCGAGCGCCACATTGGCACCGGTGGCGGGGGTCTTGGCGGTCTCGGCCGGCGGTTTGGTAGCCGGCTTGGCTGGGCCGCTGACCGTTACCGGCGCCGCGGAGAGCGCCGCGCAACTGTCGGACGCGGACTGTTGTGCGGTAACCTCGGCGCCCGCTGGGATGGGCGACGTCGGAACGATCGTCACGGAGCCGTCGGCGCCGACTACTCCCGTGCCGACGGCAGTGCCGTTCGCGTAGATCGTCACCGAGCACCCGGGCTGGCCGTTCTGAACGGTGACGCTCGTCCCGTCGGCGCTGACGGTGATCGAGAAGGCCGTCGCCTCACCGCTGGCAACAACCCGAACGGTTGTCGTGGCCACTTCGCCGGCGCTGGTGCCGATGACCTCGTAGGTTCCCAGTGTCATTGGGAGGATGAGCTGTTCGACATATGTCGGTGCCGCCTCCTGAGCCAAGAACGAGGCGCGGGCGATCGAGACGCCCTCTCCAGCCGCACCGATCTGCTCCCCGAGCACGATGTCATTCGGACCCGCCGGGTTGATATTGGTAAGTGTGCAGGTGGCTGTCGCGCCGGGCGAGTAGGTGAAGGCGTCGCACGCGATCGCCAGGGCCGTCCCCGGGGGGTAGGCGAGCGCTGGAACCACGGCGAGTCCACCGATGGCCAGCACACCGCCGACAAGTGCAGTAGCGGCGAAACGTGAGCGCAGTCTAGTCATGGCGCGAACGATATCGGAGCCTAAGGCCCGCGTTGCAAGGGGTTCCGGTTTCTCGGTGACGAGTCCGGTGCGCCGTTATCGGATCGTTATGGAAGTTCGATACTGCAACATGGCATTTGTCACGATTTGTGGAGCCGTGCTTCCTCTCTGTGAGGTACAGAGATCGGAGGCGGGAACCGGTCGAGCGAAA
>CAZECO010000233.1:0-4190 GCA_964510455.1 uncultured Actinomycetes bacterium
GGAACGGGACGAACTCCGCGTCGATGATCTCCTTCTTCTTCTTGCCCATCGCCCGCCGCAGCAGGTCCGCCTGGCCGAGGCTGTAGCCGGCCAGCTGCTGGGCGATCGCCATCACCTGTTCCTGGTAGACGATCAGCTGGTAGGTCCCGCCGAGGATCTCCTCCAGCGGCGCGGCCAGCTCCGGGTGCAGCGGCGCCACCGGCTTGCGCCCGTTCTTGCGGTCGGCGTAGTCGTTGTGGGCGTTGGCCCCCATCGGGCCGGGCCGGTACAGCGCCAGCACCGCCGAGATGTCCTCGAAGCTGTCCGGGACCATGGAGCGCAGCAGCTGGCGCATCGGCCCGCCGTCCAGCTGGAAGACCCCGAGGGTGTCGCCGCGCGCCAGCAGCTCGAAGGTCGCACGGTCGTCCAGCGGCAGATCCTCCAGTACCAGCGCGCTGCCGATGTTGGCCTCGATGTGGCGCAGGCAGTCGTCCAGGACGGTGAGGTTGCGCAGCCCCAGGAAGTCCATCTTCAGCAGGCCGAGCTTCTCGCACGCGCCCATGTCGAACTGGGTGATGACGGTGCCGTCGTCGCGCATCCACACCGGCAGCACGTCCATCAGCGGCTCCGCCGACAGGATCACCCCGGCGGCGTGGACGCCCACCTGCCGCTTCAGGCCCTCCAGCCCGCGGGCCAGATCGACGATCTGGTGCACCGTCTCGTCCGACTCGTACAGCTCGCGGAACTCGCCGGCCTCGGCGTAGCGCTTGTGGGAGGGGTCGAAGATGCCCGACAGCGGGATGTCCTTGCCCATGACGGCGGGCGGCATCGCCTTGGTGATCCGGTCGGACACGCTGAAGGGCAGCCCGAGCACGCGGGCGCTGTCCTTGATCGCGGCCTTGGCCTTGATGGTGCCGTAGGTGACGATCTGCGCGACCCGGTCGCTGCCGTACGTCTCGGTCGCGTACTTGATCATCTCCCCGCGCCGGCGCTCGTCGAAGTCGATGTCGATGTCGGGCATCGAGATCCGCTCGGGGTTCAGGAACCGCTCGAACAGCAGGCCGTGCTTGAGCGGGTCCAGCTCGGTGATGCCCAGCGCCCAGGCGATCAGGGCTCCCGGGGCGGATCCGCGGCCGGGCCCGACCCGGATGCCGACCGTCTTCGCGTGCCGCACCAGGTCCGCCACCACCAGGAAGTAGCCGGGGAAGCCCATCCGGGCCACCATGGCGAGCTCGTACTCCGCCTGTTTGTGGTGGCTGTCCGGGACCGGGTCCGGGGCGAATCGCGCGGTCAGCCCGCGCTCCACCTCCTTCACCAGCCAGGACTCCTCCGTCTCGCCCGGCGGGACGTCGAAGCGCGGCATCAGCTTCTGGTTCTCGGTGAAGGTCACATCGCAGCGCTCGGCGATCAGCAGCGTGTTGCTCAGCGCCTCGGGCATGTGCCCCCAGACCTGCGCCATCTCGGCGGCGGACTTCACATAGAAGTCCTTGGCGTCGAACCGGAACCGCTTGGGATCGTCGATGGTCGCCTTGGTGCCCACGCAGAGGAATGCGTCATGCACCTGCGCGTCCTCGGGCTTGACGTAGTGCAGGTCGTTGGTCGCCACCAGGGGCAGGTTCAGGTGCTTGGCGATGCGCAGCAGGTCGTCGCGGAACTTCCGCTCGATCGCGATGCCGTGGTCCATCAGCTCGCAGAAGTAGTTGTCCCTGCCGAGGATCTCCTGCATGTCGGCCGCCGTGGCCAGCGCCCGCTCGTAGTTGCCGGCCTGCAGCCACCGGTTCACCTCGCCGGAGGGGCACCCGGTCGTGCCGATGATGCCCCGGCCGTACCGCTGCAGGAGTTCGCGGTCGAACCTCGGGTGCCGGTAGTAGCCCTCGATGCTGGCCAGGCTGGACAGCCGGAACAGGTTGTGCAGACCGGGTGTGCTCTCCGCCCACAGCGTCATGTGGGTGTAGGCGAACTTGCCCTTGCCCTCGCTGACCTCCCCGGCCCCATCGTCGTAACCGCCCCCGAAGTCGACGGCGCGCTTGTGGGCGCGCCCCTGCGGCGCGTAGTACCCCTCCATGCCGATGATCGGTTTCAATCCGGCGGCGCGCGCCCCCTGGGCGAACTCGAACGCGCCATAGAGGTTGCCGTGGTCGGTCATGGCGATAGCGGTCTGGCCGAGCTCCTTCGTCGCCGCGAACAGGTCCGACAGCCGGGCCGCCCCGTCCAGCATCGAGTACTCGGTGTGGACGTGGAGATGGACGAAGTCCTGGCTCACGTCTCTCCCCTCCGTCGAGTTCCTATCCAACGTCCCGGGCCGCGCCGTCGGCAAGTGCGCGCGCCGAAGGCGGGCACCGGCGACCGACGGGGGAAGTGCGCGATGAACGCGGTTGGCTAACCCTAACCCGAGGGTGCGGGCCGCCGGCGGCAGGGAAACGGCGTGGCGGCCCGGGACTCATCCCCAGGATGTGATCCGCTCCAGGGCGGTGGCCAGATCCTGCGGGTACTCGCTGGTGAACGTCAGGCGCTGTCGGTTCCCCGGGTGCTCCAGGGTCAGCTCGACCGCGTGCAGCCATTGGCGGGTCAGGCCGAGGCGTGCGGCGAGCACCGGGTCCGCCCCGTAGGTGAGGTCTCCGACGCACGGGTGCCGGACGGCTGCCATGTGCACGCGGATCTGGTGCGTGCGTCCGGTCTCGAGATGGATCTCCAGCAGCGAGCCGTACCGGAAGGCCTCCAGTGTCGCGTAGTGCGTGAGGCTCGGCCTCCCGTCGGCCGTCACAGCCCACTTGTAGTCGTGGGTCGGGTGGCGGCCGATCGGAGCGTCGATCGTGCCGGCGCTGGGATCCGGATGTCCCTGCACCAGTGCGTGATAGACCTTGTCGACGGTGCGCTCCCGGAACTGCTGCTTCAGGCTCGTGTACGCCGATTCGCTCTTGGCGACCACCATCACTCCGGAGGTGCCGACATCCAGGCGGTGGACCACCCCCTGCCGTTCGGCGGCGCCCGAGGTCGCGACCCGGAAACCGGCCGCCGCAAGCCCGCCGATCACCGTCGGCCCGGTCCAGCCGGGACTGGGATGCACCGCCACGCCGACGGGCTTGTCCACCACGACGATGTCCGCGTCGTCGTGCAGGACGCTCATGCCCGGGACGGCGGCCGGGGCGACTACCGGCGCCGGCGCAGCGTCCGGGATCGAGATCTCGATCATCGCCCCCGCCCGGAGCTTGAACGCCCGTTCGATCTCGGCGCCGTCGATCCGCACCGCACCGGCGTCGATCAGATCGGCCGCCTTCGTCCGGGACAGGCCGGTCAGTCGCGCGATCGCCGCATCGGCGCGCTCTCCGACGAGCCCGTCCGGCACGGGCATCAGTCGCGTTCCGGTCATTGCGCGGATGCCGGTTCGGCGGGTTCGGCAGTTGTCCTGTCGGCGGGCGCGCGGTAGTCGATCCCCTTCAGCGACAGGAACACCCCCAGCAGCGAACCGCACACGACCGCCATGTCGGCGATGTTGAACACCGGCCAGTTCGGGATCGCGATGAAGTCGATGACGTGGCCCTGGCCGACACCGGGCTCCCGGACCATCCTGTCCACGAAATTGCCCATGCCGCCGCCGAGGATCAGTCCCAAGGCGATCGCCCACCATCGATTGGCGACCCGCGGGGTGAAGTAGAGGACGACCACGATGACGGCAGCGGCGATGAGGGTGAACACCCAGGCCCGGCCGCTGCCGAAGGAGAAGGCCGCCCCCGAGTTGGTCGCGAACCTCCATTGCAGCCATTCCCCGACCACTTCGACCGGCAGCCGGTCGCGCAGGTTCGCCACCGCCCAGGCCTTCGTCAACTGATCCAGGAACACGACCGCCGCCGCGATCAGCAGGACGGTCAGGACCGCGGAGCGACGAGCCACCCCATCAGCCTAGGTCGTCGCAACCCCGGCCCAATTCGTCCCCGCGGTCAACGGCGCTCCTGCTTCTCCTTGCAGGAAAGGCAGAGGGTCGCTCGCGGGAAGGCCTGGAGCCGGAGCTTGCCGATGGGCTGGCCGCAGTTCTCGCATATGCCATAAGTCCCCTTGTCCAGGCGGCGCAGGGCGCGGTCGACCTGGTCGAGCATGTCGATCGTGTTCGCCGCCAGCGAGATCTCCTGCTCGCGCTCGAAGGTCCGACTCCCCGCGTCGGCCTGGTCGTCCCCCGACCCATCTCCGGCGTCGCGCAGCATCTCGGCGAGTTG
>CAZECO010000234.1:0-4141 GCA_964510455.1 uncultured Actinomycetes bacterium
CGTGCTTCCTCTCTGTGAGGTACAGAGATCGGAGGCGGGAACCGGTCGAGCGAAAACCAAACTGACACGGCGTTACCGGCCGCCACGCGCCAGAATCCGGCGCATCAACGGGCATGACACAATCCCAGCATGCCGAAATCCCGACCCGGACGTTTCGCGTTTGGGTTCGTTGGCGGCCTCCTCGTTGGTGTTGTCCTTCTGGCGCTGTGGTTCCTCGTCACCGGGATCGCGGTCGGCCGCGACGTGCTTGCCCTTCGGGCCAGCGCTTCCGAGGTTCAGGCGGCCGCCGGGGACGGCGACTACGCGGCCGCAGTGCCGTTGCTGGCGGAGGCCCGGGTCCAGGCTGCTTCCCTAGAGGCGCGCCTGTCATCAGCACCATGGTCCTGGGCCCAGAGCTTCCCGGTGGTCGGCACTACGGTGCAGGCCGGTGCGACGTTGGCTGGTGCAGCCCACGCTGTGCTGACGACTTCCGATGGTCTTGGCGCCGAGCTGTCGAAAGCGGACGGGGATCTGGCACTGGCGTCAGCGGCGCTGGTCCAGGTCACGCCGGAACTGCGGGCCACGGCGGCGGCAGCTGCGGATGCCGCGGTGCAGCTGGCCGCGATCGATACCGGGGCCGTGCTCCGTCCGGTGCGCGGCGAAATCGTGCACGCGCAGGAGCAACTCCTGCGCATCGTGGACCCGCTGGCGCAGGGCGCTGTGCTGGCGCAGGTCCTGCCGGGGATGTTGGGGACCCAGGTGCCGGTGCGGTGGCTGGTGATCATCGGTCAACCGTCGGAGGCCCGCGGGTCGGGCGGGGGCTTCTACGGCGCCTACACATCGCTCACTGTTGCGGACGGCCGGTTCGCGCTGGAGGAAGCGGCGGCGAACGGTCCTGAGACGGCGGTCCGGCAGGACTTGTCGTCGCTTCCGGATGAGTACGAGCGGTTGTGGGGATCGGACGCCACGTACCTGTGGGGCTACAACCTGACTCGGCACTACCCGTATCCGGCGTCGGTCGTGCACCGGGTGCTGGATCCGTCGGCGGACTACGTGGTGTCGCTGGACCCGCGAGCGGTCGCTGGACTGATGGCGCTGTCCGGGCCGGTCACCGTCGACGGGGTGACGCTGGACTCGTCGAACGCGGAACTGTTCTTCGCGCGCGACATCTACGTGCGATACCAGGACCCGGTCGCGAAGGACGAAGTGATGCTGGCGTTCCTGCAGCAGGTCTTCGGCCGGCTGGGCTCCTCGAAGTTGGAACCCGCAGCCCTGTGGAGGGCGCTGGGTCCGGCGGTGTCGGGTTCGCGCATCCAGGTGTGGTCGCCCGATGCTGCGGTGGAGGCTTTGCTGGAGCAGTCGCTGCTCGGGGGCGCCGTGCCGTCGCTGTCGGGGCCCTGGGTGACGGCGGCGTTCAACAACACGGCGGGGAACAAGATCGACTCCTACGTGTCATCGGAGCTGTCGTACACGGCTGTCGGCTCGTGTGCCTCCGGGACTATCTCGGGGGAGGTGGTGGCGCGGCTGCAGATCGCTCCGATTCCGCCGGGGCTGCCGGGGTACATCTCGGGGCGCAACGACGAGCCGAGCGCGCCCTACGGGACGTCGAGCATGTCCGTGCACGTCTACGGGCCGTCGGGAGCCGTCGGTCGGTCGTTCGAGGTGAACGGCGTGGCCGTACCGGCGGTGCAGGGATCGGAGCGCGGCCACCCCGTTTGGGGCGCGAAGGTGCAGCTGGCGCCGGGTGCGCCGGTGGAGGTTCGGGCCACCTTCGACCAGCCGGCGTTCCCGGGCGTGCCGCTGGCTGTGGGGGCGCAGCCGATGGTGCAGGACACTGCGGTGCGCGTTGTGGACGAGCGGTCGTGCGGAGTGGGGTGACGGCGGCGGGGGCGGCCGGGCTGGTTATGCGGGCCCTGCGGTGCTGCCTCCCCGCCCGAGCGCAGCTTCCGGCGCCCCCGGTCGCATTGATCGCGCCGAATTCCTGGCGTGTCGGGGCGGCTGTCGGCGTGTCGTCCGGGAATTCGCTGCGATCAACGGGGAACGGGGTCGGACCACGTGATCCGGCTGACGAGAGCCGGGGCGGGACGCCGCGGGTTCGAGTCCGTGACGCGGTCACGCCGCGCTCCTGCGCTCAGCCAGCGCCGCTCGGATCTGCTGCATGAGTGCCGCGAGGCGGTGGGGGTTGGCCAGCATCTCCTTCGTCACCCGGATCGGCAGCCACCCTGCTGCGCTGAGGTAGTTCTGCCGATCCCGATCACGGTCGAACGCCGCGTCCCCGGAATGCGGCTCGCGGCCGTCGTACTCCAGGTAGACCCGCTCGGCTTCGAAGGCCACGTCGACGCGGAACGTCCGACCCCGGACCGTCAGTTCCGCGTTCGGCGTCCACCCGTCGATGCCCGCCCTCCGCAGCGCCTCGTGCAGGTCGTGTTCCGGTACTGAGCGGACACCGAATTCGAGCAGCCCCACCACCCAGCGCAGTTGTTGCACGCCCTCCAGCGACCCCAGCCTGGGGAGGCGATGCTGCAGTCGGTCGACGGTGGTGAGCCCGGTGTTGATCGCAGACGTCCCGATCGCCACGGCCTGCCGTTCGTCGGGAAGGAAGCGCAGCAGGTCGATGACGGTTGTGGTGTGATCCGCCACGCGCGCGCCGTCGACCCTCACCCCTCGGGCACCAGGGTGTCGAACAGCGCGCCAGGGTCCGCGGCCGGATCGACGCCCGATGAGCATCGCGCGCTGCGGGAACTCCTGACCCTTCCACGCGAGCTGGGGCCAGAGCACAGCGGCGGACGGACCGGTGAGGATGGCGTTCGGCATCCAGAGCCCCGCGATCCGTGAATCAGTGGCGAGCCCCGGAGCGGCGCTGTCGTGCACGAGGATCCCCGGGCCGGCGACACGCCAGATGCCCTGCCGGGTCTGGCGCCAGATGACATCCTCGCTCAGGCCCCGGGCGTGCAGGTCCGCCCGCCGCACGACGCCGTGCCGGCGGGCGATGAGTCGATCGAGCGCTTCCACGGTTTGATGGTGCCGGGGTCGGACTGCGGGGGCGGGCGGCGATCCACAGCCCGCAGGTCGGGCATAGGACCTGTGGAAAGCGCGGCGTCGTTCTGGCGCCGGCCGCTGCGGGTTGCCGTTGATCGCAGCGAATTCCTGGACGACACGCCGTGTTGGCTCGCGACGCGCCAGGAATTCGACGCGATCAACGGACTTGGCGCCGCTCGGGCCCCCGCCCAACCCCCGTCCGACCATTCGCCTGACACGCCGCGGCGTCCGGGTCAAGAATTGCCCCGCAGAGGCCCCGGGAGGTGCGCATGCCGCGCGAGATCCGCATCCACGGGGTTTCGGGGACGCCGCCGAGCCAGATGCTCAACCGGGACGGCAAGGGCGATCCGGAGCGGGTCGCCAGCTACGTCGACCGGCTGACCGGCTTCTACCGCGACCCGTCGGCGCCAGGTGTGGAGGCCTATTCGTGGGGCGCCCTCACCTCCGGCGGCGGGATGGCCCTGGAGTGGGTGAAGCGCGTCGGCTGGATGGCGCTGCTGCCGTTCGCGATCACCAACGTCGTCTACTGGTCGCGACCCGGGATCGAGGTGGACGACGACGCCAGGCGGGTCAGTGCGGTGGCCGTGCGGTGGGCCGGCCTGCTGATGACCATGATCTTCGTCGCGACCGTGTGCCTGGTCAGCATGGACCTGTTCGCCTGGCAGTGCTTCCGCAGCGGGGCGCTGGTGTGCTCCCTGCCCGGCTGGGCGTCGTTCACGGACGTCCTCGCAGAGCCTGCCCTGAACTCCCCGAGCCGGCGGCTGCTCCTCACGGCCCTCGTCCCGATCCTGGCCCTGGGGCTCCTGATGTGGCTGTCCCGCCAGACGCGGCGCCACTACGAGGCGGTGCCCGACCCCGAGCCCGGTGCCGGCCCCGGCCAGATCCAGGGGCTCGCCGGGCGCGACCACATCCTGCGGCGCAGGAAGATGTGGCAGGGCCAGGACCGGCTCCGGCGCCAGCAGCGACTGCATCTGGTCGCCGGGGCATCCGTGGTGATCCTGTACGCCGCGCTGCCGATCGTGCAGGCCGCAGGCACTCCGGACACCGAGTGGCAGCGCACCGGGCTGATGCTGCTGGTGCTCGCCGTCGCGCTCGCCCTCGTCGCGCTGGTGTCCTGCCTGGC
>CAZECO010000235.1:0-4138 GCA_964510455.1 uncultured Actinomycetes bacterium
AGAACGGCTCCATGTCGACGATGAGGTCCTTCTCCAGCGGAAGGCCCTTGATCGCTTCGATCGTGATGGGCTTCTTCAGCGGAAGATCCTTCACCAGCGTCTTGCAGGCCAGCCGGTTGCGGCCGTTGATCCGCATCGCGTCGGACCCGCAGATCCCGTGCCCGCAGGAGCGGCGGAACGTGAGCGTGCCGTCCAGTTCCCACTTCACCTGGTGCAGGACGTCCAGGATCCGGTCGGTGGCGTACGCCTGGACCGTGAACTCCTGCCAGAACGGTTCCTTGTCTTCTTCCGGGTCGAAGCGCCTGATCTTGAGCCGGACGGTCAGGGTTGTCGGCGCGGGCGCCTTCGGCGGCGCTGGCGCCGTGGTCTCAGCAGCAACAGTCGTGTCGGTCATCAGTACTTGCGCTCCATCGGCTGGTAACGGGTGATCGTCACGGGCTTGTAGTCCAGTCGGACGTAGGATCGGCCCTCGGCGTCGCGCTCGCGGTAGGCCATCGTGTGGCGCATGAAGTTCACGTCGTCGCGGGTGCGGTAGTCCTCGCGGGCATGTCCGCCGCGCGACTCCTTGCGGGCCAGCGCGCCGGTGACCAGGATCTCCGCCAGGTCCAGCAGGAAGCCCAGCTCGACGGCTTCGAGCAGGTCGGTGTTGAAGCGCTTGCCCTTGTCCTGGATGGAGATGTTCCGGTAGCGCCGGCGCAGCTGCTGGACGTCGGACAGGGCCTGCTTCAGCGTCGCCTCGGTCCGGTACACCTGGGCGTTGAAGTCCATCGTCTCCTGCATCTCGCGGCGCAGCGCCCCTACGCGTTCCCCGCCATCGCTGGTGGCGATGTGCTCCAGCATCGCAGCGACGTCCTTCTCGGGAGCCTCCGGCAGCTCCACCCAGTCGGCAGTGGCAGCGTACTGTGCGGCGGCGATCCCGGCCCGTTTGCCGAACACGTTGATATCCAGCAGCGAGTTGGTGCCCAACCGGTTGGCGCCGTGCACCGACACGCAGGCGCACTCGCCGGCCGCATACAGCCCGGGCACGACGTCGGTGTTGTTGCTCAGCACCTCGGTGCGGATGTTCGTGGGGATGCCGCCCATGGCGTAATGCGCGGTCGGGAACACGGGCACGAGCTCGGAGATCGGGTCGACGCCGAGGTAGGTGCGGGAGAACTCCGTGATGTCCGGCAGCTTGGCCTCGATCTGCTCGGCCGGCAGGTGCGTCAGGTCGAGGTAGACGTAGTCGGAGTTCGGTCCGGCGCCACGGCCCTCCCGCACCTCCTGCACCATGGCGCGGGCGACCATGTCGCGCGGTGCGAGGTCCTTGATGGTGGGGGCGTAGCGCTCCATGAAGCGCTCGCCGGAGGCGTTGCGCAGGATGCCGCCCTCGCCGCGGGCGCCCTCGGTGAGCAGCACGCCCAGGCCCGCAAGGCCGGTCGGGTGGAACTGGTAGAACTCCATGTCCTCCAGCGGCAGGCCGCGCCGGTAGGTGATCGCCATCCCGTCGCCGGTGAGGGTGTGGGCGTTGGACGTCGTCTTGTACACCTTGCCGAACCCGCCGGTGGCGAAAACCACGGACTTGGCCTGGAAGACGTGGATCTCTCCGGTGGCCAGCTCCAGGGCGACAACCCCCGCGCAGGCGCCGTCGTTCATGATCACGTCGAGCACGTAGTACTCGTTGAAGAACTCGATGCCGTGCTTGATGCAGTTCTGGTACAGCGTCTGCAGGATCATGTGGCCGGTGCGGTCGGCCGCGTAGCACGCCCGGCGCACCGCCGCCTCGCCGTGGTTGCGGGTGTGCCCCCCGAACCGGCGCTGGTCGATCTTGCCCTCGGGGGTGCGGTTGAACGGCAGACCCATCTTCTCCAGGTCCAGGACGGCGTCGATGGCCTCCTTCGCCATGACCTCGGCGGCGTCCTGATCCACCAGGTAGTCGCCGCCCTTGATCGTGTCGAAGGTGTGCCACTCCCAGTTGTCCTCCTCCACGTTCGCCAGCGCGGCGCACATCCCGCCCTGGGCTGCACCGGTGTGGGAGCGGGTCGGATAGAGCTTGGTCAGCACGGCGGTGCGGGCGCGCTGACCCGATTCCAGCGCTGCACGCATGCCGGCGCCCCCCGCGCCGACGATGACGACGTCGTACCTATGGGTCTGCATCCGCTGCTCCCGATCAGGTCAGGTTGGGGTCGAAGGTGAAGATGACCAGCGTGCCCAGCACCACCGTGAACACGGTTGCCACGTACAGCAGCATCTTCAGATGGAAGCGCGTGCGGTCCTTCTCGGCGTAGTCGTTGATGATCACCCGCAGTCCGTTGGCGCCGTGCAGCATCGCCAGCCACAGCTGCAGCAGGTCCCAGATCTGCCAGAACGGCGAACTCCACCGGCCGGCGACGAACGCGAAGTTGATGCGCTGCACGCCGCCGTCGAGGATGTTCATGATCAGCAGGTGGCCCAGGACGAGGAAGACCAGCACAACGCCGGAGATCCGCATGAAGAGCCACGAGTACATCTCGAAGTTGCTGCGCGCACCCCTGCGCTGCGGGCTGCGGGGCTTCGACAGCCCCAGATCGGGTTGGACGGTCACGGTGTGCTCCCGAACAGGCTCTCAATGGTGTGCAGCATCATGAAGTACGCGCCCGGGACCATGAGCACCAGCCAGACCCCGACGATGCTCCACAGCATGGGGCGCTGGTACCGGGGCCCCTTCTCCCAGAAGTCGATCGCGATGACCCGCAGGCCGTTGAGCGCGTGGTACAGGACGGCGCCCACCAGGCCGACCTCCATCAGGTTCACGATCGGCGTCTTGTAGGTCGCGATCACCACGTCGTACTGGTGCGGGGACACCCTCACCAGGGCGGTATCGAGGACGTGGACCAGGAGGAAGAAGAAGACCGCCA
Organism: uncultured Actinomycetes bacterium; assembly: GCA_964510455.1. Taxonomy (GTDB): domain Bacteria; phylum Actinomycetota; class Actinomycetes; order S36-B12; genus CAVXYG01. Next base: position 2,877 of record CAZECO010000235.1, read on the forward strand.
CACCCGTGATCCGGTGCGCGACCCACGACCACATGCCCTCCCGGCCCCGGTACAGCGTGCCGCTGGCCGTTGCCACTGCCACTGCGCCTCCGCGGTTGCTCATGCGGCCCAGCCAGGCGCCGGGTCGCGGGGATTCACCCCATCGTAGTCCCGTGCGGTGCAGCCGAAACCGTGACGCCCCACACCCGTGTCGCCGGTTGGCCGGTTGCTGCTGGATGACCGCCCGGCCGGGCGCAACCGTCGGGCGAAGACGGCGCCGGTGGGGAGGTCCGCAGGGCAGGACCTCCGCGACGCGGGCTATGCCCGCACGCTCGGAGTGCTTGGGGTACGCGCCGGCCGGTGCGTTGCCGAGGGGGAACGCGTCGGTATTCGGGGCATGTGCCGGCGCTGGGCGTGGGCTGCCGGGGATGCCCGGAGTTTCGAGGCGCCGACGACGTGTTTGGGGGTCATCGGGTCATCGGACTGAAAGCGAAGCGTCTGTTTGGGCTGGTCCGGCTGCCGTAGGACTCCGCCTGCACGATGCTGTGCCCGCGCCACGTGAATACGCGGCAGCGTGCTCGGCTACGACGCCGAACGCGTCGGAACTCCGAGCACCGCCCGAAGCCCACGCCCAGCGCGAAGTGTTGCCCCAAGTACCGACGCGTTCGGCGTGAAGAATCGAGCCCGGTGGAGGCGACGGAGGATCGGCCCGGAAACCAGTGCTGGGACCGGCTGCTGGACTCAGCCTGACCCTGCGACGACGACGGCAATGGCGACTCATGCGTCCGCAGCCGCTGCCGCAGTGGCGGAAATGCAACTGCGAATCGCGCATTCAGCCATATTCACCACCTCCCGACCCTTGTCCCCACAACGGATTTGGGAGGCACTCGCCGGTAGGCGCCGCCCGCAACCGGGCGGCGGCTTGCTCACCACAACGGTGTCCGCTCTCGTCACGGTCATCGACCGCCACCGCGCTGAAGCGAGCTTCAGCGGGACACCAAGGCCGGCGGGCGGATAAGCGGACAGTCCCGCGACCGCCCCAAGCCCTGTCTCAGCTCGGCACGGCCTGGCACACAGAGCCCGGTCGAGCGCCGGCAAGGCCGTGCGATCGTCCGCGTCCACGAGCGGCTGGTTGGCGCTGGTGATCCGTGCGGGTCGTCGCGACGCTCACACGGTCCGCAGGCGCCCCAATCCGGGTGCCGAACCCAGCCAGTCGAGGATCTGGGACGCCGTCCACTGCGCGTCCTCGAGCTGGGGGGCGTGCCCGAGGTCCGGTGCCTCCG
>CAZECO010000236.1:0-4136 GCA_964510455.1 uncultured Actinomycetes bacterium
CTGCTCGCCGTCGACGACGTCTCCTTCACCGTGCAGCCGGGCGAGACGTACGGCCTGCTAGGACCCAACGGGGCGGGCAAAACCACGACGATCTCCATGATCAGCGGCCTTCTGACGGCGACGTCGGGCACCGTGCATGTGCTGGGCAGACCGATCACCCCCGCCGCCTCCGCAGCGAAATCCGCCATCGGTCTGGTGCCGCAGGAGATCGCCCTGTATCCGGACCTCTCGGCGGTGGAGAACCTGACGTTCTTCGGCCGCTTGCAGGGCCTGTCCGGGCAGGGGCTGAAGGAACGGATCGGTGTCGTGCTCGACGTCGTCGGACTCTCGGATCGCGCCAAGGACCGGGTGGACACGTATTCAGGCGGCATGAAGCGAAGGGCCAACATCGCCGTCGGGATGCTGCACGAGCCGACCCTGTTGATCCTGGATGAGCCCACCGTCGGTGTCGATCCGCAGAGCCGGAACTCGATCCTGGAATCGGTCGGCGCGCTCGGCGCCAGCGGCATGGCGGTCGTCTACACCACGCACTACATGGAGGAGGCGGAGCGGCTGTGCGACCGGATCGGCATCATCGACGAGGGCCGGCTGATCGCGGAGGGCACGCCGGACGAACTGGTGGCGCGGCTCGGCCGGGCGACCAGCGTGGTCATCCGGGCGGACGGGTCCGCGCCGGCCCTGGAAGCCTGGCGCGCAGCAGTCTCCGCAGCGCCGGGTGTACAGGGCGTCCAGGCCGGCGACGACGGCGCGATCATCACCTGTAGCGACGCCTCCGCAGCTGTCGCGGCCGCGTTCTCCGCCGCTGCGGGGCAAGTCGTCATCGGGGGGGTGGAGATCACCGAGCCCGACCTCGAGGCCGTCTTCCTGAGCTTGACCGGGAAGGCGCTGCGGGACACCGCATGACCACCATCGGCTCCGCACTCCTGATCGGCCGGCTCGACCTGAAGCGCCGGCTGCGGGACCGGTCCATCCTCATCCAGGTCTTCCTCGCCCCGATCCTGCTCGCCCTCATCGTGGGCGCGGCCTTCGGGGGCACCGCAGCCAGCCTGTCCACCACCATCGTCATCGCCGACGCCGACCAGACGCAGACGTCCCGCGCGATCACGAGCGCCTTCGCGGCGCAGTCGGAGGAAGGGGGTGTGGTCTTCGAGGCACGATCCGTGACGGGGATCGATGAGGTCTCCGCCGCGGTCGAGGGTGAAGGCGTCGGCGCCGCGGTCGTGATCCCCGCCGGTTTCACCGACGCCGTGATGGCGGGCTCTGCCGCCGAGCTGATCGTCGTCGGCACAGCGGGCGACACCCTGCCGCGCAGTGTGGCCCAATCCGTGGCCGACGGGATCGCGGCCACGGCCCAGTCCCGCCGGGTCAGCGCGACCACCGCGTCCGTCACCGCACAGCAGTTCGGCGCCACGATCGACCCTGCCGCTCTGGCGGACCTGCTGCAGCAGCCGCCGATCATCGCGGTTCAGGACACCCGCGTCACGAGCACCTTCAGCCTGATGTCGTACTTCGCCCCCGCCATGGCGATGATCTTCCTGTTCTTCGTGATGGGCGCGGCTGCGCGGTCGCTGATGTCGGAGCGCCGGGAGGGGACGCTGAGCCGGATCCTCGCCGGACCGACGCCGCCCACCGCGGTGCTGTTGGGCAAGGCCTGCGCGGTCTTCGCGCTGGGGATGCTCAGCCTCCTCACGGTCTACCTGGTGACCACGTTCGCCTTCGGGGCCGATTGGGGCGATCCGATCGGGGTGCTGCTGGTCATCACCGCCGTCGTCGTCGCGATCGCGGGTATCTCGCTGGTCATCACGGGCCTGGCGAGGACCGAGCAGCAGGCCGAGTCCCTGACGATCATCGGGACCCTGATCCTCGCCGTGCTCGGCGGATCGTTCGTGTTCACCGGCAGCGGCCTGTTCGCGCAGTTGCGGGCGTACTTCCCCAACGGCCAGGCGCTGATGGCCTTCCTCGACCTGTCGGCCGGCGAGGCGGACTGGGTGGTCGTGCTGCCGCGGGTGCTGATCCTGCTGGCGATGGGCCTCATCACCGGCGCCATCGGGCTGGTGGCCATCCGCAGGGGGATGGCCCGATGAACGCCTCTGTGGTCCTGAGCATCGGCCGGTTCGAGTTCACCCACTACCTGAAGGACAAGGTCGCGCTGTTCACGGTGCTCGTCCTGCCGATGGTGCTGGTGATCGTCATCGGCATGTCGTTCGGGGGCCAGCCGGAGTCCTTCGCGGTCGGCGTCCACGATGCCGACGGCACGCCGACCTCGGCGGCCTTCGTCGAGGGGCTCGACGAGGCGTCGCTGACGACCACCGGCTACAGCGACCCCGCGGCGCTGGCCCGGGACATCCGGTTGGGGTTCGTGTCCGGCGGCGTCACCATCGACGCGGGCTTCGAGGCGGCTCTGCAGGCGCCCTCGGGTCAGGCCGGGATCACGCTGGCCGTGGAGTTCACCTCGACCAACGCCTCGGCGGTGGCGTCGGCCATCACCGCAGCCGCGGCACAGTTCGCGCTGGAACCGACCGCGGTTCGCGTGACGACGGCCGCGGTGGGGACCGAGGACACGCAAGCGGTGTCGGCCATCGCCTCCGAGGTGGTCGCCGCGATGCCGCCGGTCACCACCCGGGCCGTCACGGTCGGCGAGGCTGTCGACGACAACGGATTCGCCCGCGCGGTGACGACCCAGTTCATCCTGTTCACCTTCCTCAACGGGATGCTGGCCGGCATGACCCTGGTGGAGGCGCGCCGCCTCGGGGTGGCCCGGCGGATGCTGTCCACACCGACCGGCATCGGCCCGCACATCCTTGGCGTGGGGCTGGGCCGCTGGTGCCTGGGAATGGCGCAGGCGGCTCTGCTGTTCGGGACGGGAGCGCTGCTGTTCGACGCAGGCTTCGGCGCGCTGGGCGTGACCGCGGTCCTGGTCATGCTGTGGGCCGCGCTGTCGGCGGCGGTGGGCATGCTGCTCGGGGCGGTGGCCAAGACGCCGGACCAGGTGGTGGCGTTCGCCGTGCCGCTCGGCATCGGCATGGGCATGTTGGGCGGCTCGATGTGGCCGCTGTCGGTGGTGCCGCCGTTCATGCGCACGCTCGGCCACCTCACCCCGCACGCGTGGGCGAACGACGCGTTCAACAGCATCGTCGAAGAGGGCGGCGGGCTGTCGGAAGTGGCGGCGGAGATAGCGGTGCTGGGAGGCATCACCGCGGTGCTGGCGGTGCTGGCGGTGGTGCTGCTGCGGCGGTCCCTTTCGCGGTAGCCGTGCGGGAGGGGCGGGGGCTAGGTTTGACGTATGAGGAAGGTCCTGGTGGGTCTGGGCATCCTCGCGCTCGTCGTGATGGTGGTCATGTTCGGTGCTGGCTGGTACTACTCCAGCCAGATCATCGACGGCTCGTCGATCGAGGGATCGACGGACAACTTCGCCAACGAGGTGGCCGCGGTTGAGGTCGAGGGCAATCGGGGAACCATCACCTACACGGTCGACCCCGACGTCGAGGACCCGGCGACCGACGACTACACCGAGGCCAAGACCGGGATGAAGTTCGCCGATGGGACCTACCTCCTGCTGGAGCAGGGCGCCGTCGTGGACGGGCGCAGCATAACCCGCGGATACACCCTGCTGGCCGGAGAGCCGCCCGCGGCGGGGGACCTCGGCCAGTACGACTGGTCCAGCTACCCGGATGCCGGGGTGCTGGGACTGGTGCACCGGCAGGTGACCTACGAAGCGCCCGGCGGGCCGACTCCCGCGATCATCGTCGACCCGGAGGGCGCGGCCGCGGCGACGTGGGTCATCGTGGTCCACGGGCGCGGGGCGACGGTCCGCGAGGGGTTGCGCGCCGTGGACGAGTACGCCGTGCGCGGGATGACCACGATGCTGATCAACTACCGCGATGACCTGAAGGAGCCGGGAGCGCCGTACGAGGACGGCATCGGGAACTGGGGCTACACCGAATGGCCCGACCTGGCGGCCGCGGTCGAGTACGCGGTGGCGCAGAGGGCACAGGATGTCGTGCTCGTCGGCTGGTCGATGGGCGGCGGCATCATCGCTGCGTATCTGGAGAACGGTGCGAACACCGGCGTCGTGAGAGCCACGATGATGCACTCGCCGATGCTGAACTTCCACGACACGGTGGTGCATCAGGCCC
>CAZECO010000237.1:0-4133 GCA_964510455.1 uncultured Actinomycetes bacterium
GATCGCCCGGATCGCGAAGGAAGTTCCGGGACGACCCCCTGCGTCACAGCGCCGCCTAGGGACGCACTCTGGGGCGAGCATCACGGCCCGGGAGGAGCCGGCGGATCGACGCCAGGTGGCGGAGTGTGAACGGGATCAGGCGGGACCGGGCATCGTGCCAGTGAGGGCCGTCATGGGACAGTTCGCCACAGCCGGTCCACCGGCATGACGTGGATCCGGTCCTCGTGCGTGTAGGAGCGGGCCCCCGTGGTGAACGCGACGCCGGTGATGAATCGATCCTCGAGGGCGCCACGCAGGGTTCGCAGTCCCTTGAGATCGCGGCCGGTGACCCGCTCGTTGGCCTTGACCTCGAAGGCCAGGACGCGGCCGTCGTCGAACTCCATCACACAGTCGACCTCGTCGCCGTCGTGCGTCCGCCAGTGCCCGGCCGTGACCGCCTCGCCCAGCCAGGCGGCTTGCTTGCGCAGCTCGCCGATCACGAAGGTCTCCAGCAGGTGCCCGAACCCGGTAAGCGTGGTCGGGTCCAGGCCGGCGAGTTTGCTCGGGCTGACCCGCAGCAGCCGGGCTGCGACCCCGGAGTCGATGACGTGGACCTTGGGGGAGGCGACCGTGCGGGCCCGCAGCGTCTTTCCCCAGGCCGGAAGCCTCTCGATGAGGAACAGGTCCTCCAACAGCCGGGTGTGTTCCTCGGCGGTCGTTCGGGATACGCCGAGGCCCTCGCTGGCCGCGGAGAGGTTGAGCACCTGCCCGGTGCGCCCGGCCAGCCTGCCCAGGAGTTCCCGCAGAAGCTGCCGCTGCCGGATCCGGGCGAGCTCGACGGCATCCCGTTCGATGGACTGCTTGATGTAGTCGTCGAACCAGCGGTCGCGGGCGGCGCCGGCGGGACGGCGCAGCGCGAGCGGGAAGCCGCCGGCGCAGACCCGGTCGATGTACTCGGCGCGGGTGGTCGCCGTGGTGGGGTGCGCGGCAACGGCCGCGGCAGGCTGGAGCCGCAGCGCGGGCAGCAGGTTCTCTTCCGCGCCGTCGATCTCGCCCTGGGAAAGCGGCCAGATCGTCATCGTGTGCAGCCGCCCGGTCAGCGCCTGCGCGGTGCGCGGAAGCGCGTCCTGGCGGGTGGACCCGGTCAGCACAGCCGTCCCGGGCCGGGAACCCTCGCGGTTGAGTCGGGCCTTCAGCGCGTCCAGCACCTCGGGCGCGTGCTGGTACTCATCCACGCACACCGGGCTGTGCTCGCTGACCGCGGAAGCGACGTTCGCCACGACAGCGTCGCGTGTGGCCGGGTCGTCGAGATCGATGACGGGCACGCCGTGGGCCCCGGCGAAGTCGGCCAGCAGCGTGGACTTCCCCACCGAGCGTGGCCCGTGAAGCGCGATCACGGGCTCCACCCTGGCCAGCTCCGTCAGGAGCGGTTCCAGGCGGCGATCCGCCTTGCCCGCCAGCAGCCGGTTCATGCCAGGAACCTACCACCCGGGTTGTGCGTTTCCGTGAATCTGGAGCACCTCTGGGCGCAAGATTCGAGGCCCCGAAACCGCAAAATCGGAGAGCAGAGCGTGGGCCGGTATCCGCTGGGTCGTGGTGCCCCCTACCGCCGCCTAGCGCGCGCGGGCGTGGCGTGGAGGTCGTTGGTTAGCGTCGGTAGGGTCCGGGTGCCTGGTCGCGTTGGCGGCGGGCGGGGTCTGGGCCTGTTGCGAGGTCGCCGCGTGAGGTGAGGCGATGTCCGCTTCCACGACGCTCCTGCCGTTCCAGCCGGCTTCGATGTCGACCGCCCAACTTGCGGCGGTGTCGTTCCTGGCCCGATACGCCGGCCGTACCCACGCCTTGTACGCCTATCAGCTGAAGCGATGGTTCAGCTGGTGCGAGACCAACGGGCTGGACTCGCTGGTCGGCGTCCAGCGCGCCCACGTCGAGCTGTACATCCGCCACCTCGGCGAATCCGGGCTGATGGACTCCTCGGTGAACACGACGATGCACGCCGTGCGCGGGTACTTCCGGTTCGCCCACATCGACGGGCTGATCTCCGCGGACCCGGCCGTCTACGCCCGGCTGCCCAAGGTGCAGCGTGACGAGTCCCGCACCCAGGGGCTGGACCGGTTGGAGCTGATCAGGTTCCTGCAGGTCGCCCAGACCATCACGGCCGGGGCCGGGGGGTGTGGCCGCAAAACTGGCGGCGCTGGGCGAGGCGGTCCCGCGCGAGGCGGTGATCGGGCGCGGTACGGCGATATGTCCACCGTGAACCGCTGACCGATCACGGACGGGCCAGCAGCCGGCGAAATCCACCAAGCCGTCGATCCCACCGCCGAACACGCGGGATACTCGCCCTGCTCCTAGCCCTCGCGCTCACCGTGCTCCTCGACGGCGCCACAGCACAACAGGCCGAGGCATCGCTAGACCAACACCTCGCCCTGCTGGCCGCTCCGGGCGCCTAGCAGTACATCCCCCACTACCTCGGACAGCCCACGGACGCTGAGGTGCTCAGGGGTAAACAGGGGGTTAGGAGTCGAGTCCCTTCGTCGGCTCTACTGCGCGGTTCCACGCTCAGCCGGGCACTTCGGGTGGCGCTCTTGTCGTTCTGGGCTGTGTCCACCGTGTGCCCACTTGCCGTGTCGACCCCCTGCCCCACAACCAGCCGGGCGCCGTCCAGGTACCGTCGGGTCACTCTTGAAGGAGAACCCATGAAGCGATCTCGGCTAACCGTCGCCACCGCAGCCGCCTGCTTGGGCTTGGCGCTGCTGTTCTCGGGATGCACGAACGACGACGACAGTGCGTCGCAGACACCGTCTCCGACCGCGGAGCCGACCGCCCCAGACGCGCCGAGCACAATGCTCTCCGTCTTTGAGGGTTCGGAGCCCCCCGTTGAAGTCACCTACACCTTGCCGGACGGCTGGGTCGGCGAAGGACCACCACAGGGGGCGCATTCGGAATACTCCACGGTGACCTTCTGGGACGTCCATAACGTCTACGCCGATGGGTGCAAGTGGACCCTGCTCGATCCGCCGCTAGGGCCGACCGTTGACGACCTCGCAACGGTGTGGGCCGGACTCCCCGGCTTCACCTCGACGGCACCCGTCGACATCACCGTCGATGGGTACACCGGCAAACGGGTCGAATACACCTTGCCCGACTACAACGCGCCGCCTGCCTGCGGCGTTGAAGGCAAGTTCGCGCTGTGGACCGTGGACGACGGGACACAATTGGAACCGAACTTCTGGGGCCAGGGCCCGCTGCGACAGAATCGCCAATGGATCATCGACGTCGACGGCACCCGACTCGTGATTAACGAATGGCACAAGCCGGGCACCACACCAGATCAACTCGCCGAGATGGACCAACTCGTGGCCTCCATCCAGATCGGCTGACCCCCCGCTAGCCCATCGCGTGCGCTTCCACACAACGGCGAGATCGTCCACGCAGGCTGATCGGTCACAGGGCGCCTCGCAAAGTCAGCGTCTATCTCGCTGCGGCAGCGAACTCGGAGCGGCCAACCCAGCCGAAGGCCACGGAGTCGCGCCGCTACGTCGTACCGCCGCGAGAAGCGCAGCAGCCACGAGGTGTGGGTCAGACCAGCTACGCGCTTCCCGGGTCATACGCTGACTGGGTGCTCGACTTGGACATGATCGAGGTGGACGAGATCGCCACGGCGCTGTCGGATCAGACCGACTACGAGCATCGATGGCTGATGAACCCGAGGACGGGAGAGGTGGTCTTCTGGACCAGCGATACGGGAATCGACGGTGAGCACCCGGTCGACCTCGACGAGCTGGACCTGATCCTGATCGACCCCCTGCCGTCCTACGTCTGGTACCAGGACATGGTCGACTTCGCCGAGGGCATCAGCGACCGTGCCGCCGGGCGCAGCCTGAGCCAGTCACTGACCGGGAAGGGAGCGTTCCGGCGCTTCCGCAACGAGCTCCATGAACGCCACCCGACGTTGATCTCGGTCTGGCAGTCCCTGCGTGAGGCCAGGGCGAGAGCCCGCGCCGTCCGCTGGCTGGTGGAGCAGGGACTGGTCGAGGAAGAAGCCGCTCGACGATTCACGGACGACCATCCGGAGCCCGCCCTGCCGTGATCCCGCGCACGTGCCGTTCGCCGCGCCGAACCGGCTGATGGGTTGGTCAAGGCGCCCCTTCCGCCGC
>CAZECO010000238.1:0-4125 GCA_964510455.1 uncultured Actinomycetes bacterium
CCCCGCAGGAACTCGTCGATGTACGCCCAGGTGGTGGTCGCGGCGCGCGGTCCGGTGAGCACCCCCATGTGGCCCCCCGGGGCCTCCTTCAGGGTCACGCGGTCCGGCGGCAACAGGTTGCGGATGTGGTGGGTCGATCCGACCGGCGCGAAGATGTTGTCGGCGGTTCCCGCGATGTTCAGCACGGGGACGTCGACCCCCTCCAGCGTCACGACACGCCCGCCCTTCAATTCCATGCGCCCCTCGCGCAGGTTGTTGGTGCGCACGAAGTTCTCGTAGATCTGCCGGATGGTGCGACCCGGATAGGCCTCCATCGCGTCCATCATCGCGTCGACGGCCTCGATCTGAGCGAGGACCTCGGGGTCTCCGGACTTCTTGACCAGGAAGTACGGCTTCTTCGCCAGGCGCACCGGGTCGGCGAACTTGAAGGCGAGCGTGTTCAGCTTCCCGGGCACGCCGCCCATGACGCGGAACATGGTGTGCTCCACCTTCCCCCCGGTCACCCTGCCCAGCAGCCGGATCGGCTCGAACTTCTCCAGCTGGGTGAAGTCCCACGGAGTGGCCACCATCGCCACCGAGGCGATCGGCAGGTCCGGATGGACCGAATCGGTGAACGTCGCAAGGATGCCGCCCAGGCACCAGCCGACCAGATGGACGTCGCGGCCGCCGTTGGCCGCCGAGACCTCGCGGATCGCCGTCGGCAGGATGTCGTCCAGCCAGAAGCCCAGGCCGATGTCGGAGTGCTCCCGGGTCGAGATCTCCCCGTAGTCGACAAGGTATGTGGGACGGCCCTGCAGCATCAGGTGTTCGGCCAGCGAATTGCCCCGCCGCAGGTCCATGGTGGACGATGCCGTGTTCACCGGCGGTACGAGCAGCACCGGCAGTGCCTCGGCATCGATGTCGACCTCGGGAAGGTAGTGCAGGATCTGCGTGTGCGGTTCGTCGTGGATGATCTCCGACGGGGTGCGCGTCAGATCCGCGAGCCCGCCGCCCACCAGGTGCGTGTACAGCGTCCGGACCCTGCCCACCACGTCGTCAACCGCTTCGGCCGGGAGGCCGGGCAGGCTGGGGATCCGCGAGGACTGCTGGTCGTCGGTCATGCACCGCACAGTATCCCCGCAGCCGTGGCCTTGCCTGCGCAACGATCGCTAGCCTGGCCTCACCATGACTGACGCACCGATCGGCATCTTCGACTCCGGGGTGGGCGGCCTGACGGTGGCCCGGGCTGTACTCGATCAGCTACCCGGGGAGTCCATCGTGTACGTGGGGGACACCGCCCGCGGCCCCTACGGTCCCAAGCCCATCGCGCAGGTCCGCGGCTACGCGCTGGACATCATGGATCACCTGGTGGAGCGCGGCGTGAAGATGCTGGTCATCGCCTGCAACTCGGCGAGCGCCGCGGTGCTGCGCGATGCCCGCGAGCGCTACCACAACATCCCGCTGGTCGAGGTGATCTATCCGGCGATGCGGCGCGCGGTGCGGGCGACGCGCAACAACCGCATCGGCGTTATCGGGACCCGCGCAACCGTCAACTCCCGCGCCTACGACGATGCCTTCGCCGCGGCCACCCACCTGCAGATCCACAGCGCAGCCTGCCCCCGATTCGTGGAATTCGTCGAGGCCGGCATCACCAGCGGTCCGGAGCTGCTCCATGTCGCCAGGGAGTACCTGAAGCCCCTGGCGGCGGCGGATATCGACACCCTGGTGCTGGGCTGCACCCACTACCCGCTGCTCACCGGTGTGCTTTCGTACGTGATGGGCGAGGGCGTCACCTTGGTCAGCAGCGCGGAGGAGACCGCGAAAGACGTGTACCGCACGCTGTTCGAGTACAACCTCATGCGTAGCCCGGACCTGCCGCCGCCGCGCCACCAGTTCCTTGCGACGGGCGACCCCGCGTCCTTCGGCGCACTGGGCCGCCGCTTCCTCGGGCCGGAGATCGTGTCGGTGGAACCGGCGCACGGCGTGGCGATCTGAATCACACACGCCACGCCAAGGCCCGCGCAGGGCGGGCACTGGGTTACGCTCACCGGTGTGGAACTGGTGGTGGTGGGCTGTTCGGGATCGTTCCCTGGGCCGGAGTCGCCGGCTTCCTGCTATCTCGTCGAGCACGAGGGCACGCGGATCCTGCTCGACATGGGGAACGGCTCGCTGGGAGCGCTGGCCCGCTACGTCGACATCTACAGCATCGATGCGGTGATCGTGAGCCACCTGCATGTCGATCACTTCATCGACCTGTGCTCGTACTACGTGGCCCTGAAGTACCGGCCCGACGGCCCGAGCCGGCCGGTGGAGGTGTGGGGGCCCTCGGACACCGGTCGGCGGCTGGTGGCCGCCTACGGCATGCGGGGCAACGAGACGGTGACCAGCGAGTTCGAGATCCGCGACCTGGAACCGCGCTTCCAGGTGGGACCGTTCACGATCAGGACGACGCGCGTGGTGCACCCGATCGAGGCGTACGGGATGCGGATCGAGGCGGACGGCGCGGTGCTGGCCTTCTCCGGCGATACCGGGCCGACCGACCGGCTCCACGATCTTGCGCGGGGCGCCGATCTGGCGCTGTTCGAAGCCTCGCTGCTGGAGTCCGAGAACAACCCGCCCGATCTCCATCTGACATCCCGGCAGGCCGCGCAGCACGCTGCGCGCGCGGGAGCCGGACGTCTCGTCCTCACGCACCTGGTGCCGTGGAACGACCGTGCCGAGTCCCTCGCCCAGGCAGCCGACGACTTCCCGGGTCCGATCCAGCTGGCCGAATCCGGCCTGCGCGTGACAGTGGGGGACTGATCGGTGAGTCGCTCCGACGGCCGCGCCGCCGATGAGCTGCGGCCGGTCTCATTCGAGCGCGGTTGGCTCGATCACGCCGAAGGCTCGGTGCTTGTGGGTTTCGGGAGGACCCGGGTGCTGTGCGCGGCATCGTTCACCCCGGGCGTGCCGCGCTGGCGCAAGGGCTCGGGTCTCGGCTGGGTGACCGCCGAGTACGCCATGCTGCCGCGGGCGACGCACACCCGCTCGGACCGCGAATCGGTGCGGGGCAGGATCGGGGGACGGACGCATGAGATCAGCCGGCTGATCGGGCGGTCGCTGCGCGCGGTGGTCGACTACGAGGCGCTGGGCGAGAACACGATCGCGATCGACTGCGACGTGCTGCAGGCCGACGGCGGGACCCGGACCGCGGCCATCACCGGCGCGTTCGTCGCGCTGGCCGACTCGATCGAGACCGGCCGGCGCCAGGGCTGGGTCCGGGCGGGCGCGAACGTGCTCACCGATACCGTGGCGGCTGTCAGCGTGGGCATCATCGCCGGTGAAGCGAGACTGGACCTGCACTACGACGACGACGTCGCGGCGGAAGTGGACCTGAACGTGGTGATGACCGGGGACGGCCGCTACGTCGAGGTCCAGGGCACCGCTGAGGGGGAGCCGTTCGACCGCGGCCTGCTCGATCGCCTGCTGGACCTCGCGGCTGCCGGGTGCAGCAGCCTGACCGCCCTGCAGCGGGCCGCGCTGGAGGGTTCGCGATGAGCCGTCGCCTGGTGCTGGCCACCAGGAACGCCGGCAAGATCGGCGAGCTGCGCAGGATCCTGGCCAGCGGCGGGCTGGAGATCGAACTGGTCGGCACCGCGGCTTTCGGCGACCTGCCCGACGTCGCGGAGACCGGCACCACGTTCGCCGCGAACGCCCTGCTCAAGGCCCGGGCTGTGGGGGCGCACACGGGATTGCCGGCGGTCGCCGACGATTCCGGTCTGTGCGTCGATGCGCTCAACGGCATGCCGGGGATCTTCTCCGCGCGGTGGTCGGGACGGCACGGCGACGATGAGGGGAACCTCGATCTGCTGCTCGGACAACTGGCGGACGTGCCCGACGAGCGGCGGGGCGCGCAGTTCGTCTGCGCCGCCGGGCTGTGCCTGCCCGATGGCACCGAGCGGGTCGTGGAGGGCGAGCTGGGGGGCACCCTGCTGCGGGAGCGGCGCGGCGGCAACGGCTTCGGCTACGACCCGATCTTCCTGCCGCACGGCGAACATCGGACCACCGCCCAGATGAGCTCGGCGGAGAAGGACGCCATCAGCCACCGGGGCCAGGCGTTCCGAGCTCTCATCCCGGTGCTCCAGCAGCTGCTGCCCGCGGCTTAGG
>CAZECO010000239.1:0-4087 GCA_964510455.1 uncultured Actinomycetes bacterium
CTGCTGAGGTCCGCGCCGCCGAGGTACGCGTGGCTGAGGTTCGCGCGGATGAGGTTCGCGCGGATGAGGTTCGCGCCGCCGAGGTCCGCGCCGCCGAGGTACGCGCCGCCGAGGTTCGCGCTGCTGAGGTCCGCGCCGCCGAGGTACGCGTGGCTGAGGTTCGCGCGGATGAGGTGCGCGCCGCTGAGGTCCGCGCGGCTGAGGTTCGCGCGGCTGAGGTTCGCGCCGCTGAGGTGCGCGCCGCCGAGGTGCGCGCCGCCGAGCATGACGACGTCAACGACCAGGGCCTCGCGCAGCCTCAGCTTCCCCGGGGTGTCGTCGCCGAGCACATCCGTGGTCCGGTGCGCGGTCAGCAGGATGGTGTGGGCTGGTATCCCGCCGGACGCCATCCCGTAGGGGGTGGTGGCGGTGCAGATCCCGTCACCGCGCTCCCGGGGGCAGGAGTCGCGGTGGTCCAGGATCGGGCCGGGGGCGACCGCGACCTGGCCGGGGAACGGCCACCTGTAGCCGTGCCGGCTGGTGAAGTCGGGGTGCACGGCACGCATCCCCCACGCGTCATAGCCGTCCGGCAGCTCGCGGTCGCCGACGAGGATGCCCAGCAGCGGCCGGAAGGTCACCATGTCGGGCCCCCCGTCGCCTGGCGGGCGGCGGCCGGAGCCGGGGCCATGGCGGTGGACCGTTCGACCCGCCACGTGGTCGCGGGCCGCTGCCCGTCGCCGCGCGACTCGTCGGGGCCGCGTGTGATCCTGACCCGGTCCCCCGGTTCTATGCGGGCGTCCATGAGGGTCCGCCATAGCCGGCTGTTCGCCCACCTTTCACGCCCGTCGTTGTCGAGCTCGACACACAGCGACAGGCGGCCGTAGCGGCCGTTCCGGACGGCCATGCGGGTGATGGTGCCCTCCACCGATTCGCCGGCCATGCGGGGCCACGAGTCGTCTCCCGGCCAGTGTTGCGGATCGTCCCAGAAACTCACTTGCTTCCCTTCCGTTTGGCTTCCTTGCGGGCGTCGCGGACCTGTGCGGCGAGGTCCGCCCACCGTTTGGCCCGCTGCACGTCGAGGTCGACGGCGACCGGTTCGGCCCCGTCCTGTGGTGCGTGGATCACGACGAGCCGGGGCCGGTCCACCGCGACCCAGGCGCCCCGTGATTCGGTGTCCCAGTCCCAGTAGCGGGCGGCGGCGTAGGCCACGAGCTGGATCGAGGCGGCGAGCTGGTCCAGGCGCCCCGTCTTCAGGTCGCACACGATGGTGGACCCGTCATGGCCGTTGAGGATCAGGTCGGCCCGCCCGCAGACCTGCCACCGGTCGCACACGTTCGGCGCCTCGACCGCGGCGACGGTCCCCAGCTGGTCGACCAGGCCCAGGATCTTGTCCAGCTCCAACCTGGCGGGCAGCGGCAGGTCCGGGAGCGGGGCCCCGGTCAGGGCCATGCCGACGATGGTGTGCCGGTCCGCCCCCCGGTCCCGCTTCTCACCCGCGCCCCCCAGCTCGGCCAGCTGGTCGACGACGCCCTTCGGGGTCGAGGCGGCGTGCAAAGCCTGCTCGGTCAGGGCCTTGTCGTGCCGGGTGCCCCGGACCGCCATCCACGCCTTCCACGCGATCAGGCCCTCCTTGTCGTCCAGGGTGTTCGCGAACGTCGATGTCCGCTGATACGCCACCAGCTCCCCGGTCTCCGGGTCCGGGATCAGCCTTTGCCGGCCCCCGCGGCCCCCGAGCCGCCACCGGTCGGTGGCCGTGTCCGTGACGGTGCTCACTCGTCGCCCCCGGCCTCGGCCCAGTGCGCCGGCTCATCCGCCGGGGGCTTCTCGAACAGCGGTTCCTGGCCCTTCAGCTCGCCGCCCGGCGGGTCGGGAATCTTGAGCTGCCCGCACACGTGGTCGATCGTGTCCGCCTTCACCTTCAACCCCAGATGCGCCCCCGCACGGGTCTGATCCAGCCGCGCCACCAGACCGACCCGGATGAACTCGATTTCGCTGCAGCTCGGGCACTTGACGAGCACCTTGTACGGCCGGTCGGCCATGATCAGATCGCTCATCGCGACCCCCCGAACCGGGACTCCCGCACCGGCTGGCACCGGTCCGCCTCATGCACAACACCGGCGCCGTCGAGGTCGACCACGCGCCGCAACCCGCTCGGCAGACCGAACTCGCGGCACAAGCACCGGCGGTCATGGTTCGGCAGGGACAGGAACGCCCGGTGCAGCTCGTCCGACCGGGCGGTCACGCGCTGGCCTTGGTGCGTGCGCGGGCAGCGATGGCCCGCTGCGACTTGGCGAACCTGCGGACGTCGGTGCGGTTGAACAGCATGGCGCCGCGCGTGCTGGTCCGCATGGCGGGTGTGATGTAGCCGAGGGCTACCCAGCGGGAGATGGTGGACCGTTCGACGCCGAGTATCTCGGCGGCCGCGGCCGTTGGGATGAGGTCGTTGGGCATGGGGCAGAAGTTATGCGTTGCACAAATCTTGTGTCAAGCATCACTGTCACAAAGATTTTGTGTTTCGCACAAAGTTGTGCATACTGGTGGACATGAGCACGGCACAAGAAGCGGGCACCGCCGCCGGGCTCAGTCTTGAATGGGACACGGCGGACAGGCTGAGGAAGTCGCTGCGGGCGACTGGCGTCAGCCCAGCTCAGATGGCCGGGCACCTGCGCGTCCACCGCAACACGGTCGGCAATTACCTGAACGGCCACACCCAGCCCGACTACGCGACGCTGGACCTGTGGGCGCGCGTCACCGGCGTCCCGCTCGAATGGTTGCTCGGGGACGCCGAAACACAGAGTCGCCCCCTTCCAGTGAAGGAAGGAGGCGACCACCCTGTAGCGGGGGCAGGATTTGAACCTGCGACCTCTGGGTTACGAGCACTCTGCGTAACCAAGCACTCACACTCTGCGTCACTCACCCGAACGCCGCGATGGAACCGCGCCGCCCCGGGGAATCACCACACCAACCAAGGAAGGAGCCAGCCATGTGGCCAGCCATCATCAACGACTACCGCACACACCTCCAAGCATCGGGACGCAGCCCCGAGACGATCCGCACCCGCGTCTCGTACCTGCGCCGCTGGGCCACGTTCTGCCCGGACCCGCACGCGGCTACACGTCTGATGGCCGAAGAGTGGCTGGCATCACACGCCTGGGCGCCCGAGACCCTGAAATCGGCCCGCGCGACCCTCGTCGGCTTCTACGGGTGGATCGAGGACACCACCGGCCAGGGGTACGGGATGCACCGGCTGGGCAGCGTCACCGTCCCCAAGTCGGTGCCCCGCCCCGCCGCCGAGGGCGTCGTGGCCGCCGGCCTCGGGCACCACGACCCCGACGCCCGGCTGATGGTGTCCCTCGCGGCGCTGTGCGGGCTGCGGCGCTCCGAGATCGCCCGCGTCCGCACCCAGGACGCCGAGCACGGCTGGCTGTACGTCCGGGGCAAGGGCGGCCGGGTGAGGCGCGTCCCCGCGCCCCCGACCGTCCTGGCGGAGCTGCGCGCCCGCCCCGAGGGGTACGTGTTCCCCGGCGGGTCCGGCCCCGGGCACCTGCACCCGGCGACCGTCCAGAAGCGCGTCAAGCACGCCAGCGGCCAGGCGCCGCACGGGCACCGCCACCGGTACGCCACCAGGGCCTACCGGGGCTCCTCGGACCTGCTCGGGGTGCAGCAGCTCCTCGGCCATTCCAGCCCGGAGACGACGCAGCGGTACGTCCACATCGGCGACGACCGGCTGCGGGACACCGCCGCGGGCTGCTGGGAGGTCGGGGAATGAGCGCCGCCATCACAGACTCCCGGCCGCCCCTGTCTCCCCCGGCGGGGCGGCCGGGCCTCCAGTACGGGTTCGGCGTCGCCGGCGTGCAGATCGTGTCCTTCGAAGGGCTCCGAGCCCTCGAGTGGGAGCGCGACACGGTCGCGCGCGTCATCGCAAGCCGCGTGGCGCGCGGCGAGTCCGTGTACCGGTCCCTGATCGAGGACTTCCTCGACCTCGAGGACCGGATCGACGGCATCCACCTGACGTACCGCGAGCTGAGCGCCGAACGGCACCAGGTCTAGGACCCGTCGAGCTTCTCCTCGATCCTGGCGACCGCCCGCTGCAGGTCGGCGACCATGG